>JAZRTR010000001.1:0-3929 GCA_045652085.1 Akkermansia sp.
CGGGGCAGGTCTCTCAGCATTCCGACGCGCGTGGAAACGGGTACCCCTGCACGAGCAACCGCTTATCTCTAAAATTAACACACACCACACACAAAACATGAAAAAGACGCTTATCGCTCTTATGGCTCTGGCAGGTGTAGCAGCTGCTGATACTACGGCGCTTACACTGGAAAACTTTAACTCTCAGTTAACCACTATTAGTAAGCTCAATCCCACAGAGTATACTCTGACCCTCACCATTGGTGGTTCAGATTTCAACGGCTATGGTTCTGGTTATATTCTTCAACTCGCCGAAAATTGGGGTGTATTTACTCAGGCCGGTAACTATGTTGCCATGGAGAACACCGATGCCAATGATCGCGCTTGGGTGACCGCCTCTACTATCAGCGCTGATAAAACTGTGTACACTTGGACTTCCTCTGGTACCACGACGGATACCCTGCTTGACAGCTGGGTATCTAAGGATACAAACGGAGGTAATGCTCAGCCTGGAATTAAAGGCATGTCCATTACTCTGGACGTAACGGAAGCTGGTTCAGTGGTGACTCTGGGCATGACAAATGGTACCACCTCTATTATTGAGACGGGTTATGTCGTAGATTTGAGCGACATTAAGCTGATTATGGATACAGGTGAGGCCGCTAATCAGGGTGTAAGTAGCATCACCAATGCTTCCCTGACCTATACCGTTCCCGAGCCCACCACCGCTACTCTGAGCCTTCTGGCTCTGGCTGGCCTGGCCGCTCGCCGCCGTCGTCGCTAAAGCGACTTTGGCGTGGCAAGCGTCACCGTCGCAAGTAATTGCCACGCACGGTTGACAATTCTAAAAAAATCGCTGTTCCGAAAGGAGCAGCGATTTTTTTGCATAACAAGAGGCGGCGGCGGCGTAATTTCCGGGCAATATAAGGCAGAATGAGCTTGCCAGAAGCAGGTGAAATGTGCTAGAGTATGATAAAGTGCGGAAAGCACGTACACCTATTATGCAAAAGAACCTATTTCTGATAATGACGCTGGCCGCAGCAGGCATGAGTGCGGCGGCGGTGGAATACCCGGGAGCGGCCCCCGGAGTGGCTACAGCCGCAGTAAGCGCCAACACCTACAGCTTGAGCAATGAGCTGCTGACTGCTACCTTCTGCAGCGAGAACGGTAGTGTAACCTTCGGTGGCCTGAAGAGTGCGGATGGCACCCAGTTGGTGGCCGGTGGCCAGCCGGTGTTCACCATTAAGCTGGCAGATGGCCGCAGCTTCAGCTCCACAAGCATGCGCGCTGAGGAGCCGCAAATAATCGAGCTAAGCCCCGATAGCTCCTCGCTTACAGTGTCCCACCAGCTGCCGGGCAAGGCTATCAGCACCACCTTCACAGCGCCGGATGGCAGCTTCAGCGTGGAATGGCGCGCCGTGCTACGCGATGGCTCACACTACCTGCGCCAGGAATATACCCTGAAGGCGAACGGCAACCCCGTGTTCTTTGATACGATTACCCCGCTGCAGGTTATCCCCACGGCAGAGGGTGGCATACCCAGCATTTCCGGTAATACGACCCACGGCACCGTGGCGGTGACGGATAAGCTCTTCATGGGCTTGGAGACGCCGATGTCCGTCATGTCCGTGGGCCAGCATGGTCACTCACAGGAAGAAGCATGGACCCCCGAGGCATGGACTCCGGGCATGTTCGGCAGCGTGTTTGCTGTTCCTGAGAGCTTCCACCCGGTGTACGGGAATATGTATGATGCGAAGAACGGCCCCGTGGTAAGAGATTTGCTGGTGGCAGAAGGCCCGGTGAACTTCCTGGAGCCCGGCGAGCTCGTGGTGGATTTCGAATATGAGCGCGGCAACAACCGCCTGAACATCGTGGCCGTGCAGCTGGTAACCACCGCAGGTCAGGTTATCGCAGAAGATGTGCACGCCGGCTATACCGGCCACCGCTCTGAGAATGCGGAGTACCACATGGTGGTGCCCGTAGCAGGCACCTACCACCTGCGCTACTGGGTGGAGAAGAAGACGGAGCCTGTCACCAGCAGCGGCCGTATCTCCCTCTCACTGGCCATGGGTAATGCGGAGGAAGATGCCGCTACCGCCGTGCCGGATGACCTTGTGCGCGGCAGCTGGGTGCGCAAGGCCCTGCTGAGGCCCGAGAGCCCCTGGCGTGTGAGCTCCGTGATAGGCCTGTTCGCTCCCGGCCAGCAGCGCCGCTCCTTCCTCAGCTATCTGGAGCGAGAAAAACCGGTACCCTACCGCACCATGGTACATTACAATGACTGGTATGAGGTGGGCATCTTAGTGCATGATAATCCGAACCCGCTTGACCGCACCACCGAGCCGATTTCCATGGGAATTCTGCAGACTTGGTACCGCGAGCTCTTCCAGAAGCGCGGCGTGACTCTTGACGCCTTCGTTCTTGATGACGGCTGGGATGATTTCAACAGCCTCTGGGGCTTCCATGCAGGCTTCCCGAATGGCTTCGCCCGCCTGAATGAAGTCGCCACCAGCATGAACTGCGGTATGGGCACTTGGCTTGGCCCCGTGGGCGGCTATGGCAGCAGCAAGAGAATGCGTATCTCCTACTGGAATGCCACTCACCCTGAAAACCGCATCTCCAACTTTGAGCTCTCCAACCCCGTGTACTTCAACGCCTTCGTGGGCCGCTGCCGCTACATGGTGGAGAACTATGATATGCGCTACTTCAAGTTTGACGGCATTTCCACCAAGTTCCACGCCAAGGGCCCCGGTGCTCTGGAGGACGCCGAGGGCATTCTGAACGTGCTGACATCCCTCCGTGAAGCCCGCCAGGATATCTACCTGAACACCACCGTGGGCACTTGGGCCAGCCCCTTCTGGTTCATGTATGCAGATTCCATCTGGCGTCAGGAGAATGACTTTGACCAGATGGGCAACGTGGGTGATGCCCGCGACCGCTGGATTACCTACCGTGACCGCCTCGTGCATGAGGTATTCGTGGAAGGAGCCCCGCTCTTCCCCATCAATGCCCTCATGACCCACGGCACCATCATCACCAAAAATGGCCCGCCCCGCGTCATGAGCCGCGACCCGCAGAACTGCATCAAGGAAATGCGCACAGCCTTCACCTGCGGCTCCGGCCTTCAGGAGATTTATGCGGACGCTGACCTCCTGAACCAGAATGGCGGTGTGCTCTGGGATGAACTCGCTCAGTGCATCGCTTGGGTGCGCCGCAATGCCGATGTGCTCGCAGATACGCACTGGGTGGGCGGCAACCCCTGGGACAGGCAGCGCCGTGATGGTGACATCTACGGCTGGGCCGCTTGGAATATGCAGAAGTGCACCCTCTCCCTGCGTAACTCCTCCAATCAACCCAAGACCCTCCGCGGCACTCTCCGCCAGATCCTGGATGTGCCCCCGGGCGTAACAGGCACCGTCACCCTCCGCAGCTCCTTTGCGGATCAGACCCGCCTGCCCATTATGGACACGGCTCTGGATGTAGACACCCCCATCGAAATCACCCTTCAGCCCTTTGATGTGGTGGCCATGGAAGGCGTCTGCGAGATGAGATAAACTCACCTTCACCACGAAGCGGGGTGCTCTTCACCGAGCACCCCGCTTTTTTTATGAAGCGCTGTCGTATGAGCAAAAGCCTGCGAGCGTAGCGAGCCCGGGCCAGAGCCCGCTGGGGGTGGCATAAAGCGTATTATTAAATTGCTGCGTGATTACTCCGCCGGCTGTACTTCAGCTTTCGTCAAATACGCAATCTACGACCTAACGGGCCGCCTTATCCCCCTACTTACCTCCCTTGGTATACAACGAGGGTACAGCCGGGTCAAGCCCAAACATTGTGGAATTTGAATTTTCATATCACGATGTGCCCACATTCAATTAACACTCTTAACCGATAGTTCTGAAAGTTGCGATAGCCATAGGCCCGGCGTTGAATTAATTTCATTTTTCGGTGGAAGC
>JAZRTR010000002.1:0-15895 GCA_045652085.1 Akkermansia sp.
AATTAATTCAACGCCGGGCCTATGGCTATCGCAACTTTCAGAACTATCGGTTAAGAGTGTTAATTGAATGTGGGCACATCGTGATATGAAAATTCAAATTCCACAATGTTTGGGCTTGACCCCAATGTTTGGGCTTGACCCGTTAAGTGGTGAAAATTAAGCAGGTTACAAATAAAAAACGAGGGCGTTATCTCTTATCGAAATAACGCCCTCGCAGGGTGGACGATGGGATTCGAACCCACGACAACCGGAACCACAATCCGGGGCTCTACCGCTGAACTACGTCCACCATCGATTGCTTGCAACGTAGCGTTGCGGGAGCAATTATACACAGATGAGCGGAGAATGCAAGACTAAAGTTAAAAAAAGTTGATTTTTTTTGCTAAAAAAGTGAAAAAAGCGCCTCGGGGATGACTAGCGGAGTCATTTCCCGAGGCGGAGATGGGTGCGAGATGAATAATATGCCAGGGAGAGTATCAGAAATCTATGCGATAACCGAGGGTGCCGTTCACGGCGGTCATGTCGCGATAGAATTCAGCGGTAAAGTCCGTGAAGATACCGCCGTTATTAACGCCGAGGGGGATATTAAACCCAACGCCGATTTCCACGCCGAAAGCGCTGGGCTCAGCGCCGGCAACGGTAACAGAGCGGCCAGAGCCGGGGATGGAAACCTGCGCCTTGCCGCGGCGGGCACCGGCCATGGCGCGGCCAAGAATGCGGGCTTCCATGATGGCGGGAGTATTAAGGAACTGCTCACCCACAATGCCCTGCATGCGGGCGCCGAAGCCAAAGAGCACGTTGTTGCTCTCCTGCTTGCCGGAATTCAGGGCAGCGACTGAGCCGCTCTCCGTGTAAG
This sequence comes from Akkermansia sp., assembly GCA_045652085.1. Taxonomy (GTDB): domain Bacteria; phylum Verrucomicrobiota; class Verrucomicrobiia; order Verrucomicrobiales; family Akkermansiaceae; genus Akkermansia. The sequence continues at coordinate 857 of JAZRTR010000002.1, forward strand.
CATCCACCGAGCTGTGAATGTAGGAGATGTTCAGCACGGGCTGCCACCAGGCGCTTTTGAGGGTATCATCCGATATTTTGAAGGTGTAAGCCATTTCATACATGATACCAAAGCTGAGGCCATCCGTGGTGCCGCGGGTACCATAATCCGCGCCTGCAGTGTACAAGCGGCGTTTAAAGTTGATATCAGCCCAACCGGCGGAACCTATGAGGGAGTGCTGCCAGCAATCGCGGTCCATACGCATGAAGAAACTGGCATAGTAGGCATCCAAATCACCGGAAGCATCTGAGCCATAGCCCTTAGAGCTAAGGCGGCCGGACATGCCGGTAAAGGCGGCGCCAATGGTGAGCTCATGTGCGGCAAGCATGGAGAAGCCGGCAGTACCGCCGATGCTGTTAAGCTTGTAACCCGGTAAGGAGGATTCAGAGCGCTGGTTGCGGTAATCAATTTCCGCATTAGCCCAGAGCGTGTAGGTGGGAGGAGGCTCCGGGCAGGCTTTAGGATCCGGCTCGTAGCACGCCATCCCGCCCTGCATGGAGGTGATGCGGTTCCTGATGGCACGCAGCTGGCGGTCCATCTGGCCGCGCCATGCGGCATTCAAATTAGCAATACCGGCACCGGAGAAAGAGGCTGCGAGCTCATCAGCAGCGGCGGTATTTCCCTCTCTCAGGTATGTATGCAAGGCGCCATCTAATCGGGTAAGCTGACGATACTCCGGCGCATTTTGCATAAGCGCTGGGGAGTTCAGAGCTTGGGGAAGAAGAGTAGCGCCGGCGATGGCATTCGGGGTAATAGTCTCAGCCTGAGAGATACAGGCACAGGCTGCGAAAACTGCAGGCATAAGCCGCAGGGTGCGAGTGAATTTTGGTTTCATACAATGCGAGTAGACAGCATATGATACCGCCCATGTGCAAAAACAGGGAGAGATTAACCGCGAGCCCTGCCCTACTCTTCTTCATACTTGCCGCGCGCCAACAGCAAGGCCCCCTGCACCGGCAGCGGTACAGGGGGCCTCGGAATTAAATGCTTGCGCGCGGTGGCGGCATCAGCCATCGATGACCGGCATATCATCATCCGTATCATCACCACCGTGGGCCAAGATGAACTGCAGGTCGTTCAGGTCCAGACTGGAGGCGAAGCCTTCATCACCGAGCACGTTCGTGACGAGCTGGTTCTTCTGGTGCTGCAGCACGCGAATCTTCTCTTCCACGGAGTCACGAGTGAGCAGACGGTAGGCGATAACCTTGTTCTTCTGGCCGATTCGGTGCGTACGGTCGATAGCCTGACTTTCCACAGCGGGGTTCCACCACGGATCATACAGAATGACGTAGGAGGCAGAGGTAAGGTTAAGACCGGCACCACCAGCCTTCAGGGAAAGGAGGAACACGCTGGGTTCCTTGGTGGTCTGGAACTTCTCGATTTCGGCCTTACGGTCCTTCGTGGCACCGGTGAGGTAATTGAAGGGACGGCTGTCAGCCTCCAAGCGGGCCTTAATGATATCCAGCATGGATACGAACTGGGAGAAGACGAGCACCTTATGACCTTCATCACGCAGCTGGTCAAGCAGGTAGAAGAGGGCGTTCAGCTTGGCGCTGCTTTCGCCGGCATACTTCTTGTCCACCAGGCCGGGGTGACAGCAAATCTGGCGCAGGCGCATGAGGCCCTGAAGAATGGCGAAGGAGTTCTTCTTGACGGATTCATCAGAATCCACACCGAGGAGGGCCTTCTGAATGCGGCGAAGCTCTGCCTTATACAGCTGGCGCTGAATACCTTCCATCTTGGCATATACCTCTTCTTCCGTACGGGGCGGCAGGTCCTTAGCCACCTGCTGCTTGGTACGGCGGAGCAGGAAGGGCTTCAGGCGAGCCGCGAGGCGGTTCTGGCTCTGGGAGTCCTTGCGCTTATCAAATCGCTTCTTAAAGTAGGCACGGCTGCCCAGCACGCCCGGCATGGCGAAGGCCATGAGGGACCACATATCCAGAAGGCGGTTTTCGATGGGAGTACCGGAGAGCACGAGGCGATTATATGCCGTTAGCTCGCGGGCGGATTTAGCGGCCTTGGAATCCGGGTTCTTAATCTGCTGGCCTTCATCCAGAATGACGGTAAGCCACTTAATGGCGTTCACCTGCTCACCGCACACGCGGAGCTGAGCATAGTTGATAACGACCATGTCATAGTTGGCCTGAATTTCCTCCACATTGGCCTGCTCCTTGTTACGGATAACGAGCACGCGCACACCGGGGGCAAACTTCTCCGTTTCACTGGCCCACACATCAAGCACGGACTTGGGACATACAATGAGCACCGGCGGGATGACGACTTTCTTCCTGCCCTGCTTGTTCCGGCGGAGGAAGTCCTCTCTGAGCCAGAGCACGTAGGTGATGGACTGGATGGTTTTACCAAGACCCATATCGTCAGCAAGGATACCACCGAAGCCGTTCTCAGCGAGATAAGCAAGGAAGTGGAAACCTTCAATCTGGTACGGGCGGAGAGTGGCCTGAAGAGTGCTGGGCACATCCGGCTTCACATCAATCTTAATCTCGGCGGTACGCTCCTTAATCTTCTGCCAGGCCTTGGGATCAAACACCTCCGCGGCGCGCGGGTCAGCCAGCTGCAAGGCGTGCATGCGGTGAGTCTCGCCGGAGAGGTCGAAGGGATCCAAGCCAAGCTTGGTAACGGCATCACGCTGGGCATCATCCAGCTTGATTTCCAAGCGCATCCAGCGGCCGTCATCCATACGGACGTAACCACCACGGGCGGAAACAAGGGCACGAATCTGCTCCTTGGTGAGGGTAACACCCTCCACATCAATCACCACGCGGAGGTCGAACCAGTCAATCTCCTGATTGACCACCTCGAAGCGGATGGCAGCAGCCACGGGGTCTGCAAGGAGGGACTTAAGGTTCTCGTCCATCTCCACGTTAATGCTATCGGGGATGGTCTTGGCCCACTCAGCAAACTTCTCCGGGAATTGCTTGGTAATGCGGCTCTTAAATGCCCCCAGAGGAGCATCATAGGTGAAGTTCATCTCCTCCAGGAGGCCGGGGATGGGATAGAGATAATCACGGATGAAGCGCAGCAGGGTGCGGTCCTTCACGGGCATCTGCTCCACAAGCTCCCAGTCATCCTTACCAAGGCGCTCCTTGCGGCGGCCGGGGTCATCCTGAGCGGTAACCTCCAGCAGCACGTGCTCAGTATCAGCACTTGTCAAGCCACGCACAATCTTCATGGCGAAGGTGGGCTTCATCTCGATGTCCACCACACGCTCTTCCATACTGGGCGGCAGTGTGGCACCAATCTTGCGGAGGAACTCCACGCCATCAAGGCTGTCAATAACGGACTTCGGGATGGAATAGCGCGGTTCCACTTCCGTGCTCTCCAGCCATCTGGGAGGCCCGGGGAAGACAGTTTCGTCAGACTGGTACAGCTCCACCTGTCCGGGCAGCTGGCGCACGGAGTGAGTCACGTGCACACCGGCAGCTGTAACAAGCTGAAGGCCATAGCAATCCGGCACAATGGGGTCATCAATACAAATCCACTTGAGCGGCTCCTTAACCACCTTGAAGTAGCACTCATCCAAGTTCACCAGATAGCCCTTCAGAGCAGGCTGGTGGAAGAGGCGGTTCATCACGCAGCAGGAGGCCTCGCTGTCCAAGTCCAGAATAACGGTACCCTCGCGGTCCGCGTAGTCACGCAGCACATTGAGCAGAATATCCGTCTGCGGGTCCGTCTTCAGGGCACCATGCAGGAACTCGCTCAGCAGGGCATCCAGCTGGGCGCGTTCGCGAATGGGGGTCCAGTCATCCTTATCCGTATAGCGGAACTCAAAGCGGGCCTCGTTAATGGTGGACACAAGGCGCATGTGCATGGGGTGGCGCGGCGGCTGCGGCGGGCGCTCATTCACGCTCTGAATACGCTCATACCAAGTGCCGATTTCCTTTTCACGCTCCCACTCGCTGATTCTGCGCTGCACCTTCTCCAAATCCGTGACCACATTCATGAAGTCCGGGTAGGAGATGCGCTTCTTGGTGAAGGCGTATGCGATGTAGTTCCAGAACTCAAGGATGTTCTTGGGAGGTACGGGCCAGAGATCCAGAGCCTCATAGCCTGTGATATCCCAGCGGGGATTAAGGCGCACAAGGTCATGGTCATGAATCTCCTGCTCAATAGCAAAGCGGCGATAGCGCTTTTCAAGCTTGGTAACGAAGTCAATTTCCTTCTGGTCGAGATCACGGTCCAGCTTCTCTTCCAGCACGTCAGTAAGGGGGATTTCGTTCAGCTCATTCGGGCTTTCCGGCATACTAGTACCACGATACATGCGCTCAATCATGGTGGCGATGAGGCATGCACCGGCTACATCTTCGTCCTCAGCAGTAGCTGAACCGAACCAGCGGTTGCCCTGCAGACGCAAGCTGGTGCGGAAAATGCCGTGCCGGGTCTCAACTCTTCCCTGAATGAAGAGGTGATTTCCGAAAATTTGCGTAACGGCTCCATCTTTCTGGAGCTTCTCACCTTCGTTACGCACTTCCTCGGAGTAGGCGTTGAGGAAGTTCAGTGTGGCGCGATCGGGATTAAGAGCGGGACTTAACATGTGACAGGCTTTCTGACGTTTGAGACCTTGGCGCACGGGTACAATACCCGGTATGTGCGCGTGAAGCGTCCATGATTGAATAGTACCATAACATGCAGAACTTTTCAAGTTCCTAAGTTAATTTTTTTGCTTTTTTTTCACGTTAAATGAAATAAAGCAGCACAGCCGGCAGTACCAGCCGGGCAAAAACGGGCAAATATAACAGAAAAGAGCTCAGAATCAACGACGATTCGGATGCAAATCCCGGCGCATATCCTCGCGGTCATCGCGGTTACGCATGGTATTCCGCTTCTCGCGGCGGGAAACGCGTTCGAGTGTCATCTGTCGCTTAGCGGAGCGGCGCTCGAGCTCGGCAATTTCAGCGTCCAGATTCAGGAAGTGCTCATAACGCTCAGGAGAGAGGGAGCCGTTCTCCAAGGCGGCCCGAATGGCACACCCGGCATCCTTCCTGTGCGAGCAATCCGCGAATCGGCACTCAGCCGCAAGCGCGGCGAGGTCATCAAACTGCGCACGCAGGGAGGCCACATCCGTCCACATCTGAATCTCTCGCATACCGGGATTATCAATGAGAACGCCACCGCCCGGAAGCACCACAAGCTCACGGGCCACAGTGGTGTGGCGCCCCTTGCCGGTAACTTCATTCACCCCGCCGGTTTCCAGCCATTCATCGCCCAGCAAGGAGTTCACAAAGGTACTCTTACCTACACCGGAAGAGCCGACAATCGTGATAGTGGTTCCCTTGGGGACGCGGCGGAGGTACTTGGGATAGCCCTTCTTCCAGCGCGCCACGATGGGATACACCTCCACGCCAAGGGCCGCCACCTCATCGCAAGCCTGCTTCATCTGCGCCTCCGGCACGGCATCCGCCTTGTTAATAAGCACCACAGGCTTGGCCCCGCACTTATGAATGAGGGTGAGATAACGCTCAATTCGGCGCAGATTGTAATCACTAGCCGCATCCGTCACGACGACGACGATATCCACATTCGTGCCAATAACCTGCTCGGCACAGCTCTTCCCCGGAGCCTTGCGAGAGAAGCGATTACGGCGCGGCAGCATAGCGCGGATAACAGGAAGGTCCTTCCCCTGCCCCGGATCCACAGCCACCCAGTCACCCACGGTGGGCAAATCAGCATCACTCACAGCGTCATGCCACACCTTGCCGCTAAGCACCACCTCATGATCACCTTTTCCCTTGGCAATGACGGTGAAGTTAATCTTGGTCTCGCGGATGATACGGGCCGGATACCACTCAGGGTGCTCCAGAGCGTCAAAAGCGGCAGCGAGCTCAGCATTCCAGCCGAGCATTTCCATGGTAACGGTCATGGCAGGGAAACAGCATGTTCAATGATGTGCATAGCAATGTGCTCCTTGGTGTCCTTCTCCAGGTGCACCTCATGATCCGGGTAGACGAGCACGACGGCATTCTCTCGGGAATCAAAGCCGATACCGGGCTGCGACACGTCATTAGCGACCACGAAATCACACTGCTTGCGCTGCTGCTTTCCACGGGCGTACTCCACCACATTCTGGGTCTCAGCAGCAAAGCCTATCAACTTACCTTCAAAGCCGAACACCGAGCGCATGCTCCCCAGAATATCAGGCGTACGCTCCAGCTCCAGCACGAGCCGCTCAGCATTTTTCTTCATCTTCTGCTCCGCCACGGCCACGGGGCGATAATCCGCCACAGCCGCGCAAAGAATGGCCACATCCACCCCTTTCAGCATGTCACGCACGGCATCGTACATCTGCTGTGCGCTCTCAACAGGGATGAAATCCACCCCGGCAGGCACATCCAGCGTGGTGGGGCCGGAGATAAGCAGCACCTCATGCCCTTCATGGCGGGCTGCGCCGGCCAGTGCATACCCCATACGTCCGGACGAGCGGTTAGTGAGGTAGCGAACGGGGTCAATGGCCTCACGTGTGGGGCCGGCGGTAATGAGAAACTTCATGGCAGACATTCTACCAGATTTTTTCCCTGAATGCAAGCGCGATCTGAGCTTGACAAGGCAGGCGCCCGCCTATAAACTGTGCGCCGTTCTGCACCATGATACTGTACTCATCCATCATTGCCCTTTTTGTAGCGCTGTATGTGATACTCCGAGCCATCAAGCCTCTGAGCTGCGGCCGCATCGTCAAATTCATTCTCATTCTTATCACTTTACTGGCAGCCTTTAAGTTCCATATATTCTACGTAATTGAAGGAAAGAATTTCTACACGCCAGAGCTGCCGGCTTGGCTGATATGGGGCGGCTGTGCCCTGTTCAGCGCCGTGGTAGGATACGCTGTTCTTCTGTTTATCGTGGACATTATCCGCGTACCGATTTCCCTCCTGCTACTCCTCTTCAAATGCAAATCAGCTGCATGGCAGGAAGCAAACAACGCGCTGAATCTCTCCTTGCTACTGATGGTTCTGGGGCTCGCCGCGTGGGGCACCTGGAGCGGAGCGCAGCCTCCAGTTGTGAAGCAAATTACGGTGCGTGTACCTCACATGGAGGCGAATGCCGCCCCTATCCGCGTGGTGCAACTCTCAGACCTGCATGCAGATAGCACGAAAGATGCCGCCTTCTACGAGGACATCGTTCGCCGCACCAATGCTCTAAAACCGGATGTCATCGTCATCACCGGTGATTTTGCAGATGGAACCGTGGAAACCTGCGGAGCGGCTCTCGAACCCCTCGGAAAACTGGAGAGCGCCATGGGCACTTATGCAGTAAGCGGAAATCATGATTATTTCTGGGGTCCTTCGGGATGGATGTCGTTCTTCCGTCGACTGGGAATACGCTTCATTGACGGCCGAGCCGCGTACCTGAGTACACGCGGAGAGGATGGCGTCACCAAGTCCCTACAGCTGATAGGCCTGCACGACCCCGTGGCCTTCAGAGGCAACAGAAGAGCCTCGAAGTTAAGCGAACTCATGGGCGGACAAGAGGATCCTACCCTACCCACCATCCTGCTCTCACACCGCCCGTCTGTAGCCAGAGAAGCGGCCAATCTGGGCATAGACCTCCAGCTCAGCGGCCACACCCATGGCGGACAGTTCCCCGGACTACAGCAGCTTGTAGCTGCCATGAATGAAGGGTTTGTCTATGGCCTATACCGCTTGGGTGATATGCAGTTATACGTCTCAGCCGGCACCAGCCTTTGGACACCGGGCTGCCTGCGCTTAGGCGTTCCGGCGGAGATAACGCTCATCACACTCATGCCGGAGGAGAACAAATAATCCTTCAGCCGCGCAGTACCTGCAGCAAACGGGTAACAGGGAGGCCGACGATGTTATCATAATCGCCCTCTATGCTTTCAATAATCAGCTCGCCATGCTCCTGAATAGCGTAGGCTCCTGCTTTATCCATCACATTGACTAGCTGCATGTAATGGCGAACATCCTGTTCTGAGAGTGGACGGAAACGCACCTGGCTGATTTCAGCAAAATCACGGCGTTCTCCACCGGGAAGAATCACAGCCACGGCCGTACAGACGCAGTGAGCGCGCCCTTGCAGCTGCATCAGCATGCGGACGGCCTCTTCCTCATCCGCAGGCTTTCCCAGCGGCGTGCCATCAATGAATACCAGTGTATCAGCTCCCAGCACGGTGGCCTCAGGGTATTCTGCAGCTACAGCCTCAGCCTTTGCCGCTGCGTTATGAGCGCAGAGCTCCTGCGGCAGCAGGGAGGCATCATGAATCTCTTCCGTATCCATCACCACCACGGTGAAGTCCACACCCTCGCGGCGCAGCAATTCGCGGCGCCGCGGTGACTGAGAGGCCAGTATCAGCATGGCAGCATTAACCCTCCATGGGTGACATGTTATCAAGCACGCGGCGACGCACCCTATCCGGCATTTCCTTGATGCTCTGAATGGTCGTACCCTTCATGGACTCAGCGAACTCTCGGCAGGCCTCACGATCCTCAACAGAAAGGAACTCCAGTCCCACCATGGCACGTCCCACCTGCTCACCGGAATACTTGTAATTAAAGTAGCACAAGTTAGCATACTGACCCACACCACTCATGAACTCCAAGAAGGCGCCGGGGCGCTCCGGGAACTCAATGACGAAGAACACCGGGTGGCTCAGGTGCACACGGTCATAGGAAATCATGCGGAAGCGCACATCATCATCATTCGTCACATCCTCAGCAGAGAGGCCGCGGGCAGCAAGGCCACTTTCAATCTCAGCGAACTGCTCATCCGTGCCGAGTATACCGAACACAGGGTGCTGAATATCACCATTCAGGCGGCCAAACTGCACATCCATCAGCTGCACTCCTTCGGGGATGTGATTGAGGTATTTGAGAATCTGACCACGCTTCGTTTCCATGGGAATGCGCAGGTAGCGCAGGGTACGGTTCGTCTCACGCACACCGCCACGGGCCGCGACTACGCCCAGCTGGGAGAAGTCCATATTACCGCCGGAAAGCACCACAAGGCACTTCTCACCGGGCTTAATCTTGCCGGCGTCCCAATCCTGCAGCAGAGCGGCTAAGCCCATGGCACCAGAAGGCTCAGGAACCACGCGGAGACCATTCCAGAGCGCGCGAATGGCCTGGCAGACCTCATCGTTCGTGATTGTCACGAAGCCGTCCAGCAACTCGCGGCAGAGCTCGAAGGTATATTCACCGGCCACACGCACAGCGGTGCCGTCACAGAACACGTCCACATACGGAAGGGGCTTGCGCTCGCCACTCTCCACAGCCAGCTTCATGCTGGCCTGCTTCACACCTTCCACGCCGATGCATTTGCACTCCGGCCAGAACTTCTTAAACCAGCAGGCACAACCGGCAGCAAGACCACCACCGCCAATCTGCAGGTACACGCGGTCAAAGGTACCCTGCCCGCTCATCACCACTTCGTCAGCCAGCGTTCCCTGACCACCCATGGTGGCAAGGTCATCATAGGGGTGCACGAAGGTGAGGTTGTTCTCATCAGCAAAATCGTGAGCGGCAGCGGAAGCGGCATCATAGGAGTCACCCGTCAGCACGATTTCCACGTTATCACCGCCATGGCTCTTCACTGCATTCTGCTTTACAATGGGCGTGGAGCGGGGCATGAAAATATGAGCTTTGCAACCCAGACGGCGAGCGGCAAGTGCCACACCTTGTCCATGATTACCGGCACTGGCAGCCACAACACCACCGGCACGCTGTTCCGGAGTGAGCTTGCACATGCAGTTATAGGCACCACGCCACTTATAAGCCTTAATGGGCCCCAGATCCTCGCGCTTGGCATATACTACGGCATCCACCCCCGGCAGGTTCAGACGCTGAAGCGGCGTGGGCTCACCCACGGCATACACACGCTGACGGGCCTGCAGGATTTCCTCAAACAACTGATTTCTGAGAGCACTCATATTCTTACGCGCATATCTTACACGGAAAGCACCTCCATAGCAAGCGCGTATTGTGCTAACATGAAGGAAATATGACAACGAACGCCTATTATCCAGCGCCAGTCACAGAATGCCCTTGAAAAGCAGCCGTTTTTCAAGAGCGGAGCTGCGTTTCAAACTGACGGAACTGAATGGCCTCGAAGAGGTCATTATCCGTGGGCGTATCATGCCCGGCGAGGTCCGCAATCGTGCGAGCCACACGCAGAATGCGGTCAAAAGCACGGGCAGAGAGGCCGAACTGTTCCACTGCCTGCAGCAGCATATTCTGCTGATTCTCAGTAAGCGGGCAGAAAGTTCGAAGCTGCTTGCCGGAGAGGCGTGCATTACAGCTCACGCCGGTGGCCGCATAGCGTTTCTGCTGGCGTTCCCGGGCAGCCAACACGCGAGCCCGGATATCCGCACTGCACTCACCATCCGGCCGAGTAAGCAGCTGCGAGGGGTCAACAGGCGGCACTTCGATAATCATATCAAATCGATCCAGCAACGGGCCGGATATTTTGCGGAGGTAGCGGTCTATAGCGGCGTGATTACAACGGCAGCTGTGGCGCGGGTCGCCAAGATAACCACAGGGGCATGGATTCATGGCCGCCACCAGCATGAACTCGCAGGGAAAATCCATGCTTCCGGAAGCGCGGGAAATGGTAACAACACCACTTTCCAGCGGTTGACGCAGCGTCTCCAGCGTACGGCGGGAAAACTCCGGCAGCTCGTCCAGGAAAAGCACGCCGTTATGAGCAAGGGAAATTTCACCCGGCGAAATAGTCGCTCCACCCCCCATGAGGCCGACATCCGATATCGTATGGTGAGGCGCACGATACGGGCGCGTAGTGAGCAGCCCTCCATTTCGCGGCAGCAAGCCGCACACGGAATGAATCTTACTGGAAGTAAGTGCCTCTTCCTGAGTGAGCGGCGGAAGAATGGTAGGAAGACGGCGGGCAAGCATGCTCTTGCCACTACCGGGGCTGCCGCACAGCAGCAGATTATGCCCACCTGCCGCAGCAATTTCCATGGCACGGCGAGCGTATGGCTGCCCCTTAATCTCATCAAAATCCACTCGGCTCTGAGTATCAACAGCCGCCTCAGCCGGAGAACATGGGGTGAAATATTCACGCTCCAGCAGCAAAGCCCACGCCTCTGAAAGATTCTCTACAGCATATACTGTAATTCCCTCCACTACTGCAGCTTCCGCCGCATTCTCCTGAGCCACCATCAAATACTTTCGACCGGCGTCTCTAGCGGCCACCGCCTGCGGCAGCACTCCACGCACACCACGCACCATGCCATCCAGTGCAAGCTCGCCAATCATGCACCAGTCATCCGTATGCAGAGGAACACGGCGTTTCCACGGCTCCGGCACATCTTCATAATTCTGCTGAATCGTCATTTCCAGCCCAAGCGCAATGGGGAGGTCGAACCCGGCGCCCTGCTTCTTCATATCAGCCGGGGCCAGATTCACCGTGACGAGCATTTCCCCGGGGCAGAAGAAACTGCTGTTCTTCAGCGCGGAAGTAACACGCTGCACACTCTCGCGTACGGCTGTATCCGGCAGGCCGACAATGGACATGCGCTCCACGTCCTTAACCTGACGCATATCCACCTCGACCATGACTTCATAGCCGTCAATGCCGTTTACGGCTGCTGAGTGCAGGCGAGCTATCATAATGACAATCAGCGTACAATTACACGAGAGCCTACTGCCAGCTTATCGAAAAGAATACTGCAGGCCTCCTCAGGCACACGGACACAGCCGTGGGACGCACCCTCGCGTTCCACCCTACCGGTGTGCATACCAATGGCACCATTGAAACGCATCCAATACGGCATAAGCGTACCCTCAAAGCGCGTACCATCCGGGCGAGCATCACTTGAGCACACCCCACTCTCCACGGAATCACCGGCCGCATTCACAAAGGAGCCGTAGAGGGAAGAACGGTGCTCACGCTTCTTTTCCGTGATACGGAAAGTACCGCGCGGCGTTTCATGCCCGCCATATCGCCCGGAACAGATGGGGAAATCCATGGCGATAACATCATTGATATACAAGCGACCACGCTGCTCATCCAGCAAAAACTCCACGCGCGAGTTTGAGGGATTGTACTGCTCAATGCTGCCACCACGCCAGTAGTCGCGGGAGTTGCGATAAGTGGGGCTGGCAATAAAGGCCTCAAAAGTGCGGGCTTTACGCACATTCCGAGTGGCCGCCTCCATCTCATCACCCGCACGGAAATACTCCTCAGGCGTGGTCTGACAGGCAGGAAGCAGAAGAAGCAGAAGAAGCGGCAGAGCACGTTTCATCATAGTAGGCAGGTTTTTAGATTTTATAGGATTCCAGACGGGCGGCAAACTCGCGGGGCAGAATCGCCTCCACGATAGCATCATTACCCTCATATTCGGTATTCACCACCTTGCCATCACGGTGCATGATAGCGATGATGCGGCTTTCTGCCAGAGGTATACGATAACGGGCAGTAGTGACGCGGTGAGAGAGCATTTCCACGCACGAGGCCAACAACTTATCCATTCCCTGCTCCTTCAGCACACTAGCCTGAATGCTGGGGCACTTCACCTTATCAGCCAAAGCCTCCAACGTGGCTTCCCTTACATCATCTGGGATAAGGTCCGTCTTATTCCAAACAACCACCATGGGCTTGTCAGCAGCACCGAGCTCAGCCAGCACCTCACAGGTTGTCTCATAATGGCGCAGGGCCTCACGGTCACTCGCATCCACCACCTGAATGAGGAAATCAGCCAGCGTAGCCTCCTCCAGCGTGGATTTGAACGCCTCCACAAGACGGTGCGGCAGATTGCGAATAAAGCCCACAGTGTCAGTCAGCACAAGCGGCTGACCATCAGGAAGCTCAATCTTACGGCTCGTCGTATCAAGCGTAGCGAAAAGGATATTCTGAGCAAGCACGTCTGCACCGGTAACGAGATTCAGCAGGGATGATTTACCGGCGTTTGTATAGCCCACAATAGCAGCAGAGGGAATGCCCTGGCGATTGCGCTCCTTGCGCTGCGTACCACGCTGACGGCGCACGACTTCCAGCTCATCACGAATGGCTTCTATGCGCTCATGGGCAAGGCGGCGGTCCACCTCAATCTGTTTTTCACCCTCACCACGGGCAGCAGCGCCACCACCTTTTCCACCACCGGAGCCACCACGCTGGCGGTCCAAGTGCTTCCACATGCCGGCCATACGCGGCAGAGCGTACTGCATGCGAGCAAGGTCCACCTGCAGCACAGCCTCACGAGTGCGGGCTCGGCGAGCAAAAATATCCAAAATAATCTCCTCACGGTCCATCACCGTGACTTCCAGCAGCTTTTCCCATTCACGCTGCTGGGACGGAGCCAGAAGATTATCAAATATCACACAGTCAGCATCCAGTTCCTCGGCTAAGGCTCGAATCTCCTCAGCTTTACCCACACCGCACAGATACTTAGCCTGCAGCTCACGGGTAAACTCCAGCCTACACTCTGCGATTCCAATACCGAGGTTCTTCACTAGGTCCTCAAGCTCAGCCAGCAGAGCCGTTCGCTCACGGCGAGACTCCCCGGGCAGCCCAAGGCCAACCAGCAAAGCGCGCTCAAACTCACTCGGTTTCTCTCGAATCTCAAATGACATAGCTTAACGGAAGCTGCGGGAGGAAGATCTGGGAACGTCGCGCAGGTAGTCGCTATTATAGGAACCACAAGCACACTTGCCACAGGAGTTCAGCATGACGGCAGCAGCCACACAAAGCAGACAGATAGCTATCTTGTTCATACGCGGATATTAGACATCATTCTGCTTCAAATTGCAAGCTAAAACTACGCCAACGCCCCGCCCCGCATGTTATGAATGAGCCTCGGCATCCATGAGATATCGGATAGGCCCCCAGAACAAGTCAGATTCCTTCCGAGAAATGACCTTTTGTTCGAAATAGCAGGCGGGTGCCGGCACCTGAATCATCCCTCCGACCTCAGCAGAAAATGAGGGCAAGGTGCCGAAATGCAGAGCATGACATGTGGCAAACGTGCGCCGCAGAGTGTCGGGAGGCAACTCCTGCAGCCCTGCAAACATACGAATATCCCGCCACCGCCGCCGCCAGCCACGGGGGACAACAGGAAAGTTCGGCAAGCGTATGGAGCGGGTACTGCAAATCCATTCAGCAAGAATCGGATAAATCATCACCTGCCGAGCACGGCCATTTTTCGCATGCTCGGCAGGTATCCGGATAAAGCCATGCTCCAAATCCACATCACGCCAGCAAAGATGCTCCACCTCTGCCGGGCTTACATCCGCCCACAGCATCATTCCCACAGCAGGAGCACTGCAAATGTGAGCAGGCAACGTGAGCACTTGGAGCAAGCGGCGCACTTGGGCCAAACTCAAAGGATGAACAGACGGCTTTCGGCGCACGCTGACATCCACCCCCTTGGCGGGATTTTCGCTCACCCAGCCTCGGCTGAGTGCGAACCCGAATATACCATGGAGAATGTGGCGTGCCTTATGCTGCATGGTCACAGTCTGCCAGCAGTCCGTAATCACCTGCCTGCACTCCCTCGTGCTGATATCCCTCACGGCTTTGTTCATGAATTCCGGCGCCTGCGTCTCCAGGCGCTGCACATATTGTTTCACTTCTGCCACAGTTCGTTTCCGGCAGCTGCTTTTGGACAGAATAGCTTGGGCCGCAAGTACACGGAAAGAGACTTCACCTGATATCGGAACACAATCCTCCATTCCGCAAACTGTGTTTGAATTCCACACGGACACTTTTACTGACTCCTCACCTGCGGGTTCGCTGCTCATAGTGTATTATTTTCATCATAATCCTCCTTTTTTTCGCAACTTTTTATTTTTCCACACATCCAAACAGCTGAATTTCAACAAATTTTCCCAACTTTTACTGCAGCATGGGTCGCTTTCGGAATAACCTACAGGGCTTTTTCGGCACGCATCACGGCCCATCGGTCACAGCAGCATGGGTCGCTTTCAGAATAACCTACAGGGCTTTTTCGGCACGCGCCACGGCCCACCGGTCACAGCAGCATGGGTCGCCTTCGGAATAACCTACAGGGCTTTT
>JAZRTR010000003.1:0-19852 GCA_045652085.1 Akkermansia sp.
TATCTACGGGAACGGCAGGTGCAGGAGACTCTGCCGGAGGGGTGGGAAGGGGCATATCCACGGGAACGACCGGAACACGGGACTCCACCGGAGGGGTGGGAAGGGGCATATCCACGGGAATGACCGGAACAGGATAATCCGCCGGAGGGGTGGGGAAGGGTATATCCGCGGGAGTAGGCGGCAGAGGGACATCCTGAGTTTCATATACAGGGCTTGGTATATCTTGCTGTATATCAGACGGGATGGTTGCTTGGTTATTATTTTCGGGCATAATGGAATGTCTTAATTAGTTAAAATAGGTTCACTCTCGCTCTTTCTTACGATAACATTTATGAGGCGTGTGTCAATGAAGAAAATGCCAAAAATGAGGATTAGCTGTCATGCTTATGCATAAAAGAGTTTACGATTCATAACAGCTCTTGCAGGGCGCTCATGCATTCGGTGTAGCCGTTAATGGCAGCATATTGAAGGGGGAACAGCCATAGTCATTCTCTTCGTTGACGTCAATCTAAGGAGCGGAGAGCAGAAGGCGCACGCACTCAGTGTGCCCGAAATAAGCCGCCTCGATGAGGGGCGTTTTGTGAAATGTATCTGTTTGGTTGATATCAACCCCAGCTGCAATCATTTTTTTAATTTACCGGTGGCTGCGAGCGCTATCGCGCTCTTACCCCCGGCTATTATTCTTGCACCCCTCCGGGGCGCAAAGATTCGTTCGCCTGCGGCTCACCTTCTGCCCAATAAATTCCAATTTATCGAGCACATTTCTCAAACTTTGGGACACGTGTGCCCTGAAGTGTGGAAGTCTTTCGCGTTAAAAGCGATTCGCCATCGGAGCACGGGACTCCAGCCCCGTAAACTTCGATTCATCGGCCTTTGTCCGGAAAAGTCACGCCGCCTGTGTCCAGAACCTTTTGGCATTCACCACGCCGCGTTGATCCACGTAGCGAGTGCGGAGCAGTATCGAATCCCGGTGCCCGATTTCACATTGCAGCTCGGAGAAAGAGCGAAAGTGGCTCAGGTGATAGCTCGCGAAGGTGTGGCGCAGCGCATCCGGGCTCCATCGGTGGTCTCCTTCCCACCCCGCCTTCTGTCGCAGAAGTCGCCAATGTTTCAACCAATTGGTTGGGCAGATGAAGGAATTGACGACGCCTTGTTTTGCTCTGAGCATGTGCAGCAGAGGCGCATGTATGCTTACTCGGCGAGCCCCACCGGTCTTGCTGTGCCGGGGCTGGATGTATATGGCACAGTTGCCCAGATCAACCTGGTCCCATGTGAGGCGGGCCACTTCGTGCGGCCGGATGCCGGCATAGAGCATCATGCCGACAGCGGCCAGGCAATTTCACCTTCGTGTTTTCGGGCTGCGTTCATGATGTTTGTGATTTCTTCAGGTGTCAGAATAGGAAGTCTGCCTTCCTGAACTCTTGGTGCCTCTACTGACGAAACGGGATTTGCATCGCACCATCCCTTTCGTATGGCTGTGGAAAAGATCCCGCTGAGAATAGCGCGTGCTTTTCTCCACTGGTGCAGGGAGTCAAAGGCCTTTTCCAACCATGCTGCACATTCTGCACTGCGAATTCTGCGCACCCGTCGCTTCGCCAGTTCTGGATTCTGGCGTATCAACCGCTTGCAGAAATAACGGAAGTCCACCAGCGTGCGAACCCTGCGCCCTTTTCTTGCCTCCTTAGTTCCTGTTCCCCCGCATTCAGACATTTACGAGTCCTGAGTATCTGCCCCCTGCCTTTTTCCAGTGCGTCCTTTGCTACCAGCGCCGCTTCGATGATATTTACTCCCGTGTTCTTCAAAATAATGACAGCTGCATATTCTTCTTCGGTTACTTCGTGATTCATAGATTGAATTGTAGTTTAGTACCCCCTCTAACTTTTTAATTATGTAAAAGGCATTTTTATGCTTGAATACCCATTTAGAATGGGTAATATATGGGGCTATGAGTAAACAAATGTCTGTGACTCCACGCAAAGAACAGGGAAAAAGTTATTCTATCATCTTTGATTATCTTCGGGTATTTGCCATGTTGGGTGTTCTGGCTGTGCATTTGTCCCTGCAGTTCCCTATGCCTCGTCTGATGAAAGAAGTTGCAGGTGTGGGAGCTTTTTGTGTCCAGATTTTTTTCGTTATTAGTGCTTATCTGGGCTGTTCTTATTTTTTCAGGCCGGGTGCGACAATTGGTCAATACTACAGGAAACGGGCTCTTCGTATATTACCCACCTACTACGCAGCAATAGTGGCTGCCATGGTGTACATCGAGTTCTTTACGAAAGGGTATAACGCCGATGTATTCCACTTGGGGTGGTTGCGTTATTTCCTTGGACTCAACACAATTTTGCCGTCCGTTGACTTCTGGCAGTGGAATAATGCGTTTGGCTTCTGGACAATGACCAATTTCATTGTCTTCTATGCGATCATTCCGATGGTTATCAAGTTTGTTGACACTTGGAGAAAAAGTGTGGCCTTTTTCCTCCTCTGTTATATTGCTGCAGTAATTGTACGTCTGCTTATAAAGTTCTATATTTCCGGGGCTCCTTTTCATCAACTTGGTTCTATGTTGATGTGGAGTCCTCTGGTGCAGATGCAGCACTTTGCTCTGGGTATGATGACTTATTTCGCGGTGCGAGACAGTAAGACAAGCCTTGCGGCTATTATGCTTATCAGCATGGCAATGCTACCCTGCAGATTTTGCTCGCTTCCGTTGCTTTTTGCAATTCTGACGTGTCTTTTCATCATTTCAGTTAAAGAGAGAGATGTGAATATAATGGGCGCTCCCAGAAAATGCTTGCAATTTGTTGCAAAATACAGCTTTCACGTTTATTTGACTCACCTTTTAGCATTAGCGATAGGTCAGAAGATAGCAGTTGCACTCTGCGCACCTTCGACTGTCTGCTTTTATATGGTCAAACTTTTCGTGTTTATCGTGGCCACGTTATTGTTCTGTTGTTTCTTGGAGCTTGCGCAGAGAACTGCCAATAAAATGTTTTCATAATCGGCAAATGCTGACGTCTTGACTATCCTGTCATGAGGGCGTAAACTGGCAGCATGAAGATTTGCACCAGCCGGAGCGTGCGTGAAGCCGAACAAGCTCTCTACTTCATCCTTCAGTTTCTGCACTTTTGACTTTGGAAAAGAAACAAATCCTGCTCGAGCTCCATCAGGCTTTCCAGATGTTCTTCTTCCTTTAATATGTTTCGCAGAATTTCCAGTTGATTCCGGCTGCAATCAATTGCCATTTCGTGGGAAATGCGCCCTGCATGTTCAAGTAGTTCGCGCCCATTTAACGTCAGAATTGCATCAAGCCGTTCTACCCAATCTTTCATGGTCATGGCGATACCCCGCCGCGCCTGTGCTTCAGCAAAGGCGAGATATTGTTCAACCAGAAGGCCTAAATCCTCCATCTCGCTTTTAAGTTCAAGTTTGCTTTATGGAATGGCAGAGCTATCCGAGAGCTCATAAGGCTGGAGTTTGGCAAAGAAATGCCGGCTCGAACAGTACGTTTGTATATGCAAAGATTGGTCTATACACCACAACGCCCAGAAAAACGAGCTCGAGAGCAAAAGCCTGAAAAAGTGGATTGCTGGATGAATCGGAATTATCCGCGCATTTCCAAATCCGTAAAATCAATGGGCTATGAAATATTTTGGGGTGATGAAACAGGAATCAGCACGCGCTCTAATTATATGAGAGGGTATGCCCCGAAAGGAAAAACACCCATAGTAAATGTCACATCTGTCGTATCGTGTCGAATAAACATGATATCAGCCGTTAGCAATCGCGGCACCTTAATGTTCCGCTTGTATCGGGGAGGTTTGTCTATTTTGAAATATCTGCGTTTTATTCGTGATTTACAAAGAGATGCCGGTCATCCAATTGTATTGATAGTAGATAACTTGCGTATTCATCATGCAAGAATAGTCAAAGCCTGGCTCAGAAAACGCCGCAATTTGATTCGAGTATTTTATTTGCCCGCATATTCTCCGGAACTAAATCCTGATGAATTGGTGAATTCTGACCTTAAAATCGCCATAGGTCAATGAGAGCCAGCTCAGGATAGAGACGAATTACAAACCCAAATGCAGGAACATATGGTTGCTAATCAGCGTAATCCAGAAAAGATGCAACGACTCTTCCATAAGGAGTCTGTCAAATACGCCTCACACATGGAGAATTAACTGCCGCATCAATAATTGCTTCGTGGAAAGCATCATTCTATGTATCCGGGCTAATTCCGAGGCGAGAAAGTTCCTCTAGTGCTTGTGTGAGTCATGATTGTATGAATGCGGGATGGGCGTTTGAGGGCAGTCTGAGAGGTATTTCGGGCGGTGTGTTATGAGAGAGCCATAGCTTAACCGAACTAATATGAGTAGTACTTGTACACAGCAGAGCAGATGATGATAATACTCATGATGATGAAGTAGACGAGGCACCCCATTTTAGCGATGCGATGAGATTTTGCCTGCTTCGCCGTTATAGTGGTATTGCATGGAATAAGTATGTTTTCTGGGCTATTTTTCTTTGTCTTTTGGTTGTGCGTGGTTTGTTTGTCTTTGTTGCCCGAGTTGACATGCGTCACGGTGTCATAAAGTAGTTTGACGCACTCACTGTTGTTTTTTTCTGTCGCCAGACAGAGGGGAGTTTGGCCGTGGTAATCAGGCTTGTCAACCGCCGCGCCGGCTGCAAGCAAGAGTTTCACGCATTCCGAGTGCCCGTAGCATGCCGCTAGGTGGAGGGGAGTTTGGCCATCAACAGTGGTTTTCTCGATATCTGCTCCGGCCTCCAGCAAGAGCTTCACACATTCGCTGTGGCCTTTCCATGCTGCTGAAAGGAGGGGGGAGGTTTTTGTAAGCGTTTTTGTGTCGATATCAGCCCCGGCCTTCAGCAGGAGTTTGACACACTCGGGGTGACCACTAAATGCCGCTCGTTCAAGAGGTGTTCCGCAAAAGTAGTTTACTGTATTGACATCTGCTCCGGCCTCCAGCAGGAGTTTGACGCACTCAGTATTACCCTTTTTTGCCGCCCAGCAGAGGGGAGTGTCACCATCTTTATTCAGTTTATTGATATCCGCTCCGGCCTTCAGGAGTAGATTTATACACCGGGGGTAATTCCCAAAGGCTGCACCGTGGAGAGGGGTGTCTCCATACTTATCTGCCTCATTAACATTTGCCCCGGCAGCCAAAAGTAAATCTACACACTCAGAGTGCCCCATGTCGGCAGCCCAACAAAGGGCGGTTGCCCCCAATAAATCTATACTGTCAACGTATGATCCTGAATTGATCAGGCTTTTGAGCTTCTCTACATCTCCATTTTTAGCTGCTGTAATAATTTCAGGTGTATTATATTCACCCATATACGGCTTGTTGTGTGGAGTTGTTTCTTTATCGGATGACATAACGTGATGATATTTAAGCTACCATTACTGACGTTCAGTCTAGCAATTTAGTTGCGCAATTAAAAGCAGAAAAACACCCATGCACCCTGAAAATGTTGGTGCATGGGTGGAATCGGTAAGTGGTGTGGTGACTTATAGTGATTTGAGGCTGTGGCGCATGGCGGCCACGGTGGCATCTATATCCGACTCAGTATGGGCGGTGGAGATGAAGCCGGTCTCAAAGGGGGAGGGGGCGGTGTAAACGCCCTGTTCCAGCATGGAGAGGAAGAAGCGGCGCCAGGTGTCAAAATCAGCCGTGGTGGCGTCATCCAGATTTTTCACATCCTTCGTGGTGAAGAAGAGGCAGAACATGGAGCCGCTGCGCTTGAAGCAGTACGGGCGTCCGCAGTCTGCCAGAGCAGCGCGCACGCCTTCCTCCAGCCGTGCACCGAGGGTTTCCAAGCGGGTGTAGGCATCCGTGGCTTCCAGCTCACGCAGCTGAGCGAGGCCGGCAGCCATTGCCACAGGGTTTCCGCTGAGTGTGCCGGCCTGGTATACGGGGCCGAGGGGGCTGACGCAGTCCATAATGTCAGCCCTGCCACCGAAGGCACCCACGGGCAGCCCACCGCCGATGACCTTGCCAAGCGTGGTCAGATCCGGCGTGATGCCGTGCTTGCCCTGCACACCGGCAGGGGAAATGCGGAAGCCGGTCATCACTTCGTCAAAGATGAGCAAGGCGCCGTTCTGAGCGGTAATCTCACGCAGGAACTCCAGATAACCGGGCTCGGGGAGGTAGAAACCGGCATTGCCCGGGTACGGCTCCACGATGACGGCGGCTATCTGCCCCGGGTACTGCGCAAAGGCACGCTGTACGGCCTCGCGGTCATTGTACGGCAGGGCCAGCGTGAGCGCAGCAAACTCAGCGGGCACGCCAGCGCTGTCCGGTTCGCCATGTGTGAGGGCGCCGCTGCCGGCGGCCACCAGCAGGCTGTCCACATGCCCGTGGTAACAGCCGGTGAACTTGATGATGTATTTGCGGCCTGTGTAACCGCGGGCCAGGCGAACGGCGCTCATGGTAGCCTCCGTGCCGCTGTTCGTCATGCGGACTTTCTGAATGGAGGGTACCCAGCGGGTAATGGTTTCAGCCATTTCCACCTCTATTCGCGTGGGGATGCCATACCCCAGCCCGGCAGGTACGGCGGCCTGCACGGCTGATATAACGCTCTGCGGAGCATGCCCCAGAATGGCCGGACCCCATGTGCCGACGTAATCGACGTACTCGCGGCCATCCTCATCCCACAGGTGAGCTCCTTCAGCACGGGTCACAAAAAAGGGTGCCCTCCCCAGGCGGCGGAAGGCTCTCACGGGCGAATTAACTCCTCCGGGAATGACCCGGCACGCACGCTCAAAAAGTTCCTCAGATATCGGCATGGCCACAGTATAAACCCTCCTCTCTACCCGTTCAAGCCTCCGGTCGTCTTTTTTTTAATTTTCTTTGTTTTTTTTGTTGATTTTCTCGAAGCTCGGGAGTATCATGAGTATTGCAGAAAGGTGCATACTCGCTGCCTTGTTCTGCAAGAAACAACCAAACATAGAAGGAGGTACCAACCATGCAGACATCAAATGTTGACACCAACGTTGTCGTGACCGGCCGTCATGTAGATGTGACGGATGCAATTCGTGATTTCGCCACGAAGAAAATTCAGTCTATCCATATCGATTACCCCAAAATTGTGGAGGCTCGAGTAGTGGTGGACGTGCAGAAAGACCGCCAGATGGCGGAAATAGTATTGTTCTGTGCTGACCACATCACCATTCAGGCATCCACTGTTGGACCTGACCTCTATGCAGCAATCGATGAGACGGTGACCAAGATTATGCGCCGCATGCGCAAGCATAAGACCCGCCTCATGAAGCACTTCCGTCCGCACCGTTCCAAGAGCATCCGCACCCTGGAAGAGAAGGTGTATGAGGAGGATATTCTGGATTACGAGGACTTCGACGCTCCGGAAGATCCCAAGCCTGTGCGCATTTCCCGTGAGGGTTATGAGCTTAAGACCATGTACAAGGAGGATGCCATCTTGGAGCTGGAAATCTCCGGCAAGCCCTTTGTGCTTTATCGCAATGCCCGCCGCAACGTGCTGCAGATTGTATACAGACTGCGCCCCGGTGAGTATTCCATCATTGAGCTCGGCACGGAGCTTAAAGCTTAATAAAAGCATTCCTCAGTCTTCTGCAAAAGCCCGGCCCACAACGGCCGGGCTTTTTGTATGTTGATTTTTTGCCATTGTGAGCGGTATTCTGTGGCGCAAGATGACGTTGAGGTAACAAATACAGTGCATATGCGAATTTATGATTGCAAAAGGGGTGAAAATCTGCTAAACTCGCCGCGCGCAACGGTAAGACCGCTGTGCCTTCTTTCGTTCATATACCGTCAGGTGCACTATGAGTATACCATTTTTCAGCAAGTTGCGTAATAAGAAAGCCCATGTGAAGCTCGTTCAGCAGGAGCTTCAGAAGGTGCGTGACGAGATTTCGCGACAGACGGAAGACTTTGACCCTTATGTTCGTGAGTACATGCGTCAGGTTTGCCGTGGGCAGGGCAAGATGCTTCGCCCGGGGTTGGTATTGCTCACAGCTGCCGCTACCGGCGGTATCCGCAAGGAGCATATCACCTTTGCAGCCCTGCTGGAGATGATTCACATGGCATCCCTCATCCATGATGATGTGCTGGATAAGGCTGATACCCGCCGTGATCAGCCCACGCCGAATGCCCTTTGGGGCAATGAGCTGGCTGTGCTGCTGGGTGATACCATGCTGGCGCAGGCTATTGTGATGGGCTCGGAAATCGGTGGCAGCAAGTTCTGCCGCAGGATGGCCATTGCCATGCGTGACCTTTGTCAGGGTGAGGTGGAGCAGTCCTCCCGCTTGTGGGATGCTGATATGAGCCGCGCGGATTACTATGAAGTTATCCGCAAGAAGACGGCCACCCTTTTTGCCATAGCCATGAGTGGTGCGGCTTATTTGCAGGAAATGGATGAAGAGATGGTGGAGCACCTGAACCGCATGGGAACGCTGCTGGGCATCTCTTACCAGATTTATGATGACTGCCTGGACCTTACCGGCACGGATGAAAGCGCCGGTAAGACGCTGGGTACTGATGCGGAGAAGGGCAAGCTCACTCTGCCTGTGTTCTTCCTGATGGAGAGCAGCTGTGAGGATGTGGCGGATGAAGTACGCCGCGCCGTGGAGCGCCATGAGGAGATTGATTACAGCACCCTGCGCCATACGGACGCTTTCCGTGAGGCTATCCGCCTTTCTGTGGATGAAGGTCTTGCTCGCAATGAGGAAGCCCGTGAAGTGCTCTGGCTGCTGCCGGATACTCCTGCACGTAAGGCCCTCGCGGAGATGACCTACCGCTTGGATGACATGCTGCGTGACTGCTGCAACTCCTAACCGTTGAGAGTATTTTTATGGTAAGGCCGGAAAAGATGGTACCCGCTGAGAGCGGACTGGCCGCGAAGGTGTGGGCGGAAGTGTTCGCTGCGGCGGAGGCTGCGGTGGAGCGTGAGCCCAAGCTTATGGGCATGCTGGATGATGTGGTGCTCAGCCGTACCTCGCTGGCTAATGCCGTGGCTGTGCGTCTGGCTCGCAAGCTTTCCCGCCGTGATATGAACCGCGATGAGCTGGAGCCGCTTATCCGCACCCTGCTGAAGTCCAACCCCATGGTGGTGGATTGCATGGCTGCGGACTTGCGCGCTGTGGTGGAGCGTGATGCCGCCTGTCACAATGTGCTGGAGCCTCTCCTCTTCTTCAAGGGTTTTCATGCGCTGGCCACATACCGCGTGGCACACGTGCTGTGGCAGGAGGGGCGCCACCTGCTGGCACTGCTGTTCCAGAGTGTGGGCAGTGAGGTGTTCGGGGTGGATATTCACCCGGCGGCGCAGATTGGCTGCGGCATTCTGCTGGACCACGGCACCGGTTTCGTGGTGGGTGAGACAGCCATCATCGAGAACAACGTATCCATGCTGCATGAGGTGACCCTCGGTGGTACCGGCAAGGAGAAGGGCGGTGCACGTCACCCCATCGTTCGCAGCGGTGTGCTTATTGGCGCCGGTGCTAAGGTGCTGGGCCGTGTGGAGATTGGCGAGTGTGCCAAGATAGCTGCTTCCTCCGTGGTTCTGGCGGATGTAGCTCCGCGCACTACTGTGGCCGGTGTGCCTGCCGTGCAGGTGGCCGTGAATACGGATTGCTGTGATACACCCGCCCTCGGCATGAGGCAGAGTATTGATACCGAAGCATGATTACTGAAATTGACATCCACCTCCCGCTGCGTAAGGCCATGAAAGAACAGGCCCGCCGCAAGGCCGTGGCGCAGCAGCTTGGCATCTCCCCGCACCGCGTGCTTTCCATGCGCTTGCTGAAGGATAGTATAGATGCCCGCCGCCGCCCCATTTGCCGCCAGTTCCGCCTGCTGGTGGGTGTGGATGAGCAGCTGCCGCCTTATGAGCTGCCCAGCAGGAATTACACGCCTGTTCCCGCAGGAGCTCGCACGGTCATCATCGTGGGCAGTGGTCCCGGTGGCCTGTTTGCTGCTCTGCGCAGTTTGGAGCTGGGCATGCGCCCCATCGTGCTGGAGCGTGGTAAGGATGTCTTTGCCCGCAGTCTGGATTTGCAGCCGCTGAACTGCGGCGAGTACGTGGTGGATGATTCCAACTATTGCTTCGGTGAGGGTGGTGCCGGTACCTTCTCGGATGGTAAGCTCTTTACCCGTGCCACCAAGCGTGGCCCCGTGATGGAGGTGTATGAAACTTTCGTGGCGCATGGCGCCTCACCGGATATCCTTACGGATGCCCAGCCGCACCTCGGCTCGGATAAGCTGCCGGATATCATTAAAGCCATGCGTGAAAGCATTATCGCCGCCGGCGGTGAAGTGCACTTCCGTACCAGAGTGAATGGCCTGCTGCGCACGGCAGATGGCAAGCGCCTGTGCGGTGTTACTTCATCTGATGGCCGTGAATGGCTGGGTGATGCCGTCATCCTCGCCACAGGACACAGCGCCCGTGATATCTACCGCCTCTTGCATGAGGAAGGGCTTACGCTGGAGCAGAAAACCTTTGCTGTGGGCGTGCGAATCGAGCACCCGCAGGCGCTCATTGATGCCGCCCAGTATCACTTGCGTCCCGGCGAGACTCGCCCGGAGGGGCTTCCTTCCGCCCGCTATACCCTTGCCACGAATGTGGAGGACCGCGGCGTTCACTCCTTCTGCATGTGCCCCGGTGGCCATATCGTACCTGCTGCCACGGAGAATGACGAAGTGGTGGTGAATGGCATGTCCCTTTCCGCCCGTGATTCCTACTGGGCAAACTCCGGCTTTGTGGTTACCGTGAAGCCGGAAGATACAGCCGCCTGTGCCGCTGAGCATGGCGTGTTGGCCGGCCTCGCATGGCAGAAACAGCTGGAAATCGCCACCTCTCTGGCAGGTGGTGGTCGCCAGAAGGCCCCCGCTCAGCGTGCGGTGGATTTCCTCGCGGGCCGTGTGAGCGCGGCTCTGCCTGAGAGCAGTTATCAGCCTGGCCTGACGCCGTGGGATTTGAATGCTCTTCTGCCTGATTTTGTGAGCCGTCGCATGAAGGAAGGTCTGCTTTTCTTCAATCGTAAGCTCCGTGGCTTTGCCGGTGAAGACGCCCTGCTCATCGGCTGTGAAACGCGCACCAGCTCCCCCCTGCGCATTCCGCGTGACTCCGCCACCTTGCAGCATGTGGACCTTCCCGGCCTCTTCCCCTGTGGTGAGGGTGCTGGGTATGCCGGCGGTATCGTTTCCGCTGCGCTGGATGGCCGCCGCTGTGCTGAGGCTGTGGCCGCGCAGACATGCTGAGGTTTTTCTTTACTTGTCTATATATATATATAGGGTAGTAGAGAGCGCCCGTTAACGAGATTGCTTGGCGGGGCTGGCAGGTTGTTGTTTGTAAAACGTCCAATTTTTGGCCGGGCGGGGATTTTTTGCTTGCGTTTGGGCCTTCGGGCTGGTATTTATGGAGAATAATCCCACTTTAGTGATTTTATGAAACTGCATCTTCCTGTCGCACTTCGCAAATGTCTCCTGATGTTCTGTATGGCCACTACTGTCAGCACGGCGTGGGGTGGTGCCATGCATGAGAATATAGCCCAGCAGGTATATGCAGATTTTGGTCAGAACCGCGGCCGCTATAAGGTAAACGGCGTAAGTACCATGCTGCAGGCTATTCGTGACAGGGATAATGGCATCGTCATTGCTGACCGTGACCCGAACACGGAGGATTACCGCATATCCCTGGAGCAGGGAATGATTGATTTCAGCGGCGTGGTGGATTACGGTTACTACGCGCAGTGTTATGGTGCCGGTGCTGCCTTCGGCAATAATTATCTGGTTACCGTGGCCCATAACCCGCATTTCAGCGCGTGTTTCGGTGGCTATGTAGTGGGTTCTGAGAATACCATCAAGTACAGTATGGTGTCTACCTCTGAGAGGGACCTCGGTAGTGCTGCGGACTGGGCCCTCTACCGCCAGAACAAGATTTATACTGATGTTGTTGGCGCTCAGAACTACAGCGGAGTAGCTTCCGAGCAGGATGATTTGGATGGAAACGGTCAGCCCGATATCAAAGATCAGCTGCTGGGGCAGCTGATGTACCGCGCGGGTGCCGGTGACGTTGATTATTGGATGAAAGATGGTTCCAGAGTGGATGCCGGCGACCCGTACACCTTCCTTATCGGTGGTGTGACGACTGTTAAACAGGTTGCCATTACTGAGGAAGGATTCATCTTTGCTGCCTGGAATATGGATAATCAGGACAGCGGTGTGTCTGACAAAACGCCGTTGCCGATAGCCTCTGCCGGTGGCGACTCCGGTTCCGCGAACTATGTGTACAACGAGGCTACGGGCAAATACGAGTATTTCTTCTCCCTGCGTGCCGGAAATTTCACCACATACAGTGTGGGGCACGGTTCCATTGATTTTGCCAATGAATCCATGGCGGCACATTGTCAACAGGTGGACATGACTACAACTCACACGGCTTATCTCAATGCCGTGACCGGAGGGAGCGGTACCGTCACCGTGGGTGATACGCAGATTTCACACCTGGGCGTTAATGCCGGCCAGAATACATGGAAGGATCTCACCAATGTGAGGGATACGGCGAACTGGTTTGCCTATGATAACAGCTACATGAACAGTATCAGTGGTTTGGGTAGCACGCATAACCTCATTTTTGATGGCGGCGGGGCGCTTGATAACAAACTTATTCTCAACGCCACAGTTGATACGGGTGTAGGTTATTTGGAATTTAACAACGGCACCTTCACCATTGAATCCGCCGGCAGCGGTGATTACATGCTTAATTCTGCCGGTTATGTTATCAACGAAGGCGCTGAGGTGCATGTTCGCCTCACGAATGAGGCAGGCTACATGCGCGAGTGGCGCAAGAATGGTGAGGGTGATTTGTACATTGAAGGCAGCGGTGATAATAACATTCTGTTGGCCGTAGGTGGCAGCGGTACCACATACCTGAACCGTGAAAATGGTTATGCCGCGTATAACGTGATGGCCGCCAGTGGTGCCACCGTGGTTATCAAAGATGTTAACCAGATTGAGCGTGACTTCACCTTCGGGCTCAACGGCGGTACGCTGGACATGAACGGCAATGATATGGATTGGTACACCACCCACGCCAATGCTGACGCTATTGCCGCAGATGGTTTCAGCATCAATACCCTGACGGATTCTGCCATTCTTACCAATACCAGCGGTACTACTGTACTGACTTACAAGCAGAGCGGTGAGAGCACGTGGCTGGGCTCCATTAAGGACACCGCCACCGGTGCTATCCAAGTCGTGGTGGATGCAGGGCAGGGCTCCGTGTGGACGATGAACAGCATTTGCACGGACCTTTCTCAGAATGCTGACAGTAGCTTCACCGTGAACAGCGGTACAGCTGTGCTTAGCGGTACGAATACGCAGCACGGCCCGGGCTCCGTGCAGTTCAGTAATGATGTTTACTTCTCTGAGCATGACTGGCACTATGCGGATGCAAAGATGAATGTGACCGTGAATGCAGGCGGTACTTTCCACTTGGGCACACATGCCCGCTTGCTGGGTGATGTTACAGTAAATGGCGGTACCTATGTGATGGGCGAAGGTGTGCGCCACCGTATGGAATATATCGAAGGTGGTACATTCTTGGAGGATACCTACGAGTGGTCTGACTACTATGGCCACCATGGTGATACCACTCTGAACAATGGTACCCTCAGGGTGGAGTTCGCTGCGGAGACGACTGCTAATACCACATATAGCGGTAATATCACCGGCACCGGTACGGTGAGTGTGGATGCCGGTAATGGCAGCCTTACCCTGACGGGTAATAATACCTTTACCGGTGCTCGCAGCGTGGATGGAGGTACTCTCATCGTGGAGGACGCCGCCGCTGCAGGCTCTGAAAAGTGGCTTGTGAATGAGGGGGGTATCTTTGCCGCTCAGAATGCGGATGGTAATACCGCCCTGCAATATATTAACAGTGAATCAACAGGTACGCTGGCTCTCACTCAGGACCAGACCACTCAGGTTGATATGCGCGGCCATAATACCCTTATCTTGGGTGCGTTGAACGGGCAGGTTATCAATTACGGCGCTGAAGGCACCACGGAGGCGCTGAATGCTAACGCTAATGGTGAATGGCGCTTGGGCGGTGGCGGTGGTGAGCTGGTGGTGAACTACCTGCTGACGGGGAATAATAAACTCATCCTCGGCAATGCCCAAACCCAAGGCACCGTGACCCTCACCAATACGGGCAACAACTTTACCGGTGGTATTGATTTCGTGAGCAGCGGTGTTACTCTGAACTATACGGATCCTGCCGCCGTTGACAAAATCACGCTGAACCTCACTTATGGTAACCGCGCCACCATGGCGCCGATGATTTCCAACATCACGGCGGGAGCGAATGGTATACTGCTTCAGAACCGAGCGGATGCGGATATTAACATGAGCGGGCATAGCAGCCTGTACTTGGGCGCTGATGGTGATTTCACCTACTCCGGTGACATTACCGTGGCGGATGGGCAGGCATACCGCCTGACTGCTGCCGGTGGTACGTTCACTATTACCTCCGAGCTTGATGGTGATCACGATATTATAGTTGATGCTCAGGGGTATACGGGCGGTACAGTTAAGCTGACCAACATGAACCCCTTAACCGGCAGCGTTACGGTGATGGGCTCTGCTGCAGGTTCCGGCGTGACTCCCGGTAATATCACCCTACGTGTGGAACAGGACGGTGTGCTGAATAGCTCCACAGGTGTGTACCTGATGAATGGCGGCACGCTTGATATCGGTGAGTCTACCCAGTACATCAGTAATCTTGAGCTCATGGAAGGCAGCGCCATTATCGGTGACCGCATGAGCAGCGCTACTGATACCACGTACAGTACGATTCACCTTACCATTGACTCCATGAGTGACCTTAGGGGCTCCATCAATGTTAACACCATCTACAAGTACGGCGATAGTACGCTCGAGCTGACGAATTCTCTTCTTACTTCTGCTACGGATAGAATTAAGTACTCCGAGCTGCACATCCAAGAAGGTAATGTGAAGCTGATGCAGGACTACGCCTCCGTAGGCAGCCTTTATATTTATGGTAACAGCCTTGACCTTAACGGCAAGAGCCTTTACATGGGTACAGTTGTTGCCGGTGATGGCGCTGTCATTGATGCTACCGGGGCTACCATTTACGGCGTCTCTTCCATTGGCGTGCTGGATGGTACGGCAACAATGATTAACGGCGGTACGGATGTTACTGTCACCACCAGCATCGGTGCAGCAGCGGGTGCCACACTCGTCCTCTCCGGTACCGGTAACTGGAAACTGAATGGTGCCGGTTATAACACGATTTCTGATACGGGTACCCTCCGAGTGGAAGATGTCTCCAACCTTACTTTCACCTACGGCGCAAATGATGGCAAGACCATTGACCCGAATGTCCTTCCCTGCGTGAAATCTGTCCGCGTGGGTGGCATTCTGGATTTGGATGATACTGTCACATCCATTCGCGCTGCTGCGTCCTGTGACGTGCAGGTGCTCGACTTCAACACGATAAGGCTCAACGGGCAGAATCTTACCCTCTCGGAAACAACGAATCAGGCTGAGTGGAGAATCTCTCACTTGGAATCCACCGGGAATGAGACTCTCACATGGGAGGCTTCTCACACCGTGACATCCCGATATACGGTGGATGTCGAATCCGCTGCTTCAGCTTATACTGTTACGGATGTTAATTCCTCTCGCCTTATCATTGATGGGGAAAGCTCCTTTGCCGGTACAGTGCGTGCCGTGAGAACGGCTAATGGCATGGCTTATAACAGCTATGTGGAGTTGGCTCATGATAAGGCGCTGCAGAACGCTACGCTTGATTTGCAGGGGTACCAGGGTGCTAATATGGCACTGGCGGTCAATACGGATAATGCCCGGATTGAAGGCCTTGTTGGTAATGAGCACACGGTGGCATATGCCGGTGCTTCCTACCGCGTCAATCAGGACGCCGCTCCCACTTCTACTCGTAATAGCACCCTGACTATTACCGGTGATGGCACCTACGAGTACAAGGGCGCTGTGAATGGGCTGAGCATTGCCATGGAGGGTGAAGGCACACAGAAGTTCACCGGCAGCAATGTTTCCGTGGCTAATATCTACGCTAATGCCGGTCGCTTGGAGTTCAGCTCTGACACGGTGGTGACGGATACCATCTATCTGGGTAAGGGCGGTACCCTGAACATGGGTGCTACCTATAGCCTGAATGAGGGCACTACTCTGGCCATTGTGGGTGATGAAGGCTCCTTCGAGAGCACGCTTATCCTGAATGGTGGCGTTCTGGCATTCGATTCTCAGGCGCTGAATAACGGCACAGCCCGCTTTGTGGGCACCATGCAGTTTGCAGAGGGGAACAATTCTCAGTCTATCGGTATTATTAATCCGAACGCTCTGGTATTGGGGCAGACGTACACCCTGATTTCCGGCAACTGGGAAGGTAAGACTGCCACGCTTTCCAGTGGTTCAGCTGATTACTTGCAGAGCATTTTCACGGCTGATTCCACGGGCTTGAAGATGACGGTGACCATGGCCAATGGTTTCGCGGAATGGAAGGGTAGTAACTACGAGGTGTTCGCTGATGGCACCACGGTGGTATTCCGTGATTCCACAGTAAATGATGAGCTCAGTTTCGCTGCTGATGCGAGTGCAACCGGGCTCCGCTTTGTGAACGAAGAGACCTACAGCTTCAGCGGCAGCAATGTAACTCTGTCCGGTGCCCTGCAGATGGATAGCGGAAGGCTGGTGCTTAATAACAAGCTGACCGCAGCCGCTTACGTGGCTGGCAGCGGTACGCTTGAAATTGCTGAATCCGGCGTGCTGGAATTGACCACGGCTCTTACCTCTGCCTCTGACCGCACGGCCACAGTGGAGGGTGTTACCGGCAATGGTACACTGCAGGTTCGTCTGGATAATACC
This sequence comes from Akkermansia sp., assembly GCA_045652085.1. GTDB lineage: Bacteria > Verrucomicrobiota > Verrucomicrobiia > Verrucomicrobiales > Akkermansiaceae > Akkermansia. The sequence continues at coordinate 16,923 of JAZRTR010000003.1, forward strand.
TACTCCAATGTGCTGGACATCGACTCAGACTTCACCGGCACCACTCATGTGCTCACGGGTAACTTCTCTCTTGATGGTAGCCAGTACGGCCAGACGCTTAAACTGGCTGACGGCGTAAACGCTCAAATCAGCTCTGCTACCACGATTAATGGTAATATTGAGCTTGAGGGTACGAGCCAGATTCACCAGAATAGTGGTAATAATCTGACGGTGAAGGGGGCTGTAATAGGTGAGGGCGCCACATGGGACCGTCGCGGTGGTGGTACACTGAACCTCGAAGGTGAGGTGAAGCTGGCCGCGTTTGATTTTAATTCAGACAGAACTACTAATGTTTTCAACGGTAAAACATCTCTGGGGGCTATTGACTTAGATAGAAACAACACCTCTGTGACCTTCAATGCTGAAACCGAAATCGGTACCTTCACCATCGGTCAGCATAATAACACGGCGAACTTCAATGGTGATGTTCATGTCGGTACGCTGAATATTGGTAATACCAAGCCAAGTACTGATGCTCTTAACATTGCTTTCAATGGTGATACAACGGCAGACGTTGTCAACCTTGTTTATCTTCCCACCGTGCTGAAAGGCACGGGCACGCTCACGACCAAGCAGTTCTATTTCAATAACACTTCTTCCTTGAGCCTTGATGGATTGACCTTGGTTGAAACTCAGGCTAACGATAAAGATAGGTCTTGGTCCGGTAACAAGACAACCACCTTTAACCTGACTAACGGTGCTGTACTGGATACTCGCCTTTCTTACTACAGTGTGGATGGTGCCATGGTCGTGGGCGGTGCAGATGCTGACGGTACCATGTACATTGATGGTATCCAGCTGTCACCCATTTTTGCCAATGCGGGCTATCCCTCTACGCTGAATGTCAATGCCGGTGCTCATTTGGTGATTGTCGGCACGGACTCTGGCACGGATGCAGGTGATTTTGTGCTGGCCTATTACGGCGAAGGTCATAACTGGAATGGTATATCCAACAGTATTAACGTGGATGGCACGCTGACTTCCAACGCTGCCATGACCTTGATGCACAACAACGCTACCCTCAATGTTAATAAGGGTGGTACGTTGAACCTGCTCCAGGGATTGGTTCTCACCGGTAAATGCAAGACCAATTACATGGACAACACCGTGAACGCTACGTTCAATGTGAATGAAGGTGGTCAGGTGTATGCCGCCGGTGGTGTACAGCATGCCAACCTGCTTGTCAGCTTCGCGGCTGATACCACCTTGGGCGCCATTGGTGAGGCAGGGGAGACCGTGACCTTCAGCAATAACATGGCTTGGGGCACGGCTGGTAAGGATGGTACCATCACCATTGATACCGCAGCCACAACTGCTGATGAAAACTTGCAGCTTGTTCGCAGTGAGGACGCAGGCGTAACAGTGGATATGACCGGTAATATCACCCTCAGAGGGAACACCGCCATCGAGATAGTGGGCAATGGTACGCTGAATCATAAGAGCGCTTTCAACAGCGCTACCGCTATCCGTGTGCAGGAAGGTGCTACCTTGGCCGTGGACTCCTCCGCTGAACTTACTGCCGGTGCTGAGATTAACAAGGGCGGCCTTGCCCTGAACTCTGCCACAGTGAGCGGCAAGGATATCACCGTGACGGATTCTGCTACGGTGAGCGCCACAGGTGGTACCAGCACCGTGGCTGCTAATACCGTGCTGACCAACTCCTCAACCGTGACTTACGATGTGGCCGCTGGTGCTACTCTGAACTCGACCGGCAACCTTGGCGGCGCAGGCCGTGCGGATGTGGTTAAGAGCGGTGAGGGCGTTATGCACCTGAATAATGCAGGTAACGCTGTGGCTAATATCCTCACAGAAGGAGGTTCTCTTAGCGTGTACGGGGCTGATACCTATAACCTGACTAATCTGGAGGTAGCCGGGAGCTCCTCACTCAGTTTCTATTCAGGGGCTATCGGCGGGCAGCTTGTAGAAGCAGCTGTCGTAGTGGATGGAATAGCTACATTCGGTGCAGGTAGCACGCTGAACGCTAACCTGACGCTGACAACAGGTTCTCAGCTGGAAATAGCAGAGGGTTACCTTTCCATGGGCAGTGCTTTGACACTCCAGCAGGGTATCACCTTGGGTGAAGGCTTACTGCAGCGCCTTCAGAATCTGAGCGAAGGTGAGCAGCTTCTCCTCATCACGGGAATTGATGTACTTACGCTGGATTCAGTTGTCCACTCCAAGCTTACCACGGGTGATTCCGTACTTGCTTCCACCTACTTCAGCAATATCCTGAGCGATGATTACCTCATTACCTTCTCAGGTGGTGAAGCCGGTGAGCTTGCTATCACCATGACCATCCCTGAGCCGACGACTGCTACACTCAGTCTGTTAGCTCTGGCAGCCCTGGCAGCACGCCGTCGCCGCCGCTGATACTTCATTGAATGGAACCCATGGCAGCCACCCCGCTTTTATAGCGAGGTGGCTGCTTGTTGTTGGTCTTGTGAGCTAAAACGGGCTTCTGGCGCTGTCTTCGGTACCTGATGTACCCGGGAATACCCGGTTTTATTTGCACATAACCACCTTTTTTGCACTATTTCACGCTGATTCAAAAATAACTGATTTTTTTTAACCTGTCTTTTTTCGCTGTGTTTCAGCGCTTTGAAAGGGGGTAAAGTATAACGAAATGCAAAAAAATGCAAAAAAATTGAAAAATGAGCTTGACGTGTGGAGGCGAATAGTGTATACTTCTCGGCACACCGACACGGTGAAGCCCGAAAGAGCGAGCGAGACGCTGAAAGCGAACGCGAACGAATCGGCCGGGCGAGGCAGTTTTTTATTTACGGACTTTCCGTAGCACCACGATTCGCCGAGAGGCTGGAATCACCGGAGAAACCTTCCGGGAGGGGTGCTGGAGAGGATAAAGAGAGGGAAGGAAAAGGTCGTGACGCGTG
>JAZRTR010000004.1:0-18639 GCA_045652085.1 Akkermansia sp.
CAACGGAAAAGGTTCCAGAGATGTTTTGCAAGATGTTAACAATACACCACCCAAGACCAAAAGATACACATCGAGCCATATGGCTACTTTTTTTATCCAAGAATTCTGATCTAACATATTTAAAACTAGCGTCATTCTTTCGCCTATTAGGAAGCCAATTTAAGTCCCTCTCTCTTGTGTGCAGGTGGCGTATGGGGCTTTTATATCATTTTATACCCTCTGATGTCAATCCATTTTTGGAGCGATTTTGAAGCGTAGGCACGGCGTCCCGAGCTTAGCGAGGGCGCGGAGCGTAGCGACGCGGGCCGTGCCGGAGCGGAAAAATCGCGCCAAAAATTCGCCGGAAGGGGGGTGGCGTGATTTTCCCTATACATCGTGGGACTACAATTCTTTAGCGATGAATGCGGTCTTTCTCGGTTATAGTATTCCATCCACTCTGATGTCATTTCTATAGCCTCGTCCAAACTCTTCGGTTCTCGGTGCAGGAAAAACTCGTGCTTGTATGTACGCCAAAAACGCTCCCGTTTTCTACTGCGGGAATGGGACATGCCCACACTTTATAACGAAGAGCCTCACCGGCTCTGTCCATGTAAACAATGACGGCTCCCTTGTTCTTAAGCTGTTTGATAATATCTTGAGAACCGGCGAGCTTGCTGTGAATGCCGGTTATCTGACCCTGCAGGCAGAGAAAGAGATGACGATGGCCGGCGGTTCGATACTCTCGATGGTTGCCGGCAAAGTCGCCGAAAAAGTGACGACGGTAGTGGCGGATAAGCTTCTTAAGTTTGCGGAAGATGCCATACTCTCTGCTATGCTTTCCTCCATGGCGGATTCAGACGGCGATGACATCTTGAATGAGGCAGTTGGCGGACAGATAGTAGGAGCCGGCCTTACACTCGATGCCGGTTCTACATTATCTCTCGATAATTGCTACATAGGTCTGAATAAGGGTAACGCAGAAAGCACAACCGTGACGCTGAATGTTACCCCCGAGGATATCGAGAAGATTCATCTGGAACTGAGTCTGGAAGATATCGTGGTGACTGAAGACAGCAAGGCCCTGCTGTTCGTCGGTGTAGACACGGTGAATTTTGTATACGATGATGCCATCATTGGCAGCAACGGTTCATACGAGTGCTTCGCCAATCATTATTTCACCGGTGATATGATAGGCGAGAATACTAGGCTGGTGTACGATGGCGAGGCCTTGTACCTGACAAAACTCGTCCCCGAGCCGACTACGGCAACGCTGAGCCTGGTAGCCCTCGCTGCACTGGCTGCTCGACGCCGCCGCAAGTAAAGCCCGGAGTGGGCATATCCATATCTCAAGGCCGCTACTCGTTTCCGAGCAGCGGCCTTTTTATCCCATAATATGTCAGCCAAAATGATTCCAATTGATAAATATAACAAATCCCGCTATAATTTTTCGGCTTTTCTTTCCGATATGAAACTTGCTCCACTTTTTGTTTTATCACTGGGACTCACGCTCGGATTCAGCTTTGCCGAGGAGGCTGAGGATAGCACCACGTATACAGGTCGCTATCTGGCTGCCGGACTCACCGAGGAAAACGGTGTCATTTCCGGCTGGTATGATGCGGAGAAAACCAAGGCTACGGATGCAGATGATATGATGTGTTATGCCGCCTCGGCCTCTAATCTCCTTGCTTGGTGGCAGAATAGCTCATTCGCCGTAGAGAGTGAGGCACCGAAGGATCTCGATACCATCTGGGGCACATTTGTAAATAATAATCAGTTGTATAATGATGGTGGAATTACGCATTTCGCCATCAACTGGTGGATGTCCGGTGTGTATTCCCCTTACCATTATACACCGAGCTCAGGTGCTGACGCCGGGAGCAACAATACCGACGGGAGCTATACCATAGCCCCGGAGGGCGACCCCATGTGGGAGCGCCTCTATGTGTCTTACAATGATTTTATCGCTCCTGATGGCCAGCCCGTGGCCTTCCCGATAACGCTCCAGAATTACAAAATGGACGATGTGTATTTCTCCGGCTACTATTACGACCAATACGGCTTGGCGAAGCAAGACCTCATAGATTTCTTGGTTACCGACTGGGTTCATCCCAGTTTTTTGGGCCCGGCAGACCCTGATACTGATGGCGACGGCCATGCAAGCATCTATGATATTGAATTTGCTTCCATCTTAGAGGATTCCGTTATTTCGCTTGCTATTAATTCAGATGATGGAAGAATTGCCCACTCCATCACGTTGTGGGGCGTGGAGTACGACGAGAATGGCAAGCTTACGACGCTGTGGCTGACTGATTCCGATGACTATATCAACCGGCTTTTCTCCGTAGCGGTAACGTTAGATGACAAGGAGGATAAGATATACTTTGGCAAATTGGTAGAAGGTGAAGATGGTACCTCTTATTATGTCTCCGAAGACTATGATGGCATGAAGAATATTTACATCAGCCAAGTATTGTACCTCGACACGTCTCTGACCGCCAGCTGGCAACTGATTCCCGAGCCAACCACGGCAACCCTGAGCTTGTTAGCACTGGCTGCCTTGGCTGCTCGCCGCAGAAGAAAATAAAGCGGTGTTTGGTCGGCGTCCCGCCACGGCGTAGAAAGCAGCCCGCAAGGGCTGACTCGAAGACGGGAGCCAACCATCCGTCTCCGCCCTACGGGCTTCGCCGAGACAAGCGGCTACGCTGAGCCTGATGGCGCTGGCAACCTTGGCCACGCGCCGCAGGCGCCGCTAAAGCGACAGCTTCCCAAGCTAGCCCCCTGCTCCACATTTACGCACCCGCCCTTGGCTTCATGCCGATGGGCGGGTTTTCTTTTATCCTCGCACGCGTTCACTCAGCCCCACCGCTGTGAAGTGGGGGCATAATTTAATCCCCCCGTAGTTCCACTTACCACGGGGGGGATTTTCAGCGAAGCTTGCAGAAGGGGGTACTTAGGCCGCGCCGAAGCCGCGTTAGCTACGGCGTCTGCGGCGAGCAGCCAACCCAGCCACAAGCAGAATATCCCACAGAAGCCAAAATGGAATGTCCTGCTTTGTCGGGCAGGAGTGAAGAAGGAGTACTTGTTGACGAGAGAAAGAACCGAAAGCAGAATTAACAACAGCCCGACCACGCTGAGGGTAATCAGACGGCTTGATATGCTGACTTCTGCGAGAATCATGTGCAGAAGTTAGTTGCGAGAATTGGGGGAGAAAAGATGGAACTTTTGCCGCCGCATGCCGATAAGGCAGCGCAGCTCCAGCAGGATTCCAACCACCACCGAGACTGACAGAAGGTACATCCACCACCTAACGTAATCCGCATGTGCAATCATCCTTGACAGAATGTCCAGGGGAAAGAGATAATAGACGAAGAGATTGCCGATGGGAGTCGGGCGGGGAATTTCTGTCAAGTCGCGTGATTCGCCGGCAGTCGGCAGACTGAGACCTAAGCTGGCAAGGTGTTTTTCCAGCTCAGCCGACGAGCTAATATTGACAAATCCTTCCTTGGGGCGGCTATACCCTTTTGTATACTTCACAAAGAGGTAATCAACACGGCCATTAGCCCGTCGCTTGCACGAGGCAATGAGCTGGGGCTGCAGCGTTACAGACACCGCAACTGGTCTGCTGCCCCAAAAGGGTTCTTCCACGATAAGAGCCCGTTTATCTGTGAGGAGGTAAAGAGTGCGGGATTCTCGCCGCCGCATGCTATGCAGCAACCACAGCGATCCCCCAAGTATAATCAGCCCATAGAAATATCCGGCATTACTTCCAGCCAGTACAAAGAGCAGACCGAGAATCACTATGACGCAGGATATGGTGATTTTCTCCGCATCCCAGCGGGGTGTTCTACGCTCAGCCCACAGCACGGTCTCATCCGCCCCAAGAACAAAATCGGCTGCCTGTTTTTCCTCAGTGTACATATCACCCCGATTCTACAGATTCAATAACGGATGTCAACCATTATCAAAACATACTTTTTCTATTATATAGACGCTCCCGGCAGGCATTTTGCTGCGCGTTTCCTGCATTTTTGTTGCCGATGGCGCAAAAAGACACCTGCAAGGGGAGGAAGAATGCCGGGGCTCATTCCTGCCTTGCTACGGGTGCGTCCTAATCTTGCTGGTGGTGCCTCTACTCTTACGTTGCTCCAGCACGCAGTGCCCAGCATACAGAGGTATGCACAAAGCAGATGCGAGAAGGAACCAAACCAGCCAGGCTTCGTCAAGATACGAACGTAGACCAAATCTCAGAATCAAAATCAGAGCAGTATATACGCATGCAAACAGTAACCCACGCCAGGCAGTTCGCAGGCTTCCTCGCGTGCTCAGCCACGCAGCCAGCATTACGCTGACCGCAGAAGCTACCCCACAAAGTAAAAGTACGCTCCACTGCGAATCAAAAGTCCAAGCTGCCTGCATCATGTTTAATCCCGACCACACGAGAATCAACATAGCAGACAACAAACAAAACAGACAATAAATGAGCGGCATTGATAATTAAGGTATTTGTTCACGTAAGCCCCACCACCGCAAGACACAGGGCTGTGGTGGTCAGGATTCGGGGGAATGAGAACCTGGAATTCATGTTGAGGGAGAGTTCTGGGGCTGGGGAGTTGATTCCGGCGTTGCTACCGTCTCCGGGGCATTCTGCGTGCAGTAATCGTAAAGCTCATATATGGCGCTAAAGGGTAACGCAACAACCGCGCCCCCCACCAGCAGGGCGTTACCGGCAATGGTCAGCGGAGCATCCACAGCCACCGCCATGATAGCTCCCAGCGGGTAGGCGTAGTATTTGTGAGCATCGGTGTGGGACTGGGACTCGTAGCCGTATCCTTCTATGTAATGGGCTCCATTTCCACGCTCTGTCAGATGAACGGCCCCGGCTGGCAGAGAGGACAGGTAGGGCGAGCTCCCGGGGTAGCGCCAGCTCACAGAAACGGCGTTATCCTGGTGTCGTTCCGGGTTCTCTCGCCGGTTTTGCTGTAAATCTGCTCTTAGCTCCGAAAAACTCTGGCTTATCTGAATGTATATTGGCTTGCCGCTATTCGTAACCGGGGTGTAGTGCGAGTAACCACCGCCTCGCATATACAGCATATTTCCCTTCCAAGCGTTCGAATAGTCTCCGCGTGCCTGACCAACAAAGCCCTTGGCATACACGGTGTCGCCCACGCGGTACAGTTCTATGTTTTCCTCATCCTGAACCCAATAAGCTTCATCTATGACTTTGGCGCGCTGCCACGCATATTGATGCAGAGTCGAATAGCACGAGCTCAGCCCCATCGCCGCAAGGCACAGGGCTGTGGTGGCAAGGATTCTGGGGATGGTGGGCATAGGTTTTCTTCTTATTTAAAATTGTTTAGTGTTTTCTTCTTATCCATTGTGAGCGGTAGCCATTTTCACCATCACTGTACCGATGCACGAAATCTAGTCGGCAATGACAGAATAGATTTCGAATGGCAGCGACACCACCGTGGCCACAACGCTGCCCGGAATATCCACCGCCACTGCCGCAAGCCACGACAGAGGAACGGTATACACCCGGTGCGGATTCGGACGCTCCTGCAGCCACAGCGGTTCGTAGATATGCGTGTTTTTACTGTATGTTGCGGGATAGACGGTATAGAAAAGATGGCGTGATTGAGACCTCACCGGAACGGTGGTATCCACTGCGCCTGCCGGTTTTTCTGTGCGGATGCTCTTATCGCAATAATAGCATACCTCGCCGGGCAAGGTGATGCGCTCGAAATTCCTAAGTGGCAGCTGACCGAAAGGAGCATAGTTGAACCATGGTTCAAGCTCACGGATGCGCGTCATTCTGGCTTCGATGTATACTTTGCCGTCAGCTTCGCACGCTTTCCATACCGGTTCTTCCGGTCGGCCATGCTGCAGGTGTGTCAGGGATGGCTTTTCCACCAATGCGGCATCATACTCCTGACCGATGTTCCGTATCACCCCCGCAGAGTTCATCTGCACACAACTCGTGGTGGTGCATGCTATTGCAGCAGCCACTAGCACAGAATATACGAAAGGTCTCAGATTCATAGTGTGGGAAAATGTGTATTTGTTACGGTGTCATGTTACCAGAATCCGGGAACCCTTGCAAGCTGTTAGTGCGGAGCGGAGAGATAATTCCATGCAACTAAGCGAAAAACAGGGCCGCAAGCCTAGGATGTCCAGCCGCTGGAGCCCTTGGTCTGCCGGGTGCGGGTCATGGTCTTGCGGCCTGTCTGGGAGTAGATTTATCGAAGCCTGAGTGGCATTTTATGCGTTATCGGAGACTCTTTTTACTGGAACTCCAGTTCAAGGAGACGCTTGCGATTGTCGCTTGTCGGTAAGGTGTAGTCTATTGCCTGTTTGCCGGAGTTATCGCGAGCATGGATGTCCGGTTTGGCGGCCATCAGGCGGCGCCATGCCTCATCCGCCATATAGCCTTGCACGGCATACATGAGGGGCGTGCGTCCTGCGTTGTCGCGGGCGTTGATATCGGCACCAAGGGAGGTGAGTACAGGCACCATCCAGCCGTGGTCTCCCGACATGAGCGAGAACATGAGCGGCGTGCGACCTTCATTATCGCGGCTATTGATATCTGCCCCGGCTGTTATAAGCAGGCGAATGGAGGCCTCAGCATCAGCACTGGAAAAGTGCCTGTAGCAAGTAGTCATGAGAGCATTCTGCCCTGCATGATTGCAAGCCTTGGCATCTGCCCCGGCTGCCAGCAACAGCTGTGTGCAGCGAGTCATGTCATCATCTCTGCATGCGCCATCAAGGCGCATCCAGCTAAAGCAATTCAGGAAGCCGTCCTCCTCCAACTGCGCAAGAATCAAAGCGGTGTTCCCCTGCAAATCCCTCGCATGAACATCCGCCCCGGCAGCCTGCAACAGCTCCACCATTTCGGGTTGGTGTGTGTCTGCAGCCATCATCAAGGCCGTGCGGCCAAGCGCAGATGCCGCGTTTACATCCGCGCCACTTGCCAGCAAGGCCGAAACCTCCTGAGGCTTGCCCATCAGAACAGCCTGCATCAAGGGCGTAAGCTCCGCAGAAGAAGAGCCGTTGAGATGACAGTAAATCGAGGTATACGCTATTTCCTGCTCAAGAGGATATTCCTCCACTACACGTCGTCGGTTACTGCAGAACAAGTGAGTGATAAGCTCCAAGGCAGTCATACCATCCGCATTTCTGAGAGTTTTATCAGCCCCGGCAGCCAGCAACATGGCTACATGAGGCACATTGCCGACAAAAGCAGCCCGCATCAGGGCAGTTTCTCCCTTCTTGTTGGTGTGGTTTACTTGGGCTCCGGCAGCCAGCAATATCTGCAAAGCTTCCGGATTCTTTGCTCTTGCTGCGCTGATAAGTGCCGTATCGCCATTGCCATCCGTGGCATTCACATCTGCTCCGGCAGCCAGCAGCATACGCACGTAGTCCGCTTTGCCCAAAGCTGCAGCACGCACCAAGGCGTAATTGCCTGTCTGACTGGGCGCATTCACATCAGCACCGGCGGCCAACAGCATTTGCAGCAATCGTGGGTCTTTTTTTCCTGCGGCATATACTAAAAGAGGGTTCCCTGCGTATGTTACATCTGCTCCTTCTTCTATCAGCGTGCGCACACTATCGGCATCGCCTGTTTCTACAGCAACCAGCAAGGCTGTATATTCAACCCCGGCATGCGACACCCGCGCATTGACATCCGCCCCGCCGGCTATCAGCCGGCGCAAAACCTCCGGCGATGCCTTACATTGAATGGCGCAGAACAGAGGCGTTTCTTCCAGAGCCCAGAACCCCGCGCGTTCATTCACATCTGCTCCGGCGTTTATCAGCAGTGCTACATGCTCAGCTTTGCCTGATTTAGAAGCATAGACCAGAGCATTATGGTGGTAGCGGTTATCCCTTGGGGTGATATCAGCCCCGGCGGCCAGCAGCATTTCCGCAATCTCTGTGGTCCGATTATTTCGAGAAACACATACCCCCATGAGAGCTGTCCACCCTTCGTCATCGCGAGCATTAACATCCGCCCCGGCGGCCAGCAACATACGCACTATGTCCGTATATCCATGCTGGCAGGCATGCATTAAGGGGGTATTGTTATGCCACTCCGGGATATTGGGGTCAGCCCCGGCAGCCAGCAGAGCCCGCACCTCATCCGCATTCCCTCGGCGCACGGCTTGCATCAGCGGAGTTCGCATACACTCCCTTGCTTTGTTTATCTGTTCCGGTTCAGGCAGAACGAACGTAGAGCCTTCCTCTCCATAGGCCAAGCTTCCTACGGTAAACAGAACAACGGAATATACCAAAGGTCTCAGATTCATAGTGTGGAAAAGTTTGTATTTACTACGGTGTCATATTACCAAAATCCGGGCGCAGCTGCAAGCTGTTAGTTCCGATACCTGATTATGGAAAATGGTTATTATTTTTTCTTGTTTTTGCGGTTCTTGTCCTTTCAGACCGCTTGCTTGGTAGCAATGCTGCGATCGTTTCCAAAACAGAGTCTGCTTGTGACGGGGTAACGATGTTCAGCATACGAGTAAAGCCTCTGTAATGGGGCGGTTTTGAAGTTTGGCGAGAAGCAAAGGCTACTGAGTAAACACCCCATAATTAAAAAACACGCTTTATGCCACCCTCCGGGGCTCTGGCCTAGGTTCGCTGCGCTCGCTGGCTTGGCGGCTGCGCGATTTACACCCATCTCCGCCGCTAAAGCGACAGCTTCCCAAGCTAGCCCCCTGCTCCACATTTACGCACCCGCCCTTGGCTTCATGCCGATGGGCGGGTTTTCTTTTATCCTCGCAAGCGCTCACTCAGCCCCACCGCTGTGAAGTGAGGGCATAATTTAATCCCCCCGTAGTTCTACTAACCACGGGGGGATTTTCTGCGAAGCTTGCAGAAGGGGGTACTTAGGCCGCGCCGAAGCCGCGTTAGCTACGGCGTCTGCGGCGAGCAGCCAAAGCAGCCAGTACTAATAAGCTCAGGGTCGCCGCTTGTCACGGCGTAGGGCGTATGCCCGGAGACGGACCAGTCACGGCGTAGCCCGTAGGGCGGAGACGGATGGTCGGCTCCCGTCTTCGAGTCAGCCCTTGAGGGCTGCTTTCTACGCCGTGGCGGGACGCCGACCAAACCCCGCTTTATTTTCTTCTGCGGCGAGCAGCCAAAGCAGCCAGTGCTAATAAGCTCAGGGTTGCCGTGGTCGGCTCGGGAACGGCCTGCTGTTGCAGGTAGACGATATCCGCGATAGCGTCGTACACCAGCAGGGTGTAATCATCGATGAAATCCCAGCCGGTGAGATAACGGCTCGCCAGAGTGTAGTAGATGCCGGAACCATGGCTTGCAGTCACTTTATCATAGCCGAAATAAACGCCGTTCACACCGCTGAAGAGTACCAGCTGCTGTTTCCCGATATTCGCATCGAAGGTAGCGTCAGGAATCGAGAAGAATGTCAGCAGGCTGTTTTCCATGGTATCGAGCGTCAGAGTAGCCCCCATCAGGTTCGTGTGACCATTTGCCGTTTCATAGGTGGAGCCGCCCGTAAGCGTCAGCCCACCGTTTGCATTCACGACGCCGACAGCCTGGAGGTTTGAAGCGATAGAGGCATCAAAGCGGCCGTCATAAGTACCGGCACCGGTACCGAGCTGATGATAAGCGACATTTTCAGGCTGAATATCACTCTGAAGCGTTATCTGAACAGTTTCCATCATAGCGTAGCTAGCGCTATTCACAAGCAGACTGAGGTTGTATTCATGGTCAGCCGCCTCATTATGCACGGAGAAAACCGCGCCAGCCTCAATACTCACCACGCCATCTGTGTTTAGCATAGCGGCGGAGTTTTGGGCGGCATCGCCCGTGGAGCGCAGTACCAGCGAGTTACCATCCGTGATGAAAACATCACTACCGGTGGATACGGAAGCCTGTCTGCCGGCCACATGAATGTTACCGTCAATGAAGGTGCCGTTATTCACCGTGATGGAGGCATTATCACCCTCCACGCGGAAGTCACCGGTGTAATCAATCATCGTATCAAACGTGGCGGAAGCGCCGGAGCCTGAGACATCAGACACCACAATTCGGCCATTACCGGTAAGCAGTTCGGATTCAGCCTTCACCGCCTCACCATTGATGGCTGCACCGTTAATCAGCAGCGTGCCATTCTCATTCAGTGTGGTAGAATAAGCATTGTAGCCATTGCCGTCCATGTGCAGAATTCGCTCCGTATCCGTGGTACCGCTGATGACAACATTACCTTGGATATCATTCTCATCCGCCGCAAGGGTGGTGACCATGCGTTCGCCCGTGAAGCCTTCCTCCACGGTGACTCTCAGGTCGGCATCATGCTCAACCGTTACCGAGCCCTGGCCGCTTGCTGTGGCACCCAGACCAGCAGCACTCTGCACCTCCAGCGTACCACGGGAGACGTACGTACCGCCCGTGTAGAGGGAATCACCGCTGAGAACCAGCACACCCTCACCGGAGTGGCGTACATTACCGCTGCCGGAAATATCACCACTGAGGGTCAGAGTAGAGGCCGGTCCAATAGCTGAAATAAGAGCGGCAGTATCGCCATCCGTTGCGGCATGGCCCAGCCAGCGGGCATCACCGCTGCCAATCAGGCTGATGTCATTTGTAATCTCGGTGGGTTCATCCCCATAGCCCGTGTTATAGGTGAACATGAGGGTAGCACCGGCCTGAGTCATCTCTACGACGTTATCCTTCACATTATCACCCAGCGTACCCCAGCCACGCACGCGGAGCGTACCGCCTGCAATCTCAGTACCGCCAGAGTAGGTGTTGGTCTGGTCCAATACGAGGGTACCCACCCCCTCCTTGCGCAGTCTGGCAGCCACGTCGTCGGTATCGCAAAGCACGCCGGAGTAAACGGCCTCGTTGTAACCGGTATCAGAGAACCCGGTTACGGCGGTACTCTGTGCCGCTGCCCAGTCAGACTTCCTTACCAGCAGCATCAAGTTGCGATTAATCTCACTACCGGCCACATAGGCTGTACCGTTGGCGTACATGGCATCTACGGCGATGGACTTCAAGTTATGTGTAGCAATCTCCACATACTCCACACCGCCCATGGTGACATATGTCAGCTCACCATTAGCGCCTTGGCTGTGAATGCCAATGAAGTCAGCAAGCGTACCTTCAGGCGCGCCCTCCACACCAATGGTCATGACGCCGTTTTCCTGATTAGTGGTACCGGAGTTGTAGATGCGGGCATTATGCCCCAGGTAGAGTTCGACGGCTGAGCTGTTCCAGATAATCGAGCCGGAGCCCACCACGCCTGCGGCTGCAGTTGTTTCACCCTTGCTAAAGTCTGATACCGTGCCAGACCCCAACAGATAGAGCCTGCCTTCCAGCAAGCGTGTGCCGCCGGTGTATGTGCTGTCACTGCCAGAGAGGTAGTGCACGCCATCACCGGCCTTTATCAGAACGCTTTTCCACGTCTTATCATCGCTAATAGCGCCGCTGTATACCGCATAGGCAAAGCCCGTGCTGCTCATGAACTGGTTGTAACTCTGAGCCTCGTCCAGATAGTTCGTGTAGTAGCGGTCGCGGGAGGTCGTGTGCAGAGTCAACTCACCGCTGTTCATCATGACATCACCCGAGCCACTCAGTGCGCGTATGCCCAGAACAGTATCTTCCGTCAAATCAGTGGAGTCCAGCTTCAGCGCAGTGTTAGCAGCCAGAACAATGTCCGTCAGCTCAGCACTGCAGTTCAAATCCGTACCGAAGGAGCCACCCTGCACCAGTATGGTACCCGGTGTGATTGTCACAGAGCGAGCTATAAACTCGCCGGCACCCAGCTTAGTGAAAGTATAGCCGTCCAAATCCAAGCGAGTATCCGCCAGCTCATTGCTGTTCATGAAAAGATACTCATTTTGCTCAACCCTAGCGGAGGCATTGCCTGTAAGCGTAACTTGCGGCAGGGAAATGCGGTTAACGATATTCTTGTTGCCGATGTCACCGGTCGGGTAGAAATTGCCGGAGTCCTGCCCCTTGTAAATCGCACCTCTGCCATCTACACCATTACCACAAATAATGGCATTGAAGCCCAGGCCGGCGTATGTATGCACCTCTTCAAACTTAGCATCTACCGGGAAACCGGAGAAGTCGATAGTCGAGCCATCCGTCACGGTAATCGTACGGTCATCATCAGTGGTCAGGGCGTTGCCAATCCAACTGGTGGAGATTTTAAGCGTGGCGCCATCCTGAAGCTGAATGTCGCGGCCGAAGTTCGCGCCATGGCCAATCACTTCAATGATGCCTTGGCCACTAATTTCGAGGGCGGCATTGGTGTCCATGTTATTATCAAACATGCCCAGAGCCACAATCGCATGCGCCCCCTCAGCCAAAGTAATGCGGTCAAAACCGGTTACCGTGACGGAATCCGGTGAGCTGCTATAGCCATCAGCAGCAATGCTTCCCAGCTCATACACGCCAGCCTCAGCGAAGTTCAGTGTGCTGGTATATCCGTCACCCACTTTAACATATGAAGTGCCGTTTTCTTTACCGCCATACAGTGCGCCTCCCTTATAATCTGTGCCGTTGGAATCAACAAGCGAGCCCAGATTGAAACTGCTATACAGGTTGACCAGAATATTGCCGTTTGTGTAGCTGTAAGTCTGATTCCATTCGTCACCCCAGCCCAAACCTGCAGCATCCACTCTGTTGGCTGCACCACTGATGAGATCCAACACGATATCACCCTCTACCGTACCGCCATTGGAGCCACCCACAAGCTGGGTAGTCACGTTGGCGTTACCTTCCATACGGATGTAAATATCGCCGTTTATTGTATATCCATGCCCACCACCGAATACTCGTTTGGTGCCGTTATCCTGCAAGTTACCCAGAGTACCGCCGGTAAGCACCATTTCTACAGCACGCTTGCGCCCATCCACTATCTGAGTGCCGATGAGGTTTGTATCATACCCTGCCGCAAAAATTTCACCGATGGTGCCTCCATCTATAAACACATGCGCCGTACCCGTCTGTGAGTACCCCCATTCGCTGGAACCACCTACCAACAGGTTGATATTGCCGTTCTGCACGGTCACAAAACTTTCTGCTTTTTGATCCATTCGGTATGAACCACCTATGATATTCTTTGCGACGTTGTGTTGCAACGGATCGACATTCACCAGTATATGCGTGGCTGCGGATTGGGGAGCTTCTACCCAATTAGCCAAACCGCCGATAACCGTTTTGAAGCCGGAACGGTCATATATCCACACCTCGTGGTCAGCAGCTGCTGCCCCCCATGTACCGGCAGAAGCCAGATTACCTGTGGCGATGGACGACAGCGTGACCACGATGGCACCATCGCCACCGTTGACCTTCTCGTCATTGTCACTGTTGACGATGGAGTCATACATGAAGTAGTTAGCGCTGTTGCCATCGCCTGCGGCCATATAAAAGTCCACAGTAGAATCCGTACCGGCGTAGCGACGGGAAATACCGGGCGCATTCGCATCCTTGCCCCAGCGCTCATCCCACTGCGGCATACCAACCGTACCATCTACGATGACTTTACCATTTTCATCATAGCCCTGAATGTTACCCACACTCAGGGTGAAAGAACCATTGCCGTTATCAACAAAGGACGCCGCAACGCCTGTTGCCAGACCATTCTCAAGATTAATACCATTAATCTCAACGTGCTCTTTGAGGAAGGACTGGTAACTCAGGATATCAAAGCGTCCACCGTCTTGCATGCTGATAAATTGGTAGACGTACTCCGATCTACCATTCTCATCAACGGTGAAGGTATAGTTCACCTTACCAATTTCTGCCGTTACGTTAGCTATGTGGATAACGCCTTTGTTAATCAGCGTGTTCTTGAAGACAATATACTCCACGAGTGAGATGCTACTGTTCTCTGCGATAACAACATTTTCGCCAATCGTCACGTTATTCAGCTGGAAGTAGCCGCGCACTTTGTCGTCTACAGCATTGGATGATGCCACAGTCACATGAGAAAGCGTGCCACCCGTTACAGCAGAATCCTGCAGCGTGAGGTAGGTCAAATCAATGTCGCCGTTAATTTGCGCTTTGTCGATGAAACCGTACGCATCAGCAGAAGAACCTCTGATGCCATCATCATCAAGCGTCAAACCTGTCAATGTCGCATTCTGGTAATCATGCCCCTCACTAAAGGTTGAATATTGAATTCCGCGAATGATGTATTGGAAATTACCATCCGCATTAGGAGACATCAATAATGTTGAGGGCGCGTTGAATGTTTCGTTATATATCAATTCTAACCTCGCATCGTCAGCCACAGTTACCACCCCCTGCACTGCGAGCGATTCATCCATAATCACTCTGCCTGCCTGAATATCGAAATTGCCTATAGCATGAGCAGCATCAACATTGTTGTAGATACTGAGAGTTACGTCAGCTTTGCCATCCTTGTGTATGTTTGTTCCGGCGGCAAGATAACCATCCCAGCTTGAGGTCAGCTTATATTTTGTTTCATCTGCAACAAAATAAACGTCTCCCGGTGTCACAGTACCTTGTATCTGTACAGTACTGCTACCGCCGTTCAAATCACTGAAAATGGCATCGTTGTACTCAGCAGCTTCATCATAATTGCTTGCATGGCTCCAGTTACCTTGCCTATTAGTATTGGACCAGATGCCATAACCGTAATACATGGCAGAGGCACTCTTACCCTCCCATACGTTACCCATCAGAGTTTGGATGTAGAGCACCCCGTCTTCGGAGTCGAACCCTACCTTGTATTGCGAGGAATCAAGAGCGGTGCCATTATGTGACACATTAATGGAAAGGTGGTCAGCAGATGTTAAGCCGGTCAGGATGTTGTAGGTTGTCAGCGTCTCCAGCTTATCAGCAAACGCAACATTCAGCGTTACATTGTTGTAGGCTAATGCGGCATTGCCCGGTGTCACACTCAACGCAGCATTTTGTGCGGAGGCCTTATCAGTACCAACGATGGAGGAGATGTTGATGCTTGCTCCATCCATGAGGGTAAGAGCATTGAGCTGTGCTGTACCGGGAGCATCCAAAGCTAACGTGGCACCGTTACCTAAGTATACACCGGCCTGAGCCAATGTATGAGTGCTTTGCAACGACAGCGTTGACTGTTGCTCTACCAATATAACTCCATTAAACGCATTCTCGCCTGAGAATGCCACTGTACCCGGGCCGGTAAGTTCCACGAGGCCGCTTCCGGAGAGTTTGCCGGTGATATTCAGCACACTATCAGGCACCTCAGACTGGAAGAACATGTTGCCCTGTGCTGTCATATTAGCACTGATGGTGTTGCCACTATCAGCATAGGAAATGCGCATATTATCAGCCAGCAGCAAGCCGGCAGCCTGATTAGAGCCATTGATAGCGGAGGCTCCGGAGAGGGAGATGGAATTCCGTGCAGTGAGAGACTGCGACGTGTTGCCGAGGTCAAGGCGGGCGCCGTTAGTAAGCTGCAGTGTGCCGGAGCCGGCGGCCATGATGTCGTTCACACCATCGGCAAGCTTCAGTTTGGCATTGTCGAGGTTCAGCGTGCCGTGTACTGCGCCGGTGGCGTCTGTTACGGTGAGTGAGCCCTGCTTAATCGTCAGATTGCCCAGATCCCGCATCTGTGTGACAGTGGCATTGCGAGCCTGCACCGACATCGTAAGGTTGGTGTAGCCGCTACCATCTGCCTGACCGATAATGGACATATTGTCAATGGTTGTACCGGTACCAAACTTAAGCTGGGCAGCATCATCCTGCAAACGCACCGTATACCCTCGGTCATAAGTAGCACCGTGAGCATCAAGGGCCAGTGTACCTGCCAGATTGATAACCGGGAAAGAGGACGTTGACAGCGTTACTGATGCCGAAGCCGTTTGCACGTGTACGTGAGCGCCCTTATCTACAGTAAGGCTGCCTACATGCAGGTGGTCAAAGTACACCTCATGCTCTTGCGTATTGATAGTCAGTTCTCCGGCTGTTACAACGCCGAGGTAATGCTGCTCAGCCGTACCGCCGATAGTGATAAAGCCACTCTCTCCAACGGAGAGGTTACCGGTGACATGAACCAGCTCATCCTTATAAGCCACACCGGCCTTAGCACCGGCACTCACGGAGATGTTCATCTCGTCAGCCGTCACGTTGCCATAGATATCCACGCGGCCTGCCGTATCAGCATCACCGGCATTGACAACAAAATTACCGAGCACGGTCACGTCACCATCAATGGTGATATTGTTGGTCTCCAGCGTCATGTCCTGCACCACAGTAGTCGCGCTGAGTAGCTCCAGAGCACCCTTACCGGAAACCGTCATATTCCCCTGAACGACAAGCTGGTTATGGAAGGTCACATTACCTGCACCGGTGTTGATGGAAGCATCACCCAAAGTCGCGATACGACCACCACTAAAGCTATAGCCACCATCTGAGATGCTGAGATTCATCACCACCAAATCCTGCGAGACGGCAATGACTCGGTTAGCAGCGTCAGACCCGAAGGAAACGTTAGAAAGCGCGGTAAAGGCTTCACTGCCGGTGCCGTCGGGCTGAGAGCTCCAGTTAGCAGAAGCAGAGTTCCACTTAGCGTCTTCTGCGCCATTCCAGTACAAATTACCGCTATGCTCACGATTGATAGTCACCACACCGGCCACAGAGGAATTTACCGCAGCGCTGTTCACCGTAATGCCGCTGTAAACGAATTTTGCCGTATCCCAACCCAACAAGGTACCGGCGGCATTATCAATGAGAACCTTATCACCACCTGCAAGGCCGTGCAAATCGAAACATACGTTATCCACCGTCAGGGTTCCCCCGGCGGCCACACTCATATCACGCTGGCGTTGAGTCTCTTCAAAGGTGATATAGCCGCGCAGGATGCTATTTCCGGCAAAGGAAACATTCTGCAAGGTGGCATATTCCGTGGAAGTACCGGCATGAAGCGTCACATCCGTCAGCACGGCGGCATTATTGCCATCCGCAGATTTTATGACATTATGCGCTATCGCAACGTCACCGGAAACCGCGCGATTAATTTCACCCGTAATCAGCATCTCTACGTTCTCAAGCGTGCCTCCTTTAATTTCATTAGCACCCACGTTCAGCGAAACAACAGAACCAAGCTCAAGCGCACCTTCATTAACAGTTACGCCGGTAATGGAGCCATGCACAGCGTCCGTGACACTCAGGGTACCTGCTCCGTTTTTCACGAAGGAGCCGTGTTCATAGACATGGTGTTCATGGGAGCCTGTGAAAGAAGTTTCCAGAACGGAAGTCGTCAGTTTTTCTCCGGCGGCCACCTGAATCTCAAGAGGATTAGTGGCGGAGCCTATCACCAGCACTCTAACAATCTCTGCTGATTGCTCTGCGCTCACACGGTCCGTCACCACCATATCACCGCCGCTGAACTGATAACCGCTGCCGGTAATCTCAACCACGGAAGCAGACACACCCTCAGGGGTAATCTGTACGGACTTGTTCAGGTCTGTCCCCTCACCAAACTCAACCTGAGCGCCTGCCTCACATGCCGTTTCCTCATCCTGCACGTTCACCCACGTCGTCGTTGTGACCGTATCCCACACAGCAGACTCACCGGAAGTAGAATCCCAGTAAAGTGTGACAGGAGGTGCAGAGACGGCAAAAGCCGAGTTCCCCACTTGCGCCACACCATAGCTGATAGAAATCGGAGACTGCGTATATGCATTCTGTACAGCATCAGCGGCTATGGTCACACCGGGTACACAGACCACGGCCATCAGCGCTTTAAGAAACCCAAGAGGCAAGTGAAACTTCATACGATTGGAAAGAGATTTTTTAAGCTGTCACGCAGTCGGCTGACTCATGAAAAGAAAACCGACGGCTAATAAAAAATTTTTGTACAAGCTAACACGCGCGCGGGCGGCTGGCAAGCCACTTTCGCGGCATAACTCACTTTTTTTCCCCCGCTTACATCATTTTTGAGAACCATCCGTTTCCGGCCCGCGACGGCGCCACACAGCGCCTGCCAAATGAATAAAATAGAACACCTCGCCCCACATAAATTGAACGCGTATTTGTTACGCTCGTACTGACTCGTGTTACAACCTAACAAGAGCCCAAAAACTGGCGCTGTGCATCAACAAGCGCACCCACACCTGCTGTTTTTCCACTTACCGCTACACGGCAAGACGACTGACGGTAGTGGTGATGATTTTACGGAGGCGAGCCCCGGTTATTATTTTTTCTTCTTTTTGCGGTTCTTGCTGCGACTGCGCCGCCGTTGTTTATCTTCTTCCGCCCATTTGAGACGCAGCCATCTGAGCCAACGGTTGACTAAGCAGTAAAGAATAATGGAGACGATAACAACCAAAGGATAGAATAACCATGGAGGTAAGCTGATGGGTATGAGATAAAGAATGGGCACGACTATCATTCCGCTGCAGATAAACAGCAAAATCTCCCAGATGTTGCAGTTCAACAGGTCTTCAATCTCGTATTCGCTCGACGGTGATATAGACTTCTCATCCGGATTACGTGGCTTAAAGACATCGTCATTCAGCATAGCGATAAGCAAGATACCCAAGCCCCCCACGAGCATTAAGCCAATACAGATACTCAAGCTTTTCAATGTGATGTCCGAGATGAAAACGGGAAACTCCGCGCACATAAAGATATCTCCTTGCCTATATTAACACAAGGCGCTTACGAGTGGCCTTGTGTTTGATT
>JAZRTR010000005.1:0-63642 GCA_045652085.1 Akkermansia sp.
TCTGGGTGCCCGCATGCAGGCTGTGGTGGGTGAAAGCCTGTACAACCGCGCTTCCATCTTCGAGGCTCGCGCCCTGGCTAAGCTGGACGTGGGTGACCACAGCAGCGAGGCTGATGTGGCCTTCCTCGGCGGCCACGGCTCCGCCAGCGTGGAGAGCGCTGAGCTGGGCGCCTTCGGCGTGGAACTGGGTGCCGGCCTGACCATCCCCGTGGGTGATGATGATGGCTCCATCTTCATGGATGCTTCCGTGGAGGTGCGCAGCGGTTACACGAACGTGAACGGCACCGTGGGCTATCGCATCAACTTCTGATGCTTCCCCTGACAGTATAAATACAGGCCCGGGCTGCAAGAATGCAGCCCGGGCTTTCTGCTGCCAGGCTTCTGTAAAAGCCGACATTTAGGCATACTTTATCCCGCCACCACCCTTCTCTGCTTGACACACCTTACTTTATAAAGCATAATGAAGCAGCACGCACATGATGGAATATTACTACTTAGACGCACAGAAAAAGCCCCGCGGCCCCCACACTGCGGATGAACTCCGAGCGCTGCTCGCACTTGGGCACCTAACGGCCGAAACACTTATCGCCCACAAGGGTGCTAGTCAGTGGGTTCCCTTGTCCACTCTTACAGCGCCTGTCACACCTGCGCCTGCAACACTAAACATCCCCACCGTTCCGAGCCCGGCAGCTGGCAACTGCCCCAAATGCGGGGAGCAAATTATGCTCACATATGAAGGATTCCCTTCACGCTGCCCGCACTGCAGCTTCAGACTCTGCGCAGACAACGCCAGCAGCCTGTGGTCAAACTTCAAGCTGGCTTTCAGCAAGATATTTGTACTACGCGGAAGAGCTCCACGCATTGAATACTGGTCCTATTACCTGTTTTCCACTATTTTTAGCTACACCGCATACTTCTTATTATCCATTTTCATGGTGATAATTGAAGCGGCTGTAGATGCAGACGTATGCGACCCCATGATTGGAATAGTCGCTATGGTCCTCTTGGTGATACTATATTCTCTGTTTAGCATCGTGCTGTCAATTCCGCAGCTTACAGCTGCTGTGCGCCGCCTGCATGATGTAGGGAAAAGCGGATGGTTGATTCTAGTTCCGTTCATATTATCTATGCTTCTGACGGCAATTATCCTCATTGCCATCGAAAACAGATTCGACTTTGATGATAATAATTTGGCTATGATTTGCGGTGCCTCATTCATCTGTCTGGCTATGTTAGGCACAGGCATTTACTTCTTCGTGCTCACTCTGCTGGATAGTCAGCGAGGCCCCAACAAATACGGGCCCTCATCCAAATACCCCCTCGGTTAAGAATATTCCCTGAGGAGTAAATTATCACACTATTAGCCCGGGTTGCCAGCGCTTGCAGCCCGGGCTTTTTGCGGGCGGCATTCCTGTTCTGCAGCAGATTTTGACACGAAGGGCACTTCCTGCTTGACAGCACGCAATCCGTAAGGCAGAATGAAGAGAATAAATGATGGAAAAGTATTTCAGCCGAAGCTCAATCAATGGTTCTCATACGCCGGGCGTATATGGGGGTGCCGGAGTGTCGGCTTACCCGCCCCGCATCATTTCCGAACATCTTAATCTCTCCCCATCTCATCAGCCATGAGCACACAGCCATCATCCACAACTGACCTGCTCTGCCCCCGCTGTAAGGGCGTACTGCCTGTGAAACACGGCAAGCTGCCGGAGAACTGTCCGGGCTGCAACTTCCTGCTGCGCGCAAGGAGAGAGAAAGCATATAATCACAATTTTGCGCTAGCCTTCCGGAAAGCATGGATATGGCGCGGCCGCTCCACGCGGCGCGAGCTGCTGGGGTTCGTCACCATCATGGGTGGCATCGGGCTGCTGCTGGCAGTGCTGATGGACGTCGTGTGCGGAGGGTGGTTGATAACTCTTTTCCGTGAGCACGTCTACCCCGTGGCACAGCTCAACGGCATGATGTGCTATATTCTGATAGCTATGGTAGGAGCCGGGCTTCTGCTGTGGCTGGTCTCCATGCCTGTACCTTTAGTAAGCCTGCTGGTGCGCCGCCTACATGATGTAGGGCGCAGCATACTCTGGCCCATTATGCTCATACTGTGCTTGGCCGTAAGCGCCGGGGCACTATATTGCTCAGAAGTAGCAGCGGTACAACTGCAAGCCGGCACGCAAAGCTACCTCACAATGGTACCCACAGAAGCTTGGCCCTACGCCTGCATCATTCCCGCTGTGTTTTCCATCATCCTCGCGCTGACAATGGGCATGTTCTGCCTGATGGACAGCGAACGAGGCACAAATAAATATGGTCCCTCCGCCAAATATCCTCTCGAATAACAAGCTTGTTTTTCCGTACTGATTTATGATTGACACCACCATCTCCACCCCCACCGCCGGTATCCACACCTATGCCGGTGACTGTCCCGGCTGCGGGCAGGGCATCCTTTCCGAATATGGCAAAGTCCCCCACCGCTGCGCCACCTGCGGCCACTCCCTGCGCTCGGAAAAACCTGATAGTCCCCTGTACAACATAAAGCGCTGCCTTCGCCTGTACTGTGATAGCCGCGGGCGCTCCTCACGGCGCGAGTTCTGGGCCTTCACCCTCGTGGCCCTTACTCTGCTTGTGGGAGAAACCGCTCTTTTTCTTGCCTTTTACACACACCACGAATGGCCTGAGTTACCGGTATGGGTATGGCTCATCCTGCCTGCATTTCTGGCCTGCCCCTTCACCACGCTGACCGTACGGCGCCTGCATGATTTAGGAAAAGGCCCGGGACTGATGATAACCTTCCTCCTGCTGGCTCTCGCTGGCACAGCCGTCATCGTACTGCACCACCAAGGAATATGGCCTGAGCTTATCACGGATAACACCTCTGACTGGGCATGGGCTGCCCTGCGCGCGGATGTCATCGTGGGCAGCATTATTCTCTACCTCGCCACACAACACCGCCTTCCCGGGCCGAATGAATACGGCCCGGCCCCCAAATAAAAATACATGCTGCAAAATGAGGATTACGGCAAATGACATACTTCCTGCATGATTGCCGCTGCCTGACGTAATATAAACTTGTCAAGAGCCATAAATATGTTACCATCAGCGTGGATGAAGCACTACATGTATCTGGCAATTTTGGTAATATGCCAGCTGGCCTGTGGGCAGAATTTTGATCCTCCTCCCTTAAATCCGGACCCCCTGAGCAATGAGGGCCTTACTCACCGCCCTCACACCGCCCGCCCCTCAGGAGGAGCCGTCATCTCAGGCTCCGCGACAACATCCTCCGGCAGCCGCTTCCGCTCTCAACCAGTACCCCGCGAGCGCACACGTGTGGCCGTTCTAGGCTATCACAACTTCAGCGCCACACGCCCGGTGAGTGATATGCTTCTGCGTACCTCTGAGCTGCGTGCTCAGATGGAAAAAATCCGCCGTGAGGGCATCACCGTCATCAGCATGAGAGAATTCCTCGAATGGCGCTTCGGAAACCTCCAGCTGCCGGAAAAATGCGTACTCATCACTCTGGACGACGGCTGGCGCAGCGTGTATACGGATGCTTACCCCATCTTCCGCGAATACGGCTATCCCTTCCACCTTTTCCTCTACACCCGCTATCTCACCGGCCGTGGTGACAGTATGTCACCCGAAATGGTGCGCAATATGATGGCAAACGGAGCCTCCGTGGGCAGCCACTCCGTTTCTCACCCCTACCCGAGCACCTGGCGCCGCCACCAGAACTCCGGCCAGCAAGCATACCACGCTTTTATTGACCGCGAATTCGGCGAATCCCGCCGCTATCTGGAGCAGCACTTCGGGCAAGTGAATACATACTGCTACCCCGGCGGTTATAATGATGAAGCCATGGTAAGCCGCCTTCCCATGCATGGTTACGTGGCCGCCTTCACCGTTATCCCCGGCAAGGTTACTTGCGAAGTAGACCCCCTGCGCATTGACCGCTACATGGTGTTCGGCACGGACCACTCCATCTTCCGCCGCGCCATTGATTTCGGCGGTCAGGACAGCTCCGGCAGCACCTCCTCCGCTGCTCAGTCCGGCCGCGTGACGTCTGACGCCCCGCCTCCCCCCTTCCCCGTATCCCCCAAGCCGCTATCCTGCGTGCCTTGTGAGGTGCCTACCATCACCGCACAGCTCAGCGGCCTGAGCGGTATCAACCTTTCTACCGTTCGCATGGAAGTGAGTGGCTTCGGCAGAGTTCCTGCCAAGCTTGATGCCACCTCACGCTCCCTTCAATGGACTCCTCCATGCCGCATTTACATGCCGAACATCTCCGTACACGTGTATTGGGACAGTACAGACGGGATCCACCATCGAGCTGAATGGTCCTTCAGTATAGACCAGACCGTGACGATAGACCAATAAACTCATTCTACCATCCGCATATCATGGACGCAGAAGATAAAAGCACCCCCACCACCTCCGCAGAGGTGAAGCCCGCCAAACCGCGCGCCGCGCGCAAGCCTGCCGCTCGTAAGAGTGCCGCTAAGGCCGCCGCACCCGCCACGGAATCCGGCGCCCCTGCCCCTGCCGAGAAACCCGCACGCAAGCCCCGCAGCAAGAAGACGCCTGCCGCCACAAGCGCAGCTCCCGCCGCTGAGGCCCCCGCCGTGCAGGAGAAAAAGCAGAAAACTGAGCGCAAACCCCGTGGCAAAAAGCCTGAGAAACCCGCAGCAACTCCTGCTCCTCAGCCCGCTCCTGCACCACAGCCCGCCCCGGCTCCGGCACCCGCTGAAAAGGCTGAGAAGCCTGCACCCCGCAAAGAGCAGCCCCAGCAGAACAATAAGCCGGCTCCCGCCGCTGAGCAGCCTGCACCCCGTAAGGAGCAGCCCCAGCAGCAGCCTCAGCAGAACTCTCAACAGCAGCCCCAGCAGAAGCCCGCTCAGGAACGCTGGGAGCGCGAGCCTGATCCTCGTGACTTCCCCGCACCTGAGCCTGCTCCCGGCTTCGCCGTGCCCGAAACTGTAGGCGGCAACGAAGGTGGCAACTCCGGCAGCAAGGGCCGCCGCAAGCGCCGCCGCAACCGCCGCAACCGTGAAAACGCCGAGCAGCAACAGCCCCAAGCCCCCGCTCCCAAGGTGGACCCGGATGAGCTCGTGCGCCGCGCTTGGAAAATTTACCTCGGTGAGGTGACAGAGGAAGGACTTGCCCTCATGGATGACCGCACCGCCGCGGAAGCCTCCCGCCGCGCCTTCCGCGTGGCTGAGCTCTTCCTGCAGGAGGCTGCCCGCTATCGCCAGCCCGCTCCTCGTCCCGCCCTTCCTCAGGCTCCTGAGCTCGAAATCACGGGCGCTGATGAGGAAGAAACCTCCTCGGACGAAGAGAGCTGATTCCTCTTATACACTTTCCCATTCACCGCTTCGCCCTCCGGCGAAGCGGTTTTTTATTCATGTAATGAGTCTAAGACATGCTTTCAGCTTGCCGAAGAGCCCCATTTTAGGTAGAATACGAGTCTGGTAACAACTAAAAAACACAGCCCCCATGTCTCAAAGGCCTGAATTTCTCGCGCAACGCACGCCTATAACATTCGTTGATTTATTTGCCGGAGCTGGAGGCATCAGCGAGGGCTTTTTACAGGCATACACAGACAAAAAATATTTTGACTTCATTCTCGCTTCTGATATCAATGAGAATTGCGAGCTAACGCATGAAGTCAGATACAACGAACAGCTTGGGCTTGATTTAAAGTTCATCTGCCAAGATATCATGGAAGATAG
This sequence comes from Akkermansia sp., assembly GCA_045652085.1. Lineage (GTDB taxonomy): Bacteria > Verrucomicrobiota > Verrucomicrobiia > Verrucomicrobiales > Akkermansiaceae > Akkermansia. Next base: position 5,724 of record JAZRTR010000005.1, read on the forward strand.
CTTTCTTGAAAATCTGAAAAAACAAATAGGAGACACCATAGTTGACGTTGTTACTGGTGGTCCAAGTTGTCAATCCTTTAGCTTATCAGGGAGAAGGCGCAAGTTTGATAAAAGAGACGATTTATTCCATCACTATTTAAAAGTCATCAAGTACTTGAGACCCAAGTACTTTGTAATGGAAAATGTTAAAGGCATTTTAACAAAGGATAGCGGTCGAATTAAGGAACGTATTTTGAAGGAAATACGCTCCATTGTAGATGTTAATAAGGTACCCATCCTTTATTCTTTCATTCAGACAGAACTGAATGAACTTACTCCTTTTCAGCGCAGCATTTATCTGGCCAAATTAGACATTGAAACTGCGGCCCAAGAAAAAAAGGAAACATATCGAGATGTTTACTTCAGCATGCTGCAAGAGCGTTTTAAAGAAATCACAAGAGCTATCGACTATAAAATTAGCAAATCGAATCAATCCGTTAATACTGCAAGGCACGGGTTGGCTCTTATGCGACAAAGCAGAATGAGAGAGCAGATTAAAGCTCAAACCATTCAGCTCAAGACCAAAACTGATTTGGATAATGACACCTATGTCGATGGAATGAACGATTTTATCGACTTTATCTCAGACGCTTCAATTCTGGAAAAAACCATCAATGCTCTTGAGCATATGAAATCAATAACAGAAACCTCCGAATTGATTTCATCGCTTCAATGGGCCCTCGGATTATATGTAAAATCTGTTGATGAAAGCTTTGATGACTTAGCTTCACATGCTCAACTTGAAGGAAAATTCCCTCAGCTGACTGCGATTCTTAATAAAGTTCGCTTATACAATATAGCAAAGCCAATAGTCCTCAATTCGTCTGATTATGGTGTACCTCAAAACCGTGAACGTGTGGTGTTTATCGGTTGCCGTAATGACCAAAAATTAATTTCATCCATACCAGCCACAGTTACCCCAGATAAAAAGGTAACCATATATGAAGCATTGTGGGATTTAGACTTTATAGGAAACGGAGAAGAGATAACACAGTACAAGAAAATCAAACCGAAAGCACATTACGCAAGCTTACTGCGTTCTCGAAGTTGCGATAGCCAGCCGACTGAAAATGGAAGGCTCTATTCAGAATGGCAGAAAGAAGGACGTTTAGGACATCGCTTTATTTTTGATAAAGCTCCTTTTTATGTACGAGATAAAGAAGCGTTAGCTACTCCATTGCTCCATCGCTATGAGGACCTCCTCAATCATCAGACCAGTACTCAAAAAGAAGCAGTCAAACAAAGACTCGAAATCATTGCAAAATGCGGTGATTATAACGAAACCACAAAGAGCGTATTAAAAGAACATGGGCTCGATTCAGATAAACGAAATTACAACGTACTTAATCCTGAAGGCCAGAGTCCAACAGTCATGACAATGCCGGATGATTTCATCCATTACTCAGCGTACCGAGCTCTTACAGTACGAGAAATGGCTCGTTTACAATCATTTGATGATTCTTTTGTATTTCAAGGCAAGAGGAGTACAGGTGGAGATAAGAGAAAAGTAGAAATACCGCAATATACTTTAGTAGGAAATGCAGTTCCTCCTTTAATGGCCCGCGCCATTGCTCAATCCATATTAGAAACAATAAACTAATAATTTATATTATGATACACATGCGCGCATTTAGCCCGGTAGAAGAGGCTCGATTGGCTGCTCTCACTCAAAAGAGTGTATCATATACGCTTGTACATATTACAGCCACAGGATTTCAAAAATCAATCCTCGATGCCACTGATCCCATGCGCGAGTATTTTTTGGAAAACAATGTTCACAATTACGAACTGCAAAAACAGGGCACAGCAAATAAGGTTCAAGTTAAGTCAAAGATACTAACAGACAAAGAAGAAGTACATACAGTCACTTCATTTTATCGCCCTGAAACTAAAAAAGGAGACCCTCGTTTGTGGGTATATGATGTAAAGAAATATTGTTTTCCTGATGACATTCTGGCCTTAACCTTCTTTGAAGATTGTCTATATGTACTGAATATAACACAGTCAGATATCATTGCTGATTTGGATAGTCCTTTCTCAAATCCAATTAAAGAACTAATTTGTGAGATAGAGAAAAAATCATCCTCAGTAGCTAATGAACTTCTTTCAAAGTTACAGAGATATGCCAATGAGTGGATTAAAATTGATGTCGAAGCAGATACTGGTATAGGCAGAACGATTGAACGCCTACTTGGCATTTCCATGAATTCAGCCAAGGAGCCTGACTACAAGGGTATAGAACTCAAGTCCGCCCGCCCCAAGACAACAAGAACAACCCTCTTTAGCAAAACGCCAGATTGGACAATAAGTGCGTGCAAGAGCTCTCAGGATATATTGGCCAAATGCGGGTATATAACTGCAGAGGGGCGTCTATCCTATCGCAACACTCTAGTTTGCAACCTCCCAAACTCGCAGGGCTTATTCTTGTACCTGAATGGAATCGATGATTACTTGGAAATCAAACAAAAACATGTACCGATTGACTATGATATAGCAGTTTGGCGTTTGAAAACTCTACATGATACGTTAAAACAGAAACACGCAGAAACATTTTGGATTACTGCCAACACAAGAAAACAACAAGGGTATACTGAGTTCCAAATTTCTAAGATAACCCATTCAAGAAAGCCGATTCTAACTCAATTTGATTACATGTTAGAACAAAGGAAAATTTCAGTAGATTTACTTCTGGGCCGAGGCAAGCATGGCGACACTTACGCGTTTAAACTAAAGAAAGGAGGCGTGCCATTGCTATTCCCTGATCCTATTGTTTATGCAATTTCCCGCTAAACAAACCTCTTTGGGACTCGATGCTTTACGTATAGCACAGTAATATTTACGCTAAAATCCACAAAATGCTACCCGCTTCGCCCTCCGGCGAAGCGGTTTTTTAGTGCTGATACGTCGGGCTGTATATTTCTAAGGGAACCCGTGCACCCGCTGGTATAAAGCCAAAAAGAACCGCTCTTCACCGGGAGGTGAAGAGCGGCCGCAGATTTAGTGTAAGTTCAGAGAGATGAGAAGAAGTTCAGGAGCATCAGGCCTTCTCCTCGGCCTCGCCCTCCTCCTTGCGGGAAGGCATCTTGCCGGTGGTGAAGTACTGCTCGATTTCCTCGAGGGTACGGCCCTTGGTCTCAGGCATGAAGAAGGCAGCCGTGATGAAGTAAATCACTGTGAAGCCAGCCAGCCAGAAGAATACGGAGGAGTAACCGGAGGAACCCACCCAGGGCAGGAAGGTACCTGCAATCGTGGTGGAAACAGCCTGGTTAATCAGCAGGGCGATAGCCATACCATTAGCGCGGATGCGGTTGGGCATGAGCTCGGAGAGAGCCAGCCATACGCACACGCCAGGGCCTGCTGCATAGAAAGCGATGAACACCACGAAGAAACCAGCCACCATGTAACCGGTGAAAGCACCGGGCTTCATGCCGATTTCAGCACGGGTGATGGTAATCTCCTTCACGGTGCCTTCCGGAAGCGGAGTGCTCCAGAAGCAGATATCATCCATGAAGGTGGGGGCAAGAGCCTTATCCTGTTCCACCTTAATAGCGGAACCCTCAGCATTAGCATCAGCGGACACCTCAGCCACATCCTGCTTGCTGTCCAGACCGTGCTGGTAAGTCACGATAAGCTGCATACCGGGAGCCACGGATTCACCCTGCATGAAGGTAGCGGCATAATCGCGGCTGATTTCGGGGTCCTGCATGGCGCTCTTAACCACATCAGCGGCATTCACGCTGAGGGTGTTCTCAGGCGTCACGGAAGCCTTCACGATGTCGGTCACATCCACGCGGTTGTTCTCCACGGTGAGGAACATGAAGCCCACACCGGCAAGACCCACGATGATACCGAGCGTACCCATCTTCAGAAGGAAGGTACGGCCCTTCTTGTCCACGAGGGAAACAGCCACGATAGTCATGAGCATGTTCATGACCTTAATGCCGAGGTCAGCCCAGTTAGCGAAGGTGCCCTGAAGACCGGCCTGCTGGAAAATCTTCACGGAGTAGTTGAGCACAGAGTTAATACCCGTAGCCTGAGTGCAGGCCAGTACCACTACAGCCAGAATGAAGGGGATGACGTACTTGCGCTGCAGGAGGCTATCACCCTTTGCGGCTTCAGCCATAGCGGCCTTCTCAGCGGCCTCACGTGCATCAGCGTCCTTCATCTCCTGAAGGATTTCGCGGGCGGCGTCATCACCATTATTGGAAGCAAGGGAAATAAGGGCCTCCTCCTCACGGCCGTTGCGATAGAGCCAACGGGGGGATTCCTTAAGCTTGAAGGCACCGATGAAAAGAATGATACCGGGAATGGCGGAGCACCAGAAAATCACCTGCCAAGCCAGCTGCTTGTGCTCGGCAGACACGGTGACATCATCAGCGGCACCCACAATCTGCGTGGTCACCAAACCGATAACGGCGGCGAACACCAGACCCACAGTAAGCATGAACTGGAACATGCCGGTACCCTTACCACGGGAGTTGGCATCCAGACATTCAGCCAGATACATGGGAACAACCACACCTACCAGACCGGCAGATGCACCCTGAAGAATACGGCCGCTCATCAGCATGAGGAAGCTGCCAGAGGAGAAGCAGATAACCGGAATACTCAGCGTGAACAGAAGAGCAGAAAGAAGGATAACCTTCTTACGGCCCAGCCACTCTGCCAGCATACCTGCGAACAGGGAGGAGATAACGGAACCGGCCAGCACAGCTGCCACCACGATGGAAAGTTCCTGCGGGGAATAAGAGGAAGTCTTCTCAATGTAAGGCAGAGCCGCGGCAATAACGCCTACGTCAATACCATACAGAAGACCGCCCAGACCAGCCATTACCATAAGGTAAAGGGCGTAGCGTTTGACCGATGCTGAGAGCTCGGGTGTCGTTGTATCTGTACTCATAACGGAACCATTATACCACTCTGAGCGCTCAGTTCAACCCTAAAATTCGGGCTGGCACAGGTATTTTTGCACTTTTTTCCACTGAGCTCTGGTTTCTAATATATAGAGCAGGCTCAAAATAGCACAAATGAGCGAAATTGCTAACCTCAAGCCAGAGAATCGTATATCCGCCGGGCCGCTTCCGGTGTACAGGGAATGGGCGTGGCCCATGGCTCACGGCGCAGCCAAGTACGCTGGCGCTTGGCATATTGGCGTGTGAGCAGAGCCAGAGCAGCCGTGAGCTCCGCTTTTGTACTATTGCCGGCAAGATGCTCACGGATGAGGCTCAGCCCAAGTGTCTTCTCAGCCGTGGGTGAAAGTTCATCCGGCAGAGCCGCCACCTCCGCTATGGCGCCCGCCTCCAGCATCTGTGCGGCGCGGGCAGCGATTCGGGCATCCAGCTCCGGCACCTCGCGAGTAAGGCAGAACCCCGGACCACAGGCCTCAGGCTGCCAATTGTTGCGCCAGTATGAAAGAGGCTTGCCACCCAGCAGAACAATTTCCAGATTCCGCACCACATAACGCGGGTTCAGCAAGTTCGTGGCCGCAGCACCCGCAGGGTCCACCTCCTGCAAGCGGCGCACGGCTTCCTCCGCAGGCAGCGCTTCCAGCTGAGCCCGGAGCTCAGGGTCACTAGGCGGGGCCGGCGAAATGCCGTGCGATATAAATTTAACATAAAGGCCGCTGCCGCCTGTCACAATAGGCACAGCACCGCGTGCCTGAATATCCGCTATGCACGCCTGCGCTTTGCGCGCGTGCGCGGCAGCATCATTATTCTCACTCACCTCCATCGTACCGATAAGGTGGTGAGGAATACCGCCCATTTCCTCCACTCCGGGTGCGGCAGTAAGCACGGGCATGGCGCGGTACACCTGATAGGCGTCCGCGCTCACGATTTCAGCACGCCCCAAGAGCTGTGCCAGCTCCACCGCCACGCGGCTCTTGCCGCAGCCGGTCGGCCCGAGAATGAAAATGGGGGCATTCATGAAGTATCAACCGCAGCACATCTCGCCGCGAAGAGTAGCCACATCCTTACCAAGATAAGCACCCAGCGCAAAGCCGAACTCCAGCGCCGCACCGGGGCCACGGCCTGTCACAATGTTACCGTCCGTCACAGCGGGAGCGTCGGATATAGAAGCAGCGGTTTTGATATCAGAGGTTACAGCCTCCGCGGGGTAGCAAGTAATATGGCGCCCGCCCAGCACACCAGCAGCCTCCAATGCTATGGGGGCCGCGCAAATGGCAGCCACCAGCTTCCCTTCCGCATGCATAGCACGCACTAAATCCAGCACCTCAGGTGTATCCCTCAGCAGCCAGCTGGCAGCACCGCCGGGCAGCACCACGCCATCATAATCTTCAGCCCGCACATCAGCCAGCAGGCGCTCCGCCTGCATTACCAGCCCATGAGCACCCTCTACGGCAAGCCCCTTCACACCGGCTGTCTCCACACTCACCCCCAAACGCCTCAAAATATCCACAGGCGCGCTAAACTCTATTTCCTCAAATCCGGGGGCCATTAGTACTAATATAGGTCTCATATGCGCTAGTCTATCCCATTTTTTGCCCATTCTCAACCCCAAAATTCAAATTTATTGCAAATATTTAACTTTTTAGCTTGACATTACTCAAACTTTTTCATATAATGCGCACGTCAACCTAGAGTACACTCCACATTTTAGCAATAAAACGGAGAACGCCGAGGAAGACTCAGAAAGAAACAACTCACTACATCAAGAACAACATTTATGAAGATTCGTAACTCACTCCTTGCCGCCGCGCTTCTCGTACCCGCATACGCCGGCACCACTACTCCCCTTGTTGAGGTTACCGAGCCCGCACCCGCAGCTCAGCGTCTGAGCGGCTCCATCACACTTGGCTATGATTCCAACTACACCGGCCGTGGTTATGTGGTATCCCACTCCGTGGCTGAAGGTGACAGCGTGTTTTACGGTGCTGTAAAGCTTAACTATGATCTTGGCCAGCCCGGCCAGTGGACCTTGGGTTCCACCGTTGCCTATCAGGTTCCGACCTCCGGTCACAGACTTTACGGTGGCGGCGTGAAGCTTAGCCAGCCCACTCCCTTGGCTCCCGGCTTTGTAGCTCCTGCCGGCACTCGCGTTCCGATTGGTGACAAGAACATCGAGAACCAGTTTACCCTCATCACTCAGGCCAACTATGCTAGCACAACTGGCCTGTGGAACATCTCCTTTGGTCACCACTTCACACACGGTGGTCTTCTGGGCGTGATGGCCAAGCACTACCGCGATCAGGGTGCTTCCGTTGTGAACGAAGTATTCATCGCTCCCGAGTGGACTCCCTACAAGTGGCTGAGCGTGGGCGTGAAGACCAGCTACTCCTTCCAGGGTATCACCGGCTGGTGGTTCGAGCCGTACGTAACCGTAAAGGCCCCCATCATCGGCACCCCCGAGGACATCAAGCTTCTCGGTGTTGTAACTCTGGGCATGAGCGCCACTGCTGACTACTTTGCTGACCCCTACAATGCTTGCGGCAACGGTTCTCAGGCTTTCTGGGTGAAGTTCTCCACCCCCTGGTTCGTGCGTGATAACTTCATCATCACTCCCTCCATCAGCTTCAACTGGCTGGGCAAGGGTGGTATTGACGCCAACAAGCGCGCCGAGGCTCGTCCGCTTGACAACAGCGCTATCCCCTTCCGCAACTTCGGTGTGGTAGTCGGTATCAGCGCCACATACACATTCTAATAAAAAAAGCCTGATTTTTATCTGGTAAAGCAGAAAAGAGCTGCTATAATAGCAATAGGCTCCGATCTGCCATGAGCGGAGCCGCCTGCCCCACACAGGGCCGGGCGGCTCTCTCACATGCAGAGCTGAAACTTATTACCTGACTAACAACAGCACAACAGATTTTATGGCTGAACTCATCGTATACGGCAAGGAAAATATCATACAGCCGGCCTTCTACATGCCCAACCGCATCAGCATTGAGGCTGGCAAGGCCATGCACAAGCTGCTGGACGGCAAAGTATGCTACCTCGTGGATCCCACGTATCCGCCTGCACCGGAAATCATGGATTTCCTGAAGCGCAAGGAAGTAGAGATTGAATACTTCGACTTCCGCAGCACCACCTCCCGCGCCGTGCGCGAGCAGATTCTGGCAAAGTTCGCACAGGGTACCAGCGTGGTATTCCTGCCCGGACAGGTAGCCAAGCACCGCGGTACATATTCTGATGTACCTTCCCCCTTCCTGCGCCACGTGGGCAGCCTGCACATCTCTCCTGTGCCGCTGTACCTCGGCTACTTCGGCGACAGCGTAAGAAACCTCTACCGCGAGGTGTACGAAGAAGGCTGCCATGAGGAGCTCTGCATCCTGCCCCAGCTGGCTCCCGGCCCGCAGACCGGTGAGCGCCTCATGAAGGTATGGCTGGAAACCGGCGCGGCCCGCTACGCTGACCAGCCCCTCCTTAAGGCCTCCCTCACCACACAGCTGGTAAAGGGCATCAAGGCACACCCGAATACGGAAATCATTGACGGTATGACCGGCAACACCCTGCCCTTCTTCAAGGCTCTGGGTGTATCCATGACCGTAGCCAAGCTGCTGCGCAAGCGTGATGACAAGCGCATTGGCGTGATTCTGCCTCCGGGCCCGGGCGGTGTTATCGCCACACTGAGCTGCTTGCTTGCCGGCATCACCCCCGTGCTCATCAACTACGCCTCCTCTCGCGCAGCTTTCGAGAGCACAGTACGTCAGGCCGGTCTGAAGACCTTCATCACAGCCCGCAAGTTCATGCAGAAGCTGGACGCCTTCCCCTGGCCGCCTGAGGATCAGCTCATTCTGGTGGAAGACCTGCTGAAGAACCTTTCCAAGCCCGCTCTCATCGCTAACGTGCTGCTGGCCAAGGCCGGCCCCGCCTCCGTGATTTGCAAGATGTTCAACACGGACGCCCGCAAGGATACGGATGAAGCCGTCATGCTCTTCACCTCTGGTTCCTCCGGCGAGCCCAAGGGTGTGACCCTCACGCACCGCATGATTCTGGCTAACACCTCCCAGTGCGCCTGCCGTCTGGAGCTGGAGGGCATGCGCTTCCTCGCCAGTCTTCCCATCTTCCACAGCTTCGGCATGACGGTGGCCATGATGCTGCCGCTGCTCACCGGCTGCCCGCTCTGCGCTTATCCGAACCCCACGGATGCCCGCACCATCAACGAGCTCATCCAGAAGTACCAGCTCTCCCTCGTGGTGGCCACCCCCACCTTCGCACGCGCTTACCTGCGCCGCGCAGACAAGGAAACCTACAAGAGCGTGCGTTACTTCGTGCTGGGCGCCGAGAAGCTGCAGCCTGATTTGGAGCGCGAGTTCCTGAACAAGTGCGACGTGAAGCTTCTGGAAGGTTACGGCCTCACGGAGACGGCTCCCGTTATTTCTGCCAACATGCCTGATGTGCCGCTCATCCCGGGCTCCAAGTTCTTCGTACCCGGCACCGTGGCACGAAGCGTGGGCGCCCTGCTGCCCGGCATTGCCATCCGCATCACGGATGTGGATGACGACACCAAGGAACTCCCCCTCACCGAGCGCGGTATGGTATGGTTCAAGGGTGCCAACGTCTTCAGCGGTTATGTGGGCAAGCCCGAGCTGAACCACGACCTCTTCTGGAACGGCTGGTTCAAGACGGGCGATATCGGCCAGATGGACCTCAACGGCTTCCTGACACTCGGTGGCCGCCTCTCCCGCTTCTCCAAGATTGGTGGTGAGATGGTGCCGCACGAAGGCGTGGAGCTGGCCATCAGCGAAGGCCTCGAGCTGAACGCTGAAGATGGCGTGAAGATTGCCATCACTGGCGTAAGTGACGCTCAGAAGGGTGAGGCCCTCGTGCTCCTCTCCGCCCTGCCCCAGCACCAGCGCAGCTCCGAGGAAAAGGAAATCCTCACCAACATCCGCACCATGCTGGCTGATAAGGAGATGCCCACCCTCTGGGCTCCCAAGTATCTGGTGCCCGTGGAAAGCATCCCCGTGCTGCCCACCGGCAAGCTGGACCTCCGCGGCTGCAAGCTGCTGGCTGAAGAAGCTCTGGGTGACCTGAGCTGAAGCTCCAGCCCCCCCAATATTTTCGCGCCTGCAAGGATTCCCCTTGCAGGCGCTTTTTCATCCTCACACGTAGCGGCGCTCATTCCGGCACGTCATCCTTGCAAGAGCGTCCACGCGAACGACGCCGAGCCGACATGGCTTTTTTAACGCGGCGCAAGCCGGTTAACGGTGGCATATAAGCTATGCATTCCGCGGGCGAATGCCCGCCTAATTCATAAGCCCCGGTGAGGGGCAAGGCTCGGTTCCGGCTTCTCAGGATAACGCCGAGACCGGCTGCTCGCGGGATTTTTGCTCCCGATAAACGAAATAATAGAGCATAAAAAAGAACCGCCCATTATCACAGATGGGCGGTTCGGTTATCAATCAGGAAAGGCTCACCGATGACTCAGCGTGCATAACTGTGCACGGAAACGATGTTCGGCAGGAGATTCACCACAAAGAAGGTGATGAGCACCGCCAGCACACCCAGCAGCAGCAGGGTGCGGCGCAGCCAGAAAGCGGTTCCCTGCTTGCAAACATGGAAGTAAATGAGATAAACAATCCATGTAATCAGGGCCCACACCTCTTTGATATCCCAAGCCCAGTAGCGTGCCCAGGCCACATCCGCCCACAGCGCACCGCTCCACAGCCCGAAGGTCAGGAAAGGAAATGCTAAGCGCACCACCTCATCCGCCGCCTGCAGGCGCTCTTCCGCTTTCGTGCGGAAGGACATCACCACCAGCACGGCAGACACTGCCAGCAGGCCGTAGGCAATAACATAACTCGTCACATGCGGGGCAAACCATGCGGACTGCAGCGCGGGCATCTGGCGCCAAGTGGCCTGCATGGGCATGCACAGGGCCCCCACCATGGCCACCACGCCCACACCGGCGAAACAAGCCGTGAGGTCCGTACCGCGCCAGCGGCGCATGTACAGAGACATAGGCCCGAGCACCAGCGGGAAAAAGCACATCACTTGGCGCATATTACCAAAGGGCAGCGACTCCGCAAGCTTGCAGTTTGCCGCGAAAAGCCCCAAAGCTGTGAACCAAGCTGTGGCCTCAAAGCAGCGGGCAGCCTCCATGCGCTTCAGCCCGGCGAGCACAGCAGCAGCCAGAGAAAACACAAGCACGGCCACCGTCAGCAGCGTAATGAATGATATCATACCTCCTCCTTCTCCTTTCCATTTTCAGCTTCATCCTTTGGGGCGGTAGCGGATTCCGCCACCGGCTGCTCAGAAATATCCCACAGTCGGGAAGCTCTCTCCGGATACAGCACCGCTGGATCAATCACCGGCTGAGGTTCATCTGCCGGCTTCTCCTTTCGCCACCAGCACCAGAATACCGTGCTGATGATAAGCCCCACCATACCCACAAGAGCCGTCAGGCGCCCGGGAGCGCTGCGCAGCTGCAGCGTCACCAGCGTGTTATTCCCCATAGGCGTGTAAGAGTTCAGGTAAATAAGCCACTCCTTGCACTCGATGGGCGAGTTCACCTGCAGCTCGTGGTGTCGAACTTCCGGGCGCCCGCGGTGCTCCGTCTCAATCCTACAGGAAGCGCTGTATGATTTCACGGGGCGCTGATTACGCATGATGAGGCGGTTCGGCTCACCGGGAAGCAGCAGGAACGGCTGCGGCATGGCGGAGGATATTTTCAAATCCTCCACGGCCCAGAGCTCATCCCCATAACGCAGGCTATCCACCTGCAACTCAGGGTGGCCATCCAGCACCCAGCCCTCACCTTCTTGGTGATAGATGCTGTAACTGTCCTCGCCGTAATAAGAAGTGGTAAAGGACTCCACGTACAGTTTGAAAGGCAGCTTGATACGCTCCCCCTCGGAAGTCACGACCTCCTGAGCACATGTCTGCCCATTAGCCGGCAGCGGCACGAAAGCCATCTGCTCGCCGCAGTAGTCCCAATAGGCCCCTATGCCCACCAGCACCAAGCTCCAGTGCAACCCGGCCAGCCACAGGTGACGCTTCATCAGCTTGTACACGAAAAAGCCGAAAATGGCCGTAAACAAGCCACCCACGACCGCCGTACACGCCATCCCCAGCGCGCCGAACCACATCACACCGCCCAGCCACGCATAGCTCACCGCCCGCGCACCATATCGGCACAGCACTATCAGGCCTGCCACAGCAAAGAATGTGCTCACCAGCCCGAAAATAAACTGAGCCCGCTGCCCTTTAGCAATCCGCCAGCCGCCCCACAGGCACAGCATGGCAGCGACCACGCCCAGAAACATCATGAGAGGGCTGCGGTAGATTTCCGGCTCACCCACCAGCGGCATACCTCCTGCCAGCAGTAGCCCACAGGCCAACACCAGCACCACCAGCGTGCTCCACATCAGAAGCGCACGTCCTTTGTTCATCTCACCTTCTGTAAGGATTCTCATCCCCAGTTCAGCAGTGGCTTATTACCAGTGCCAAGTGCCGGAGAATGTGCCGTAAAAACCATTCGTATCCTGCCTGCGGTAGGTATCACTATGATAGACCGCACCGGCGAAGTAATCAATTCCACCGTGAGATACGCCCACACCCAACTGAGCCTCCACCTGCCAAGGGCGGCGGCTGCAGCACTGCTCAAAGTGATGGAACACACCGCCATCAATCGTGATATCACGCGCCACGTATTCCACATACAGGCTGGCTATCAGGAAGTATGAAGTGTCTTCACGGCGGTAGGTGGGCTTGTCCAGCAGGCCTATACCATAATCCGCTTCATGATTACCAACTACTCGCATGGACTGCGGAAGATTCACGCCATAGCGGAAGCTCATACCCACACCACCGCGGATAAAGGCCGTGCCCAGAGACTCGCGGGTGAAAATCGTCGCATCAGACTGCCAACCATTACCCCAAGAGCAATCCATGCAGGGAATGCGGAAATCCTGACGAGAAGAAAGCTGGAACGTCACCTCAGAAGGCACCTGATGATTCCAGCCGTCCCAATCCGGCATACCCAGCGCAACATGAAGCCCATTCTGGCAATAGCGGGCTCCAGAAGCATTACCTGTGGTGCCCAGCTGGAACTCAACAGACGCACCAAAATCCTCACCGATGAACATGTATGCCGCGCCTAAGGCAAGATAGCCGGCATATGGGTGCTCATCCACAAAATTATGATCACCATGAGTCTCAGGCGTGTAAATATTCTGCGTGAGGGATATACCCCATGCATTACCATCCGGCAAGGTGCGGGCATAATCAATTCGAGACCCGTGAGAGTAATTACAATCGTTATCAAAAACCGAATCATTTTCAAACATCACGCGCAGGTGATGCTGAGGATTAGCCGTGTACCCCGGCTCACCGGGCTGGGCAATCGGATTACAATAATCTGCCAGAATAGAACATCCGGCCATTACTGCGACAGGTATCATACTCATATGCGTTCACGATACTCTTTTTATGATGAGGCGTCAAGCCAAATTCAGGGCTCCGCCTGTTCCGTATGGCAAATAACATGACATTCAACGCGCGCATAATGCGCGCGCGTGACGATACTTTTTGCTTGTCAACTGAGAATGAATATGCTAGTCTAGCCGGGTATGAATATACTCAAGACCATATCAGCCACCGTCGCCCTTGCCGGCGCCTTGACTGCAGGACAAGAGGCCTACACCCCGCACCCGGACTGGGAAAATCCGCAGAATCTCAGCCAGGGACGTGAAGTATCCCGCGCGTTTTTCGTGCCCTTTGCCAACAGAGCTGAAGCGCTCCGTGGCAAGCGTGGGGACTCTTCACTGGTGGTTCTCCTGAACGGAGACTGGAAATTCCACTGGGCGCCGCACCCTGACCAGCGGCCCATGGATTTCTACAAGCCTGAAACAGATGTGAGCAGCTGGGCCACTATTGACGTACCCAGCAACTGGCAGATGCGAGGTTATGGCATGCCCATCTACAGTAACCAGCGTTACACTTTCGTGCGTGACTGGCCCCGCGTCATGACGGCCCCGCGTAATGAAACCGAGCGCCGCTACACCTGCCCGCAGAGTGAACCGAACGCCGTGGGCTCCTACCGCAGAGATGTGGAGATGCCCGCAGACTGGGACGGCCGCCGCATCTTCCTGCAATTTGACGGCGTGGATTCCTTCTTCTACCTGTACGTGAACGGGCAGAAAATCGGCTTCTCGAAGGACAGCCGCACCGCTGCCATCTTTGACGTGACGGAGCACATGCGCCCGGGCAAGAACGTCGTAGCCGTGGAGGTATACCGCTACAGTGACGGCTCCTACTTGGAATGTCAGGACATGTGGCGCCTCTCAGGTATTTTCCGTGATGTCACCATGTTTAGCACCCCGCAGGTGCTCGTACGTGACTTCTTTGTGCACACGGATTTCCCGCAGAATCCGGACGGCACAAGCGACTACTCTCAGAGCCAGCTGCGCGTGGAGGTGAATGTGAACAACCGCACCACTGCCGGCTCCGTCGCCTCCATACAGGGTGAGCTTCTGGATGCCGCCGGTAACACCGTGGCCACCATGCGTTCCGATGCCTTGGATATTCCTGCCGGTGGTGAAGTGGAAACAACCATCCGCGCTGATATCCAGAACCCTGAGCTCTGGAGCGCCGAAAAGCCGAACCTCTACCGCCTCATCCTCACCCTGCATGACAGTGAGGGCAACATCACCGAGACCATCTCCCGCAAGATTGGTTTCCGCGATATCAAGCTGCTCAATGGCCGCTTCCTCGTGAACGGCATGCCCGTAAAACTCAAGGGTGTGAACCGCCACGAAAGCCAGCACGCTAACGGCCACACCGTTACTGAGGAAGAATGCCGTCAGGAGCTTCTCATCATGAAGCGCGGCAACATCAATCACATCCGTAACTCCCACTACCCGCAGCCCGCTTTCTTCTACGAGCTTTGCGATGAACTGGGTATCTACGTTTGCGATGAAGCCAACATCGAGTCCCACGGCTACTACTACGGCGAGCTTTCCCTCTCCCACCCGGAAGAATGGCGCGCTCAGCACGTATGGCGTAACCAGAACATGGTGGAACAGAGCAAGAACCACCCCTGCGTAATCATCTGGTCCTATGGTAACGAAGCCGGCCCCGGTGCCAACTTCGAAGCCGTGCGTGACTGGATTAAGCAGCGTGACCCCTCCCGCCTCACTCAGTACGAGCGCAACAATGATTTGGCAGACCTCTGCTCAAACCAGTATCCCAGCGTAAACTGGGCCCGCGAGATAGCCGGCCGCAACCTGCTGAAGCCCTGGTACATCTCCGAGTATGCCCACATTCTCTGCAACTCCATGGGTAACCTCGCAGATTACTGGGAGGCCATTGACTCCAGTGACTCCATCATCGGTGGTGGCATCTGGGAGTGGATTCACCAGAGCTATGACCAGCGAGTCACCCTGCCGAACGGCCGCACTATCGTGCGCCAGAGCTACGGCGGTGACCACGGCGAATACCCGCACGATGGCATCTTCTGCATCAAGGGTGTGATTTATAGTGACCGCACCGTCACCCCGCTCTACAGCGAAATCCGCAAGGTGCAGCAGAATGTTGATTTCCGCTTCATCGGCCTCACTGAGGATGGCCGTGGCGTACGCATCAGCCTCCGTAACAAGCACCTCTTCACGAACCTGAACGAGTTCAACGGCAACTGGCAGCTCACCGAAGAAGGTAACACAGTCATCGCCTCCGGCAACTTCAACGTCTCCGCCGGTCCGCTGGAGACGGTCGAGCTTGTCATCCCCGCTGACCAGATTCCCGCTGACAGACTGAAGCAAGACCGCATCTACTTCATCACGCTGAATCTCTGCCTGAAGGAAGCCACCGCATGGGCTCACGCAGGTTATGAAATTGCCACCGAGCAGATTGAGCTGCCCCGTACCTACAGCAATTTCTCCTATCAGGCACAGATGATGGAGCTGGAAGAAGGAAACCCGATTACCGTGCGTAACACGGATAACAGCGTCATCCTTATCGGCAGAAACTTCACCATCACTATCGACAAGGTGACAGGCGGCCTGCGCAACTACATCGTAAACGGGCAGCAGCTCATCGGTGACCGCGCCACCCTTCACCTCAACTCCTTCCGCGCCCCGCTCGCCAATGACAAGTGGGCCATGAATCAGTGGCTCACCAACGGCATGCGCAACATGAACCACACCGCCACCGCCATGATAGTGGACATGCTCCCCGGCGGCGCCGTGCGTGTGGCATGTGATATCACCTCACGCGGTCAGCGCAAGGAGAGCTTGGACAGCCGTGAATATGACAACGGCTCCTTCACCATCACGGACAACGGCCCCATCACCGCCAGGGACTTCCACTACGTCACTCAGATGGTATACACCATCCTGCCGAATGGTTATGTGAGCGTGGCTGCCGGTATCATCCCCAGCGAGAACAACATCGTACTCCCCAGACTCGGTTACAGCCTGCAGCTGCCGGAGCGTTTCAATCAGGTGCGCTGGTTCGGCCGCGGCCCGGGTGAAAACTACCCGGACCGCCGCGCTGGCTCCCCCATGGGCATTTACACCCAGTCCGTAGAAGGCATGCTGGAGCGCTACCCCCTTCCCATGGAGATGGGTAACCGCATGGATACTGAATGGGTGGCTGTAACGGACAACAACGGCGTGGGTCTCCTCATCGCCAGCACTCAGGGTGAGTCTTTCAATTTCTCCGCCCTGCCCGCTACGCCTCAGGCTATCTTTAACGCCCCTCACCCGGAGGAGCTGCAGAGAGCCGGTGCTACAGTGTTGAACATTGACCGCCTCACCCTCGGCCTGGGTGGTGCCGCCTGCGGTCCCCGCCCGATTGACCGAGATATCCCGCTGTCTGGCCCGACGACATTCACCTTCTCCCTGCGCCCGCTGCTCTCCAGCGATAACGCAGCTGACGTGGGCCGCAAGAGCCTGCCGCTGGTGAGTGCCGTTACCATCGCCCGTGATGAGCTGGGCTATGTGCACGCCTCCACCTCCACCATGGGTGCCACCATCCACATCACCATGCCGAATGGCTCCACCATCGAGTACAAGGAGCCCTTCCTGCAGCGTGAAGACGGTATGCTGCGCGCCTATGCCACGGCTGAAGGCTGCATCACCTCCCCCACCACCTTCCACCACCTGAGAAGCTGGCGCCCGGCCAACCTCATGCGCATCGCGGAGTACTCCAGTTCTTCCGGTCGCAATGAATCCGCCTGGAGCCTCATCGATGGCCGCCGTGATACCTTCTGGCACACCCGCTGGCATGAACCCTGCGCAGAGTACCCGCACCATGTGGTGATTGATTTGGGCACTCGCAGCGAGCTGGCAGGCCTTTCCGTCACCCCGCGCCAGGCACGCTCCAGCTCCCGCGTCCGCAGGCTGGCCTTCTACCTGAGCGATGACGGCAGAAACTGGCCGCAGGAGCCCGCCGGTACTCTGGAAATGCCGGATAGTGACGACGAGCAGACCGTCATGCTGCCGGAGCCTGTGGTGACACGCTTCGTGAAGATTGTGTGCCTGGAACCCATGGTAGCAGGTGAGAAGTACGCTGCTATCTCTGAGGTAACTCCCATCATCACCTCCATCGTGGGCGAATACCCCTCACATGCATTCTTCTCCGTAAGCTATGCCAGCAGCGAGCTGGAAGAAGGTGGCCCCGCACGCAACGTGCTGGATGGCAATCCGGACACCTACTGGCACACCCTCAAGGGCGTGACACTCGCCAGCTATCCCCACGAAATCCGCATCAACCTCGGCGGTGAGCGCACCATTAAGGGCATCACCTATCAGGCGGCTCCCGTGGAAGATGCTCGCGTACGTGAGTATGACGTCTACGTGAGCATGGACGGCGAGAACTGGGGTTCCCCCGTGGTGAGCGGCATCATGGAGAACAACGTGAACGAGCAGAACGCTCTGTTCTACAGCACCGTGCGCGCCAAGTTCATCCGCTTCGTAGCCAGAAGCTCCCACAGCGGTGGCGACAGCGCCGCTATCTCCGAGCTGAACGTCATCGAAGCCCGCTAATATCAGTCTGAAAAACATCAGATTTTTACCCCGAATCCCTCCCGGTTCACAGTAGCCGGGAGGGATTCTGCTATTTCCTATGTCATTACAGACAGCAGGCTTGACAGGCATAGCACCAAAGGGGTAGAATCACAGTCCTACAAATTTTCATTATACGCACTAATATCATCATTATATGGACAAGATTGTATATCATTTCGGCGGTGGTACCGCTGATGGCGACGGCAGCATGAAAGCGCTGCTGGGCGGTAAGGGTGCCAACCTCGCGGAGATGGCCAGAATCGGCCTTCCGGTGCCTCCCGGCTTCACCATCACCACAGAAGTCTGCACCTATTACTACGATAACGGACTGACATACCCGGCTGAAATGGATGCACTGGTACACGAAGGTATCACCCGCATGGAAGAGCTCGTGGGCCGTAAGTTTGGTGATACTACTGCCATGCCCCTGCTGGTATCCGTGCGCTCCGGTGCCCGTGAGTCCATGCCCGGCATGATGGATACCATTCTGAATCTGGGTCTGAATGATGAGACGGTGGAAGCCATGGCAACCGCCACGTCCAACCCCCGCTTTGCTTGGGACTGCTACCGCCGCTTCGTGCAGATGTACGGTGATGTGGTGATGGGCGTGCAGAAGCAGGAGGGCGAGGATTTGGAGCCCTTCGAAAGCATCATCCACAAACTGAAAGAAGAGCGCTACGGCAAGGACATCGCTGACTCCGAGCTCACCGCAGATGACAGCCGCGAGCTCGTTCGTCGCTTCAAGACACTCGTGCTTGCCCGCAGCGGCCGCCAGTTCCCGGCTGACCCGTGGGAGCAGCTTCAGGGCGCCATCGGTGCTGTGTTCGGCTCTTGGAACAATGAGCGCGCCATCACCTACCGCCAGAAGTACGGCATTCCCAGTGAGTGGGGTACTGCCGTGAACGTGCAGTGCATGGTGTTCGGTAACACGAGTGATGAATCCGGCTCCGGTGTGGCCTTCACACGTAACCCCGCCAGCGGCAAGAACGAGTTCTATGGCGAGTTCCTCATGAACGCTCAGGGTGAAGACGTGGTGGCCGGTGTGCGCACCCCTGATCCCGTGGCACGTCTGGCTGAGGTCATGCCCAGCGCTTACGCTGAGCTCTGCGATATCCGCAAGACCCTCGAGACTCACTTCCGCGATATGCAGGACTTCGAGTTCACCATTCAGGACCGCAAGGTTTACATGCTCCAGACCCGCAACGGCAAGCGCACCGGCATCGCCGCCTTCCGCATTGCCTGCGATATGGAGAAGGAAGGCCTCATTGACTGGAAGACTGCGGTGAAGCGCATCCCCGCCGATCAGGTGGACCAAGTGCTCGCCCCCGTATTTGACTCCGGCGCCGTGAGCAAGGTACAGCCCATCACCCGCGGCCTGAATGCCGGCCCCGGCGCTGCCTCCGGTCGTATCTGCCTGAATGCCGCCCGCTGTGAGGAAGCTCACAAGCGTGGTGAGAAGGTGCTGCTGGTACGCCTGGAAACCTCCCCTGAAGACCTTCGTGGCATGATTGCCGCAGAAGGCATCCTGACAGCCCGCGGCGGCCTTTCCAGCCACGCTGCACTCGTGGCACGCCAGATGGGTAAGGTCTGCGTGTGCGGTGCCGGTGAGATGGAGATTGACTACCACAACCGCACCGTCACCATCGCCGGTAAGGTGTACAAGGAAGGTGATTACCTCTCCTTGGATGGCACAGGCGGCTACGTCTACGCCGGCAAGATGCCCACCGCCCCCTCTGAGGTGATTCAGGTGCTGATTAAGAAGACCCTCAAGCCTGAGGAAAGCCACACCTACCGCGACTTTGCCCGCGTGATGGAGTGGTGCAGCCGCGCCACCAAGCTCGGTGTTCGCACGAATGCTGACTCCCCGGACCAGGTGGAAGCCGCTATCGCCTTCGGCGCTCAGGGTATCGGCCTCTGCCGTACCGAGCACATGTTCTTCGGCGGTAACCGCATCGACTTCATGCGCCGCATGATTCTTGCCACGCATGAGGAAGACAGCCGCGAAGCCGTGGCCAACCTCCTCCCCTTCCAGAAGAGCGACTTCAAGGGCATCTTCAAGGCCCTCGCCGGCAAGCCCGGCACCATCCGCCTGCTGGACCCGCCCCTGCATGAGTTCCTGCCCACCACCAAGGAGCAGCAGCTGGACCTCGCTAAGAAGTTCAACATGCCCGTGGAAGTCATCATTCGCCGCGTAAGCGAGCTGCATGAGTTCAACCCCATGCTCGGCCACCGTGGCTGCCGCCTCGGCATCGCCCACCCCGAAATCACGGAAATGCAGGCCCGCGCCATCATTGAGGCCGCCATTGAGGTACAGGAAGAAACCGGCTGCGAAGTGCACCCGGAAATCATGGTGCCGCTTGTCTCCTTCAAGCGTGAGCTTGACCTGCAGAAGGAAGTCATTGACCGCGTGGCCGAGACCGTCTTCCAGGAGAAGGGCCGCCGTGTTTCCTACAAGGTCGGTACGATGATTGAGATTCCCCGTGCCTGTGTAACGGCTGATGAAATCGCCGAAACGGCTGAGTTCTTCTCCTTCGGCACGAATGACCTCACTCAGACCGGCCTCGGCATGAGCCGTGATGACTCCGGCTCCTTCCTGCCGAACTACCGCAACCTCGAAATCGTGAAGGCAAACGTGTTCGCCAGCATTGATCAGGAGGGCGTAGGCAAGCTGATGAAGCTCGCCGTGAAGCTAGGCCGCGAGACCCGCCCCGGCATGAAGATGGGCATCTGCGGCGAGCACGGTGGTGACCCCGCCTCCGTGAAGTTCTGCCACAGCCTGAACTTGGATTATGTATCCTGCTCCCCCTACCGCGTGCCCACAGCACGCCTCGCCGCCGCTCAGGCAGCTCTGGCCGAGCAAGCATAAACCTGCCACACCATTCATCCCCCATCCGCCCGCCGGCTCCCGCTCGCGGGCGGATGTTTTTATAGCATCTCCCCACAAACAAACACGCTCTCAAACAAATAAAAAGTCTCCTCCGCGTAAAATAGGACATTGACAGCGCCGCTTCCGCTTGCTAGAATGAACTCATGGCAAACGAACTTAACAAAGTGCTCTGGATAGCAATCGGCGGCCTTCTGGGTACCGCCTTCACCTGCCACATGATTAATCAGGTGCAGAAAGACCGCGCGCTGGACCGTGAGTATGATGACCTGCTGAACCGCATCAATGCGCGCACAGCCAAGCTGCGTGAGAGCGCCACACGCGCCGTGAAAGCACAGGTACGCATCACCGTTACACACGGTTTCGGCGGTGCTGATGAGATTATGCCCCTCTCCCCGGCCGAGCTGGATACTCTACAGTCCATCATGCCGCACCTTGAAAGCGCTCCCATACCGGAGCGTGCCGTATGGAAGCGCCGCCGCCACGGCCTCTCCAACCGCGTCAAATCCCCGGATTTCTACCGCTACCTCGCCAACTTGGAGTTCCTTGATGTAGAGGGCAATATTCTGGATGAAATCATGCTGAACCAGCCTATTGTGAAGGCTGAGAATGCCGGCGCCTATCGTCACTCCGGCTGCCATGCCTCCTACATGCTTCCGGCAGCTGAGCTGGAGCGTTTTGATGGCCTCTCCGCCATCATTGCAGCACGCGCCTACAAGCCCAGCTGATAAAAAACACAGCATAAAGCTAATCAATTTCACCCCGGACCGAAAGGCCCGGGGATTTTTGTATTTCCGGCGGAGTAAGATAAAAAAGCGCCGCCTGCTGATGAAAAGCAGGCGGCGCGAAAAATACTTCAGAGGACCGGTTACATATTAGCCTGATAAAGCGGCTTATTATTGTTTGCCGGGTCCAGAATGGCGAAAGCCTCGCGGTGAATAGCAGGATCACTGCGGAAAATGAGGCGGCCGGCGCACTGGCGCTCCAGTTCCATCAGGAGCTTGGAGTCCTCATTCTTGAAGCGGTTCAGCACATCACTGTTCACCACCACCACCATATCACCCACGGTATCACGATAACGCAGAATGGTGGCCTTCAGCTGGCGCTGAATCTCCACGCTCATGGTCATCACGCTCTTAATACGGCCACGGCCATGGCAGTACGGGCAGTGATCATTCACATAATCCAGCAGAGATTCATTGATGCGCTGGCGCGTCATCTCCATGAGGCCGATGGGCGTAATCTGCATCACCTGCGTCTTAGCCTTATCACGCTTCAGCGCTTCCTTCATGGCCTTGTAAACAGCGAGCTGGTCCTTGCGGTGGCGCATGTCAATGAAGTCCACCACCACGAGGCCGCCGATGTTACGCAGGCGCAGCTGGCGGGCAATTTCACGGGCGGATTCCAGATTCGTCTCCAGAATCGTCTTATCCAAATCCTTGTTACCCTTGTTACGACCCGTATTAATATCGATAGCGATGAGAGCTTCCGTCTCATCAATCACGAGGTAACCGCCACAGGGCAGAAGCACTTGGCGCTGGAAGGCCTCGTTAATCTGCTTCTCCACCCCGAGCTCCTCAAAGATGGGCTGGCGGCAGGGATAATGCTGGATGTGGCGCTTAGCGCGGCGGGAGATTTTACCGGCAATCTCCTGCATGCGCTGAGTGGTCTCCAGATTATCGCAGACGATGTTATCCACATTATCCGTCAGGAAATCACGGGCGGTGCGCTCGATGAGGTCCGGCTCACGGTACACACAGAGGGGGGCGGGACGGGAGGCGTACTTCTCCTCCACCTCGCGCCACTGCTGCAGGAGCATGGCCAAATCACGCACGAAGTGGCGGAAGCGCTGCCCCTGAGCCACCGTACGCATGATGATACCCATACCCTCAGGCACGTTCAGCTTCTGCACAATCTGGCGCAGGCGCTGGCGCTCCTTCGGGTCATCAATCTTGCGGGAAATACCGAACTGGTCCGTATAAGGCATGAGCACGATGTAGCGCCCGGCCAAGGAGATGTTCGTGGTCACGCGGGGACCCTTAGAGCTGATGGGGCCCTTGGTCACCTGCACCATGATTTCGGAGCCGATGGGGTAGATATCCGGTATATCCTTGCTGGTAATCTTCTTCTGCTGCTTGCGGGGGCGGCCCTCCTTCTGAATTTCCTCAAGGGAGGAATCCAGAGCGAGGGGCAGAGCATCCCAGAAGTGCAGGAAGGCGTTCTTCTCGTAACCGATGTCAACGAACATGGCCTTGAGACCCGGCTCAATGTTCTTGACACGGCCCTTGAAAATACCGCCCACAATGTTATCTTCGCCCTCACGCTCAATGCTGTACTCCTCCAGCACGCCGTCCTCAAGCAGTGCTACGCGTCGTTCCAGTTTTTCTGAGTTGATGACGATGGTTGTGCCTTCCTTCGGGTTACACTGTCCGAACCCGAAGAGGCGTTTCACGGAATGAATCATTTTGGAAAGAATGGACAAAGTTTCTAGTTAGTTTGGGGTTGTACACATGAAAAATAGTCATGATAACATAGCCCGCATACCTGTCCTTATCCCCTGTGGCTGCTCCTGTAAAGCGTGAAGCCCCGGCTGCTCTCCCTGTTTATCAGGAAAGCGCGACCGGAGCTTGTGCAGTCAGAGCGTATTCAGGGGCAAGCTTGGTATGCCCCTATCACTCTTCTTCGAAGACGTCGTCGTTTTCCTGTAAGAACTTGCCTGTACCTTCTGCTACAGCACTTAAAGGATCGTCCGCGATAGTGATAGGCAGGCTGGTCTGCTCATGCAGCAGGTCAGCCAGGCCGCGCAGGAGGGCACCGCCGCCCGCCACCACGATACCGCGGTCATACAGGTCACTTGCCAGCTCAGGCGGGCAGTGATCCAGTGTCTGACGCACAGCGCTGACGATGACGTCCAGCTTGTCCTTCAGGGCCTCACGTATTTCTTCGGATCTTACGGTCACCGTCTTGGGCAGACCCGTGCCACGGTCGCGGCCCTTCACCTCCATCTGCAGCTCCTGCTGCAGCGGGTGGGCGGACCCCACACGAATCTTGATGTCCTCCGCCGTGCGGGGACCCACAAGCAGATTGTGAGCAGCCAGCATGTGGCGGGTGATGGTGTCGTCCAACGCATCGCCGCCGCACTTTTCAGATTGGCTGTATACGATGCCGGAAAGGGATATAATGGCCACCTCAGTGGTACCACCGCCGATATCAACAATCATGCTGCCAATAGGCTCGGTATAAGGAAGGCCCACGCCGATAGCAGCTGCCATCGGCTCCTCGATAAGGCGCACGGCAATAGCGCCCGAGTGCTCCGCGCTGTCTTCAATGGCGCGGCGCTCCACCTCCGTGATGCCGGAGGGATGAGCAATGAGAATGCGCGGCCCGCGCAGGCTTCTGCGGGAGCATGCTTTCTGGATGAAATACTTGAGCATTTCCTCCGCCACGTTCAGGTCGGCAATCACGCCGTCCTTCAACGGACGAATAGCCACCACGCTGCCGGGCGTGCGGCCTACCATTCGCTTCGCATCCTCACCCACGGCCTTCACTCGGTCACCACTCATGGCTACCACGGAAGGCTCTCGCAGCACAATACCCTGGTCCTTTATGTAAACCAGCGTATTGGCTGTGCCAAGGTCGATCCCGATATCATACGAGAACCACCCGGCTAATTTCTTTAAAAAACGTGACATGTGTAAAAGTTTAATAATGTGGGGGATTGCTATGGGTACCATGCTCTGCAACAGGCGGCGAGTCCTCCTTTTCAGGGGATGAACCCATATTGCCGCGGCTGCATAGCCCGTCAACATGCGTGCACACGACGGCGCACCCATACGCGGATAGTATAAAAACCGCCGCCCCGCCTGTCAAGCTAAAAGCAGCGTTCTGACGGGAATTCTACACAATAATTCATCGGCATACCCTGCCCGCCCCCCTCCTGCGAGCGCAGAGAGCTAGGCTCCGAATTCGTAAATCGCTCGTCACGCCAAAGCTCCGATGGAGCGGCGGCGGATAATTCCTTAATCGTAAATCAAATTTGGGCTTCACTTTACGCTGTAGATGTGTTACAATGCGTGAAACACCAAGTGTTCCACACGTTAAATCACACAGTTTTATGACGCCGAAACACATTGTTGCCGTTATCGACTACGGCTCACAGTACACGCAGCTCATCGTGCGCCGCGTGCGCGAGCTGGGCTTCCTCGCCAAGCTCTACGCGCTGGAGGATCTGCACGAAATCAGCGAGCCCGGAGCCATCATCCTCTCCGGTGGTCCCCGCAGCACCTCCGAACCGGATGCCCCGGATATTGACTTCGAGTGGCTTACCTCATTCAACGTACCCGTTCTGGGCGTATGCTACGGCATGCAGCTGCTGAACATTAAGAACGGCGGCACCGTGCGCAGCAGCAACAAGCGCGAATACGGCCCCGCTGCCCTCATTCCCGAGAAGCTCGAGGGCCTGTATGCAGATATGTCCCCCTCCTCTCAAGTGTGGATGAGCCACTCTGATACCGTGGACCACCTCGCAGACAACTGCAAGGTCATCGCCCGTAACAGTGACGGCGTACCCGTTTCCCTCCAGTGGGGTGATACCATGTTCGGCATCCAGTTCCACCCGGAGGTGACTCACTCCCACGAGGGCCGTACCATTCTGAAGAACTTCCTCTCCTACGCCAAGGAGCTTGCTCCCTTCGACATCGGTGACTTCAAGCGCGAGCTCATTGAGGACATCCGCGCTAAGGTGGGTGACAAGCAGGTGGTATGCGGTGTTTCCGGCGGTGTGGACAGCACCGTGCTGGCCGTGCTCCTGCACGAGGCCGGTGTGAATGTACGCTGCATCTTCGTGGACAACGGCCTCCTGCGCAAGGACGAGGCCAAGGAAGTTCAGGCCAACTTCGCCCGCATGGGTGTAACCATCGAGACTGTGGACGCCTCCGAGCGCTTCCTGACCGCTCTTGCCGGTGAGACTGCTCCCGAGAAGAAGCGCCGTATCATCGGTAACCTCTTCATCGACGTGTTCTGGGACGCCGTGGGTGATGCCGAGATGCTCGCTCAGGGCACTCTGTACCCGGACGTGATTGAGAGTGCCTCCAACGCCAAGAGCAAGGCCTCCGTCATTAAGACCCACCACAACCGCGTGGAGCGCGTGCTCAAGATGCAGGAAGAAGGCAAGGTCATCGAGCCGCTCGCCTTCCTCTTCAAGGATGAAGTGCGTGAGCTTGGTGCCTCCATGGGCATTTCTCACGACATCCTGTGGCGCCACCCCTTCCCCGGTCCCGGTCTGGCCGTGCGCTGCCCCGGCGAGGTGACCAAGGAGCGCCTCGACATCATCCGCGAGTGCGACGCCATCTTCATCGGCACCCTCCGCAAGTGGGATTGGTACGACAAGTGCTGGCAGGCATACGCCGGCCTCATCCCCGTGAAGACCGTGGGCGTGAAGGGCGACGAGCGTTCCTACGAGTTCGCCACAAACCTGCGCGCTATCGTATCCGAGGACGCCATGACCGCTGACTGGGTACAGCTTCCCTACGACCTGCTGCGTGAGGCTTCCAACCGCATCCTGAACGAAGTTAAGGGCATCAACCGCGTCCTCTTCGACATCAGCACCAAGCCCCCGGCATCCATCGAGTGGGAATAATATCCCGGCTCAGCAACCCTTTTCAGAGCGGCGCCACATCGGCAGCCGCTCTTTTTTTGTGCGCTACATAGCTCAAAAAAAAGAACCGGCGGCCACACAGTAGCGGCCGCCGGTTGGTTAATGAATATCTGTACAAGCTTTACTCGGGCATGAGGCCCTGAGCCTGCAAGAGTGCATCCGGGTTCGGGTCACGACCCATGAAATCGCGGTAAACCTCGGAAGCGGGCTTGCTGTCACCCTGGCGGAGCACAGCCTCACGGAAAGCGGCACCGGTAGCGGTGTTCATCACACCCTCACGACGGAAGCGGGTAAAGGCATCCGCTGAGAGCACTTCTGCCCACTTGTAGGAGTAGTAACCGCCGGCATAACCACCGCTGATGCAGTGCGTGAGGTGGCGCATCATGGAAGGCGCCGTGATGGAAACAGGTACACTCCACGGATCCAGAAGCTGAGCGGAAGCAGCATCCAACGGACGGCCGGCGAAGCGGCTCTCGTAGTTCATGTGCATCTCCAAATCCAGCTTACCAATGCAGAGCTGGCTCATATTATCCATGGCAGGCATGAAATAACGGCTGCGCACGAGCTTCTCCACCAGTTCAGCAGGCATGGGCTCACCGGTCTGATAATGCCCTGAGTAGGCGGCAATACCCTCAGGCACCCAGGTCCAGTTCTCGAACATCTGGCTGGGCAGCTCCACAAAGTCCCATGCCACACGGGTACCGCAGTGCTCTCTCAGCTCCGTATCACTCAGCATCACGTGCATCATGTGCCCGAACTCATGGAAGAGCGTCTCCACATCATAATGACTGAAGAGTGCGGGAGCATCACCCACGGGGGAGGTCAGATTACCCACCAGCGCTGCCAAGTGCGGCGTGTGGGGAGTACCAGGGGCCTCAGAGACACCGAAACGCATGGGCATGACCCAAGCACCGCCCTGCTTACTGGGACGGGGATAAAGATCCATATAGAAGGAGCCCAAGTGGTTTCCTGTGGTGGCATCCGTCACCTTAATGAGCTTCACGCTGGGGTGCCACACCTCCACCATTCCCTCAGGGCAGGTCTCACCAGGCGCCAAGCAAACAGTGGGAATCTCGGTGAAATTCACCCCAAGCAGATTGCCGTAAAGGGAGAACATACCTGAAACAACGCGATCCGCAGGATGATAGGGGCGAAGCTCCTCAGGATTGAACTGGTACAGCTCGCGTGACATTTTGTTCAGATAATAGCGGCGGTCCCAGGGGTCTAAGAACATGACATTTCGCCCCTCACAGCGGGAGACATACTCAAGCAACTGCTGACATTCCTCATGGAAGGCAGGCAACACCTTAGCAGCCATGGCATCAATGAAAGCCATGGCATTATCACCACCTCCCACCATGCGGCGGTGGGTCATCAAATCCGCATAGTTGCGGAAGCCCAGCAGCTCAGCCAGCTCACGGCGCAGCTCCATCACCTTTTCCACGATGGACGCATTATCCCACTCACCCACAGCACCGAGGGAGCAAAGGCCCTCCCAGCATCTCTTGCGTGTGGCTTCACAGTGACAATCTCGCAGCACGGAGCCATAGCTCTCATAATCCAGGGTGATACACCATCCCTCCTCGCCTTCCGCAATCAAGCCGCGGCGCACAGCCTCAGCCTGAGCCCTTGCCATCCAGTCTTCCCCCATTCCATCCAGCATGGAACGGTCCAGCACAAGAAGCTTCCAGGCATTCTGGGAATCCAGTACATTCTTCTCGAACTGCAAGGTAAGTTCAGCAAGAGCCTGCTCAATTTCAGCCTTGCGAGCCTTCTGCTCAGGAGACAAATCCGCACCACTATCAATGAAGCCCTCCACAGTCTGCTGCACGAGGCGCTGCTGAGCGGAGGAAAGCTCTCTCACCCAGGGTTGCTCTGCGGCAGTCTTCAGCACGAGCCAAAGCTGTTCGTTCGCGATGATTTCGGCATCAAAAGCAGTCAGCTCAGGAATAAGCGCCTCCATAGCAGAACGCATTTCCGCGCTATCCATTACGGAGCTGAGGTGGTTCAGGTAGCCATAGGCGAGTCCCATTTCATATGAGGCCTCGCTATAAGCGAGAAAGGTATTCTGAAAGGTGGCCTCTTCAGGGCGCACAGCACACACGGCAGCTATGCGTTCACGAGCCATAGCAAGTGCAGCACGCACATCTGCCACGCCACGCTCTGCAGTCATGCGTGACCAGGCAGGATAGGGTTCATCCTGAAAGAAGGGATGAGCAACTTCCTGCTGAGTAACTGCCTGTGAAGCAGCTACAGCACTCGCCGTTTCCTCTGCCTGCAGTACGCCGAAACCACACAGGGCGCACACTGCTGTAATGAGTATCGTTTTCGTTGTCATAAATATGTATAGGGGTGCTTAAGAGCGCCGGGCATCACCAGCCACCGCCCTTGTTGAAGCGGGTAACCTCGCGGCGGGCCTCCATCATTTCCACGCGAGCCTTAAGATCATAGCGCTGGTCACGGTGCGTCTTACCACGCCCGATGCCAATTTCCGCCTTCACCTTACCATTCTTCCAATACAGGCGCAGCAGCGGGAGAGCAAAGCCCTTCTGAGCCTGTTGGATTTCAAGCTTCAAAATCTCACGCTTGTGCATGAGAAGGCGGCGGGGTCTCTTAGCCTCATGCTGGAACCACTTACCGGCCGTCTCCCAAGGCTGCACGTCACAGCCATAGAGAAAGAGCTGCCCCTTCTCCACACGGGCGAAGGCGTCAGATATATTCACTCGGCCCTCGCGGATGGATTTCACCTCCGTACCGCGCAGCTCGATGCCACACTCGTGCTTGCCGAGGATTTCATAATCTCGGCCCGCTTTCTTATTACCGGCAATCTGTGATGACTGGGGTGCAGGTTTTTTGGCCATGGCGGCTATGAGTTAAAGGGTTATTGATTATAAGATGAAAAGTAAAGAAAAAGTCCGGTAACCGGGTCAGCACCGGCAACCGGACCTGCGATAAATAAAAGGGATAGATTTACAGATCGATGGTAGCGGTGATGGTGCGATCATCCGTGGCAGGCATATCCTCCAGCTCGATGTCATCAATGGAGAGACCATCCTCCAAATCAGCGGCGGAAACGAGAGAACTCTCGTCATCAGCCTCACGCCAGATAATCTTCCCCTCGACAATCTCCGTGAGAGCGATGTCTCCACTGCCCATCTCAGGTGTGGTGGGAATATAGGGGTCTGCACCCTGATTCAGTTGCTGAACACGATGGGATACAATGTTGACCAGCAGCTGGTTATCGCCTACAATCTGAGCAGCTTTCTCGATGAGTTCAACTTTCATGGATGGAAAAACGTTCTTCCCCACGGCCTGTGGGAGTGGTCATTATACTATGCAGCGCCCTCAAATGCAAGCCTATATTCACGTCAGCAGGAAAAAATCTCCGCGCGTACCTGCGTAAGCCGCACTCCAAGCATGCAAAATACTGACGTGCAGTCAGCTTTTTTGCTTGTCAAGAGGGGGAGTACACAGGTAGAATATACATGAAACACATTTCCTGCCACTTTCCCGCGAGAGTGAGTGGGATTCCTCACACTGAACGTTATACCTCAAGACACATACGCATATGGCTAATCTGAACAAAGTCATGCTTATCGGCAACCTCACGGCAGATCCGGAGGTACGCCAGACCCCCCGCGGCAACTCCCTCACTGAACTGCGCCTGGCTGTGAACCGCGTATCCAGCGGCCCGAACGATGGCGAGCGCCGCGAAGAAACAACTTTCTTGGATGTAACATGCTGGGGCCGCACAGGTGAAGTGGCCGCACAGTACCTGAGCAAGGGCCGCCCGGTCTTCATCGAGGGCCGCCTGCAGATGGATACATGGGAAGATAAGCAGACCGGCCAGCGCCGCAGCCGCATCCGCATTATTGCCGAGAATCTTCAGCTGCTTGGCGGCCGTGACGGCGCCCCGCAGGGCGGCGGTAACTACGGCGGCAACGGTGGCTACCAGCAGCAGAATGGTGGCTACCAGCAGCAGCGCCCCAACAATAACTACGGCGGCAATGGCGGTGGTTACAACAATGGTGGCGGCTTCCAGCAGCGCCCCAATAACAACTACGGCAACGGCGGCTATCAGCAGTCCGCTCCCCCCATGCCTGATGAAGCGGATGATGACATCCCCTTCTGATAAAACACCGAACGGATTCACATCTACCACATTCGGCTCGCCTGCACTCCCCGCGAGTGTGCGCGAGCCGAACTGGGCATGGCCCATCCCCTCATCACCTCCATGACAGTATCAGAACCGTACAGCGCCGCGCTGGATTGGCTGTACTCCACCCAAATGTTCGGCATAAAGCTGGGCTTGGAAGGCATCACCCGCCTGCTGCAAGCTTGCGGTGTGCTCTATCCGCGCGCAAGAGTCATCCACGTGGCCGGCACAAACGGCAAAGGCTCCACCTGCGCCTTCGCTGAAAGCGTGGCCCGCGCCGCCGGCTACAGCACAGGCCTTTTCACCTCTCCCCACCTAGTGGAGTTCGGTGAACGCATCCGCGTGAATGGGCAAATGATACCGGAAGAGGACGCCGCACGCCTCATCTGCCGCGTGCGGGATATCATCTCTGAGTGGGAAGTAAAACCCACCTTCTTCGAGCTCGTGCTGGCTATAGCCATGATGTACTTTGCCGAGCGTGAGGTGGACATCATCATTCTGGAGACCGGCATGGGCGGCCGCTTGGATGCCACAAATGCCGTTCCCAAGGATGTGGCTGTGCTCACGCCCATCGGCATGGACCACACCCAGTACCTCGGCAGCACGCTGGAGGAAATCGCCGGGGAGAAAGCCGCCATCATCGCATGGCACCGCCCTGCCCTCAGCGCCCCACAGCCGCCGGAAGCCGTGCGCGCCATTCACGCGGCGGCTGAGCGTATGGACACGCACTACCGCATCATCACTGAGGAATGCACCCTGCCCCTCGGTCTGCACGGCGCTCACCAGCGGCAGAACTCAGCCCTCGCCCTCGCAGCACTCCGTGCCCTACCGCATTTCCTTGCAAGTGAGGAAGAAATCGCCCGCGGACTGGCAGGGGTGCAGTGGCCGGGAAGATTTGAAGAGATAGCCCCGCAAGTCATCATGGACGGCGCACATAATCCACCCGCTATCCGCGTGCTGGTGAACACCTGGCAGCAGACGTATGGCGAACAGAAAGCGCGCTGCATTTATGCCGGCTCAGCGGATAAAGCACTGGATGAAGTGCTGGAACTGCTCTCCCCCATCGTGAGCGAGTGGATACTTCCTCCGGTACAAAGCCCGCGCATCCTTCCTGCAGCGGCGATGGCCGATAAGATTCGCGCCATCTCAGCAGCACCCGTAAGCATGCCGGCCACGCTGGGTAAAGTGCTGGAACAGCCCACGCCGCACACGCTCATCTGCGGCTCATTCTTCCTGCTGGGTGAGGCGAAAGCCTACCTGCGCCGGCATACAGACTACCGCAAAACGGAGCAATAAGCCCCACCGGCCATGAGTGCTGATTACGTGAGCATCATCATTTTCCTAGGATTCATCGCCTATGTGTTCGTGTTCGAATACTTGGGGCGCCTGCGCCACATCATCAGCGTGGGGCTGCTTGTCATCTCACTCATCATCGCCACCTGCTTGGCCGGCATGGAGAAGAACACGGAGCCGGCACTCGCCGCTGCAGTTCTACTCTGCGGGCACGGAATCTGGGAGCTGGGCAAATGGCTCCTCTCTGAAGGCCGCAGCCGCTCCCGCAGCAGAAAACGGGCCAACCTCCCCGCACGCCGTCACAAGCGCGTCACCACCCCCTACTCCCTCACGAATGAGGAAATCATCTCCCACTTCGCTGAGTTAGCGAAGAAGGATGACCTTGCCGTTAACAAGCCGGCCTTCAACTTCCTCGCATGGAATACCCGCCAAGGTTACATCATCCAGATTTTCCTTCTGCCAGATGGTGGCTGGACCTCCATCTTCTGGAGCCCTGCGGATTTTGAAATGCGAGACAAGGAAATCACCGCCGCCTGCCGAGCGGCCAATGTGCCCTGCCACAAGAAAATGCTCGGCATGCGAGCTCAGGGTATCGCCATCGCGCATGCCGGCCAGCTCACCATCACCCCCGCAGACCAGCAAATCCACTTCGATGAATTCCTGCACAGCGTCCTCGCACCAGAGCCAGAATTCACGGCTTGGCTGAAAGATTACCATATCAACGACAACTGAATCCATGATTTACATCATCCCCGCCCTCTGCCTCGTCCTCCTCTGCGCAGCAGCCTTCATCATCATCCGCAAAAAGAAGAGCAGTGGCCAGCACACCGCCCGCAAACTGCAAACAAACTCCACCCCCTTCACGCTCACTCGTGATGAGCTGCTGGCAAACTTCCGCGAGCTCGCCGCCGTGGATGAGCTCTGCACCTATGAGCCAGAGAAAAACTTCCTCGCATGGAATGATGGTCAGGGCTACGGCCTGCACATTCACCTCCTACAGGATGGAACTTGGGTGAGCACCTTCTGGACCCGCAGCGAATTTGAACTGCGTGACTGTGAGGTGGAAGCCACCTGCGCCGCTGCCTCCATCCCCTGTGAACCTCACCTCCTGCACATGCAGGCTCAGGGTATCGCCATCTGCCGTGACGGCCGCCTCAGCATCACCCCAGCCACTCAGAAACACCACTTCGACCTCTTCCTCCTCAACGCCCTCGCCCCGCGTGAAGAATTCTCCGCCTGGCTGAAGGAATATGCTGATGAAGAGTAAACTTATTCATCCATTCGTATTAAAAAAATCGGTTGTCTTCATCAGACAACCGATTTTTTCATTCAGAAAACGAAGCAGTTCCGCTTTAGCGACGTCTACCTGTCGACGGGCGAGACGCACCGCTCGGGCGGGAAGAACCGGAACTAGAGGCACTCGGGCGAGTGACACCAGAGGGACGGCTCGGGCGAGACTCCGGACGCGTAGCGCTCGGGCGGGTTACCGAGGAAGGACGGCTCGGACGGGACTCCGGACGCGTAGCGCTCGGGCGAGTTACCGAGGAAGGACGGCTCGGGCGAGATTCCGGACGCGTAGCGCTCGGACGAGTCACCGTAGAGGGGCGGCTCGGGCGATGGTCCGGACGAGAGGCGTTATGGCTCGGACGGGAATCCGGACGATGAGCATTGTGATTCGGGCGGCCATGGGAATCATGGCCGGGTCTGCCGTGAGGATTGGGACGAGCCGGTCCCAGCACAGAGGAAGGATTCCGGTGAATGGGTGCATTCATGCCGCCGTGAGGACGCTGATGCGGCTTGTGGCCGTGAGCGTAGTGGGGAGGACTGGCATGGCGGTGCACATGGGGCGGATAATGGTGGTGACCATGGTACCAGGGAGCAGGACCCCAGTCAGGCACAAAGCAACTGGCCGTAATCGCCGCAATGGTGAAAATGGCAGCACCGGTAGCCGTGTAGCCATACACAGGGCGACCATAGTAATAACCGTAAATGGGGAAGCCGTTGGCGTCATAGCTAGCGGCAGTCCAAGACACGGATGAATTATAGCCATTCGTAGAGTAGGTAATTGAGCTATAGCCATTCGGGTATACACAGGAGGCCACTATCAGGGAAGCGCAAGCAAGCACTACTGCTGAGATGTGTGATATTTTCATGGTTTTAAGAGGAATTGGAGGTAAGACTGTTTAAGTGTTATAATTGTTCAATTATACTATTAAAAATATTCTGAACGGTATCACCGAACCACTTACTGATGTCATCGGTGTAGATGCTCAGAACCACACCGAAGGCGATGAGGCCCAGCCCGCTCAGAATCTCCTTAATATAATCGGACATATTGATAATCAGTTATTATTAGACACATTACTCGATAATAACGTCCACGCGAGAGACGTTTGAATAATCGATTGAGGGTTTACCATCCAAGTACTGAATCATGCTGCGAGCGCCGTCCAAATCAACGGCACGGCCGGGGTCTGCCGGCAGCGGAGTGACAACGGACATGAGGTAAGAGTTCGTGGCCATGGTGTAAGTAGCATCAGGCTGGATGGGCGTTCCATCCTCCAGAGTGGCGGAAGTAATACGCATGGGCTGAGACTCCGCAGCGGGCTTTACAGCCTGATAACGCATGCCGGACACACAGGGAGCGCCGTGATGGTCACCTGCGGGAATAATGTTCAAGAAGGAAATGAGCTCACGGCCTGTCACGTTCACAATAACGGTCTGATTGCAGAAGGGATCCAGACGGTAGCAATCTGCCACGGTGAAGGGACCGGCGGGGAACTCTTCCAGACGCACGTTACCTAAGTTCACGACGGCCACATCCGTGCCGGCGCAGGCGCGGAGTGCATCCGCCATCATGCAGCCGAGGCTCTCACGGCGGGTAATGTCCTGACTGACGGTGGTAAGCTGGCGCTGCATATAAGGCATGTTCTTCACAGCGTCCACAGCAGCCAGCATCTCCTCATCTTCGGGGACGTCCGCGAGAGGAATGAGCTCCGCCTGCTTGCTGACCACGCGGCCATCCTCCACCTCAAAAGTAAGGCGAGTAATGAACTTCACCTTGTTCTCAGACTGAGTGATAAGCACGCCATTCTCCATGTGACCATCCTGCACTCGGGTATGGGTGTGACCACCGATGATGGCATCAGCCTGAGGGAAAGCCCTAGCCAAGAGGATATCATCCTCAAATCCCATGTGCGTAAGCAGGATGAGCACATCACAGTGCTCACGCAAGCAGGTGTAATCAAGCACCGCTGTAAGCGGGCTATGGAATCTGAAGTTCTTCAGCTGGTCCGGGTGGGCATCCGGAAGGCCGTTGTGGCCGGTCTGCACCAAGCCCAGCACACCGATGCGCACACCATCACGCTCAAAGATATAATAAGGGGGGATATTCAGCTCAGGGCCGGAAGCTGTGCTCACATTCGCACACACAAAGGGGAAGTTCGCAGCGTTCACGCAGTCCCGCAGCTGGTCTGCACCGGCGTCAAACTCATGGTTGCCGAGGGTGGAAATGTCAAAGCGGAGCTTATTCATGAGCTCAATCATCGGCATACCGGATTCCGGCACATTATCCACGTACGGATTACCTGTGCGGTTATCACCGGCAGACATCAGCAGCACGCCGGGGCGGGTCTCACGCTCTGCGCGCAGGAAGGTGGCCAAGCGCGGCAGGGCATCAATATTAGCGTGCATATCATTCAAGCCGAGCACCGTCACCTGTGCGGCGATGGCTGTGCCCAAGGTTGACAGCAAAGTAAGAAATGGAAGTTTCATGAGAGAATAATAGGAAGATGAAAATATCAGGAAGGACGAGAGGTGAAGATGCGGCGCTGCTCACGCATGGGGCTATCAGCCGCTATCACATTTCCCCAGGCATCATACAAATCACCTGTGGGAAGAGGTGTGTGGGTATCCGCACAGTAGCGGCGTACGGCATCCAAAGCTACTGCTCCGGCAAAAACGATGACCGCAGTATCATTTACGTACACCTGCATATACCTGTGGGATGGTAAGGAAAGAGGGGAGAATAACGCGGGGTGCCGAAGCACCCCGCTTAACATTACTTTTAGCAGTTAGCTTGCTTGGCAGCAGCGGCGGCTTTCTTCTTCTTGATAAGCATCACAAGAAGAGCCACAGCGACGGCCAGCAGGATAATGCCCAGAATCGGGCGATAGAACAGCCATGCGATGGCGATAACCACCAGAGCCGTGATAGCGGAGATGAAGAAGGCAATAATGCCGGTACCGAACTCCAGGATATTGCCCAGAATGGGCAGCACGTCACCCAGCACGGAGAGCGGTTTGAAAATCATCTTGAGACCGATGAACATCACCAGCCAGCCCACGAAGCGCAGAATCCAAGTCATCATGTTGTTGGAAGCATGAGCATCGGCGAACATGCCGGCCTTATCCACGGTGCCTGTCTGCAGGAGGTCCACCTCATAGCCGTTCTCGGCAGTATAGGGAGTGAAGGTGTTACCGGTCTGCTTAGACACAAGGGAAACAGTGGCGCTAGCAGGAACATAAGTCCAAGTGATGCGTACATCACCCACCACAGGAGCAGCGGGATTAGCCGTGCCGGTAACTGTAGCCGTAGCGGCACCGGCAGGAGCCATGCCAGGCTGGCCGGGAGTAGGCAGAGTAATCTGCACGGTCTGCCAGCCGTTGTACTGGATAGCATAGCGGCCATTCAGCAGCGTGATGTGCTGCAGGGAACCATCAGGCATGCAGATGTATGCCTTGTCGCCGGCGCATACCACATTCATCATACCCATATTGCCCACCTGAGCGGTACCCTGTACGGGCTGAGACATGGTGGCAATGGGAGTGGACATGGGAACAGGAGTGGCCACCGTGGTGGCACCGTTCGACTTGGAAACCATGTATGTGCCATTCGGCTGCAGCACGGCAGGATACAGGGTGCCGAGGGAGGCCTGCACATACATGAAATTGCCATTCTGAATCAGGTTAAGCTGCTTGCCGGGCTCATCGGGGATATTCACCACAGTAGAGATGGGCAGCTGAGGAGCGTACTGCTGCATGGCAGGCTGCATACCGGGCTGCATGCCGGGCTGTACAGGCTGGCCGGGAGCGGCAGGTGCCACATAACCTACGGGATGGCCAATGTAGACAACACCGGCAGTATCCTGCACGGTGATGCGGCCAGTCAGGTCTGCAGGCCACTGCACATTAGCAAGAGGTACAGGCTGGTTACCGCTGATGCTGGAGATTTGGGACGGAGAAAGCATGAAGGCGCCAAAGTTCACCATTGTGGCATCCACCGTAGCATTAGCACCATTCAGGCCGGTACCGGTTGTCACAGGATATGCCACCGTGTTAAGGCCGCGATAGGCAGGATCATGGAAATTGGAGCTATCCACGGGGGTGCTGGACCACTGAGTGGAGTAAGAATAGGTGGTGGTGCGCTGCACGGAGCCACCCACCTGCTTTTCCTCACGCGTGGAGGAGCTCTCTACCCACTGGTAGTATTCTACCTTGCGGGTGAGGCGAATGGCATTCAGACTCACGCAATTGAACAGGGGGTCCATCAGCGTTTCCTGAGTGGAGGCCATACCGGTCATGTGCACCAACTTGCCCTCATTAGCGGGGTTAATGGTGGTGATATCCTTCACTTCCACACAGGCAGCCTCGCCCTCTTCCAGAGCTTGGGCTGTCTTCACGGCGCGGCCTTCGTTCCAGAACAGCAGGGGAATGCCGGCCAGGAACAGAACACCACCGACGATGACTCCCTTAAAGGAGTTGCCAAGGCGGCTGCCCCAGCTTTCGGTTGTAACTTCTACAGACATTGTTTTATTTCGAGTTTGGTATTAGTGATTGCTGCAAGCAGCGGGATTATTTCAGGGAGAAAAAACCAGTGTAAATGATTTTATCCGCCCAAATGGTTGTTGGTCTACCTGTTACAGTACAGGTAGCATTCCCCTCGGTAGGAGAAGAAAAGATAAGGTCGAAACTGCGTTCGTACCAAGAAACTGTGTTTCCCCTACGAGAGCAGGAAAAGGAATACGTGACACGCGCCGTATTCTTGCTCGTGCGGGTGTAACTCCAAGAAAACTCGCGGCGGGCGCCGTCTTCATTCCCGGATTTTGTGCCATTATTGGAACGCTCCCATTCCACGGTGTAGGCATCATCGCTTCCGGGAGTCAGGAAGTGATAGGCATCCTCCTCACGGGCGCCAAAAGAATCCACCACCTGCTCGGAGGCGCAGCTGAAGGAAAGCTGCAAGCCCGCTACGCTCTCAGGGGCGAGGTTATCCATGGCGTCATAAGCAGCGCGGTCCCCCGCAGCAGCGGCCTGTGAAAAATAGAAGTTGGCACGGTCTCGATTCATCGGCACACCCCTGCCCTGACGGTAGCGCCAGCCCATCCAGCGGGCCGCCGTGGAATCACCCGCAGCGGCAGCCCGTTCATAAAGCTCAATAGCACGGGCAGTGTTAACAGCGCGGCCATTACGACCTTCAGCATAGTCCACCCCCAGTTCACGTATCTGCTCAGGGCTCATATCAACAACCCATTGATTATCAATGCTGTCACAGGGGGGGGATATCATCTACAGGAGCACCTTCTGTGGCTATTCCCTCAGCCTCGGGCACGGAGGGACGCTCGCCGTTGTTATCCGCTAGCTGCGGGTTCGTACCGGCCTCCAGCAAGTAATGCTGAGCCAGCGCATGTGAGGTATAGTGCAGAGCCGTGCGGCCCTGAGCATCTCGCACATTCGGAGTGGCTCCCATCCTCAGCAGCATCTGAACAGCTTCTGCCGGGCCATACGGCAAATCTACAGCCTCACGCTCTCCATAGCCATGCAGCTCATCATCCACCAGAGCACAGAGAAGCGGAGCACGTCGACCGGGCACCAGAGTCACTTCACTATCCGGGCTGATACCGCCTCGTATCAACTTTTCAATGCGAATCAGATTATCTCCGCGCAGGACAGCCTGCTCCAAATCACTCACTGAAGCAGCCTGCACAACGGCCACTAATGCCGGTGCCAGAATAAGAGCAGCTGTGTAGGTAATTCTCATTTTGTTCGCTGATATCTGATAGAATTATGCCCTCCGGGAGCTTATGTGATGGAAACCTCCTGTCACATGGTCTCACATAATAAGCAAGAGCAATATCCCCTTCCCTTTAAGGCTAACATTTAACTACTCAGTTGTAAAGAATATTTCCCCTTACTGCCACATTTTCGGAGAAATAGAAATTAAAAAAAAGCCGGTGCAAGATGCTGCACCGGCTTTCATTCACAAATACATGAAAGATACTATACTCAGCGTGCACTGCGCAGAATAGCGTTAATCGCAGCAGCATTCCGTCCGCCCACACAGTCAGCTACACTGGCTCCTCTGGCGGTGCGAGCACGCACATTCGCCCCATGCTCCACCAGCCAGCGCACCAGCTCCACATGGCTGAGCCCGCAGGCGTTATGCAGGGCCGTAGTGCCGTTGGCATTGGAAATGACGGTATCAATAGGGGCTCCCTCCATAATTTGAGGCAGGACGGTGAGCAAGCGTCTTTGATACAGGCGCTCCACGGCGGTTGGGTATGTGCGTGATTCGAGATCGCGCACTATGGCGCCCAAGCCGTCATCTACACTTTGTACAGCACCATCAGTTTCTTCCGCATTCGGCATGGTGAGAAGCCCTGCCTTTGAGGTATTTTTGCTGACACTAAACTCAGCCCCACGAATATACCAAGAGCCGCCCTCATCGTGCCATTCAATGCTCGCCGTACCATTTTGGGCGGAATAGAAAGAGAGGGTTACCTGCACATGCAAGTCATTGCCGGTGATTTGGATGCAGGAATCCTCCGGAATGTATGTGACCTTTACCGGAGGCCAAGGGGATTCCGGCGTTTGCTCTTGCAGTTGGTAGCTGTACTCATTGCCCCCTCCCGCAGGGAACTGCATCATCATGGGAGTGACTCTGCATTCATTCCATGTAGTCGGTCTCTCACCGCTCTCAGAGCGGGCTTCCTGTGCCGAGTAAAAGTTCACCACCACCAGTTTTCCTCCCATGGAAGCGGGTGCAGGATGAGCAGCAACTGCGGTGCCACATGTGGCTAAGAGCGCGAGCAGGGTAATACTTGTTTTCATGGCTATATTTTTTAGGAAATTCTAATTAGAGGTTGATTTGATTGTGTAATTGGAGTAGAGAGGCAGCATTCTTTCGACACTAGGAAGCTAATTTAAGCCCCCTCTCCTGCGTGCATATGACATGTGCCACTCTTATATCATTCTAGCCCCTTTGATGTCAACCAAAAACCGGTGCAGGCTATGCTGCACCGGCCATGATTCACTAATACAATACAAAAACGCTTCACTCAGCGCGCACTGCGCAAAATAGCATTAATTGCAGCAGCATTCGGCCCACCCACGCAATCAGCCGGTGTGGCCCCACGATGCGTGCGGGCGTGCACATCTGCCCCATGCTCCACCAGCCAGCGCACCAGCTCCACATGGCTGAGGCCGCATGCATAATGCAGAGCCGTATTCCCACGGGTTTCATTAGTGGTGATATCTACATTCCCCGTGCGGTAAATGAGCGGCAACAAGGTGAGCAAACGCCGATAGTACAGTCTCTCCGTGGCATTCCGGGCAGTACGCGACTGCAGCTCATTTATCATACGCTTCAGGTCTTCATTCTGCGCAGCGCCGGAAGAGGAGGAAGTAGCCGCGCCGATATTACCACCCTGAATTGTCACGCGGATATTACGCACACGCCCCACGTAATTACCATGGTAAATGCTTTCCGTGGCCACCGCTGTGGTGGAAGATGTAAAGAAGAGTGTGATATCACGCACCACATCCACCTGCTGAGACTGCCACATGTTCACATCAATCTCGCCGGTATTACCACCTTTACAAGTATAGGTGTATACACCGCCCTGCCCGGAAGCAGTAATGGGCGTCAAGCGGCGCGAGGCCTTAATCTGCATAGCACCGGTGGAGAAAGCCTCACCGGCTCCACGTACATTCTGCCGAGCCTGCTCATAACTCACCCAGCCGCTGGAGCCTTCATCCATTATCTCCGTGCAGAACTCAGCCTGAGTATAATCCAGCACCACTACAGCACCCTCCAGATGAGACGGTGCCGGGTACGCACTCACGCCCAAGGCAGCCACTACGCTCACAAGTATTGATTGGAAAATTGTTTTCATATCTTCGTGTTTATCACATTTCTCCCCCCATGTCAACCACGCATCAGAATGACATTGATTTGTCTTCACACGCAGGCAAAAAAAAGCTATAAATGGGACGTGCCGATTTGTCCACGTTGCAATGCTACTATCCACACGGGTGCTGAAGAACAGTGCCCGGCGTGCGGTTATGGCATGGCCCGAGCGGATTCCATATTCGGCATGAATGATGTGGAGTTCACCCGCGTGGTGGATGAAGCCGGAGCCCTCACCCACCAAGAGCGCATGGAGCTTCTGCGCTATCTGGCCGGACTGGAGCGCCGCATTTCTCCCGTGGCCCTCTGTGTATATATCACGGACCATGGACAGCCGCAGGAATTCCGCCCGCATGCTCACTGGGTACTGAATCACGCCCGTATACATCACCCCTCATTTGGCAAACGAGAGCAGATGCGCGCCATCGAGGATGCTGAACTGCGCGAACGGCGCCCCGGTGAGGCCCGCCCGGTGGAAGAAACACCCTCTTGGATTAGTAGCACGTGGCAAAACTTCTGTGATTGGCTGCGTGATATCTGCCTGCCCACACCTCCCCCCACTCGTCAGGACTGGATGCTTATTCTCGTGCTGGACGTGCAGCTGGAAATAGCCTGCTTCACTTGGGGATACATGCTGGATCCCTACGTTAATCCGGATAAAATCACTTCCACCATCATCAGCGCACGCCTTCAGTTCCGTGAGCGCGCTTTCATGAATGCTCTCAAGCTTGTCATGAAGAAGGCTGCCGGCCAGCTCGCTCTCGCCACCCGTAAGGTGAACAAAACCCTGCGCCAGAATACCCGGCGTAAACTGAAATCTCTCGCGCTCTTCGCTACTCTCGGCACAGCCCTCTGCGCCCCGCATGCACAGGCTCAGGACGCCCCTGCCCCCGCAGCGGAAGCCCCGGCTGAGACACCAGCAGAAACTCCGGCCCCGCAGCCCGCTCCGGAACCGGCACCGCCCGTGGTACCGGGTGTACCGGCTGGGTACAATGTGGAGCCTCGCTGGTCCTCCACGGATTATGCGGAACTGATGTCCGGTAACCTGCCGAACGGACTGAACCTGCTCATGCCCGGCGGCAAACAGCGCAGCACCTCCGGCACCACCACCCCCACCTCCACTTCTTCCCCCGGCGGAAGAACCCGAACCGAAACCGAAAACGAAGAGAGTGATACCACCGTGCCCGGGCGCTACTGCCGGCTTTACCTCAGCCCGCACGGCACGGCTCTGCGTGACCCTCAGCAGCTGCTCACGGATGTGGAGCGGGAGGATATCAGCCACCTGCTCCGCGAGCTGAACGCCAACTCGAAATTCCACATCTACGTCTCCATCTTCAAAGCCGGTCAGGAAATCCCCTGCGAGGTATCAGCCGCCAATCTGGTGCGCAATATCGCAGAGCCCGGTCAGTACACCGTGCTGCTCCAGTACTGCCTTGGTGAACCGCCCGTCATAGATATCGGGTACAGAGAAATCACACCCACGGATGACCAAATTCGTGAGTGGCAAGAAGCCCTGCGACGCTGTATTTCCATCAGCGGCAGCGGCGTGGAAGGCCTCATGGCCTCCATTCACTGCCTGCATGGCATCATCACCCCGCTCTCAGCCAATTTCACACCGTTGGATACGGATAGTGCTCACAGAGTCACGCGCGTTATCCTGCCTGCTGAAGAAGAAATCAAGATAAGGGAAATTACATGGAAAGATGAGGTGAAGGCTTGGGTACTGGCCGGCGGAGCCACGCCCTATGTCATAGCCCTTGTTGCTTCGGAAGCCATGTGTTGGCTGATATACTTCCTCTTCATGTGGAACCGTAGCTGTGGCCGCCTGTACGAATCCGAGCCGGATTACCGCTTGGCCTCACGCTATGGCGCAGGTGTTTCCCGCTTTGTCCGTTACTTGGAAGGTAAGGAAGCAGGAAAGGAAAAGAAACCCCTCTGATTCTCCAGCCGCGGATTTCCCTCCGCGGCTTTTATGCGCCGCTTACTTTTTCTTCAGCAGGTTAATCTTATCACGCAGCACGGCTGCCACCTCGAAATCCAGCCGAGCCGCAGCTTCCTTCATCTCCTTCTCCAAGCGGCGGATGGTCTCCTCCACATTCCCGGCCTCATCATCAGCAGCCACCA
Organism: Akkermansia sp.; assembly: GCA_045652085.1. Taxonomy (GTDB): domain Bacteria; phylum Verrucomicrobiota; class Verrucomicrobiia; order Verrucomicrobiales; family Akkermansiaceae; genus Akkermansia. The sequence continues at coordinate 49,027 of JAZRTR010000005.1, forward strand.
GGGCGGGCTCATCAAAATCATCCTCATCATCCGGAGTGTACAGGCGCAAGGTGCTCTGGTCCGCACGAGCTACGGTATGCGGTGTAATGCCGTGTGCCTCATTGTACGCCTGCTGGATGGCACGGCGGCGGTCACTCTCTTCCACCAAGCGGCGGATGGAATCCGTGATGACATCACAGAAAAGTACGCACTCGCCATGCACGTGGCGTGCGGCGCGACCGGCAGTCTGTACCAAGCTCGTCTCATTGCGCAGGAAGCCCTCCTTATCCGCATCCAGTATGCAGACGAGGGATACCTCCGGTAAATCCAGCCCCTCTCGCAAGAGGTTAATGCCCACCAGAATATCCACAGTGCCACTACGCAACTTACGCAGAATTTCCACGCGCTCGATGGCATCCACATCCGCATGAATGTACTCCACACGCAAGCCGATGTTACGCAGGTAATCCGTGAGGTCCTCGGCGGTGCGCTTGGTGAGAGTCGTCACCAGCACGCGCTCGCGCACACTCACACGGGCATGGCAGAGCTCAATGGTCTTATCTATCTGCCCTTCCAACGGCAGGAGGGTGATTTTCGGCTCCAGCAAGCCGGTGGGGCGTATGAGCTGCTCCACAATAAGAGGTTGGCCGAGGCCGCGCGGGTTAAACTTCTCCACAGGGGCGGACGAGGGATGCGGCGGCACGCGGAGCTCCTCCAAGCGGTGGAAGAAGACGCCGCGGAAGTCATCCGGCGCTTTCGTGATAGCCTGACTGGCCTTCTCACTGCGGGCGTGTGTATTACCGCGTTTGGCCTTCAGCACAGGGATGTAGGAGGGATTGCCCGGCACGCAGTTCACGTACTCGAAGGGACCGGGCGTGGCGCTCACATACACCAACTGAGCCTGGCGCGCCATGAATTCATCAAAGCGCAGCGGGCGGTTATCCAGCGCAGAGGGGAGGCGGAAACCGTGGTCAATGAGCACTTGCTTTCTGGAGCGGTCCCCCTCATACATGCCGCCAATCTGCGGCACGGTGGCGTGGGATTCATCAATGATAGTGAGGTGATCCGCCGGGAAATAATCCTGCAGGGTGGACGGCGTGGAGCCCGGCGCGCGGCCGGCAAGATGGCGGGAGTAGTTCTCGATTCCCTTGCAAAAGCCTATCTCATTAATGAGCTCCAAATCATAATCCGTGCGCATCTTCAGGCGCTGAGCCTCGATGAGCTTGTTCTGCTTCTCAAACCAGGCCATGCGCTCCTCCAACTCCTTGCGGATGGAAAGGATGGCGGGATGGCGTTTTTCCGGTGAGGAAACGTACTGTTTCACCGGGAAAAAGAGGTAGCTGCTCATCTTATCACGCGTGCGCCCCGTGGTGGCATCAATGAGCGAAATCGCATCTATCTCCTCCCCGAAGAACTCCACGCGGATGGCCTCACCATCACTCTGCGCCGGGTATATCTCCACCACGTCCCCTCGCACGCGGAAGGTGCCACGGCGGAAATCAAAATCACTCCGCTCAAAGAGCAGCTCTGTGAGACAGGCCAGCATGGCATCACGGTCCAGCTCCTGCCCCACGCGGATAGAAAGCGTCAGTTCCCGGTAATCCTCAGGTGACCCCAAGCCGTAGATACAGCTCACACTCGCAACCACGATGACATCACGCCGCAGCAGCAGTGAGCGCATGGCATTCAGGCAAAGGCGGTCAATTTCCTCGTTAATCGCGCTGTCTTTCTCGATATAGGTATCCGTGCTGGCAATGTAGGCCTCAGGCTGGTAATAATCAAAGTAGGAAACGAAATACTCCACCGCATTATGCGGGAAGAAGCTCTTCAGCTCCGAATACAGCTGAGCGGCGAGGGTTTTATTATGAGAGAGCACCAGCACCGGCCTATCCTGCGCGGCGATGATATTCGCCATCGTAAAGGTCTTGCCACTGCCCGTCACACCCAGCAGGCATTGGTGCTTGTTTCCGGCGTCCAGAGATTTAAGGAGCTTGGCAATGGCCTGCTCCTGATCTCCGGAAGGCTGATAATCCGTAACTAGCTGAAAGATCGACACGTCCGAGGATATTACTTGGTAAGATGAGATGGACGAGTCTGCGGCCCGTCCATCTCATGAAGGTTTTCCGTTAATCAGTGCGAAGTGATAACTGCATTCGGCGAGAGGCCGTAAGTTTGCGGCTCGTACATGAGCTGTCCCTGAGCAGGCGGCGCCGTGGACACACCGGAGCGCTTCACGCGGGCGTAGTAGCTCATGTTCAGCAGGTCACGGCCACCCCAGCGCGTGCAGAAGCCGCGCACGCGGTCCGTAAGGTATTCCTTCTGGTCAAACCAATGGCTCCATGCACGGGGCTCCAGCCCGGCAGCCTGTGACGGCACTTCCGGATTAATGGCCTCCATACAGGCGGGCAAGTAGTCCTCCAGAATGAAGTACTCCAGCTCACGGTCAGTCTTGGCACAGGTGAGAGTCACGCGTACCACGTCACCCACGTTGAACTCCGTGGCCTCACGCCATACGCCATCCTCCCCACGCTTCTCGTAAATGCGGGTCACCTGCAGGCCATTCTCCGTCACGCCGGGGTATTCGGTATTCTCCGGCAGAGCACGGGCACGCACGGTGATGTAAGCAGTGCCGGCAGTAGTGCTGAGCACCGTGGCTGTCTCGCCCAGGGTGGCAGCGGGAGCTGGTGTGAGAGTGGTGAGGCCGTTACCGAGAGTCAGCTGGCGGCCATCCTCCAGAGTGATAGAGGCGTCCGCGCTGCTGTCCGGCGTGCGGCGCAGGTACTCATGCAAGGCAATGAGCATCCAGCCGCCATCCCAAGTGGTGGCGTGGCGATAATCATGGCCCACGGCACGCATCCAAGCGAGGAAGGGCTCATGCAGGTTCTCCGGCTCGGCGCTCATCTTGCCAAGGAAGCGCAGGGATGCCACGGCATAGCCGCAGCCCCACCAGCGGCGGCTACCGAAGATGGCGGCCTCCTCACTCTCCTGCTCCGCAGAGCGCAAAGCGGTGGCGAGGGCTTCATTCGCCAAATCAGCATCACCAATAGTGCGGCCGATGGCATACAAATCAAACGGAGAGAACGTCACCGTCGGCTGCGGACGGCGGGAGAGCTCCAGCTGAGTACGCAGGTATGACTTCAGGGCCTCCATGGACTGCTCAGGCACGTTAAAGCCATTCTCCTGAGCCAAGGTGAACACAAGGCCGGTATACGCAGAGGCCCAAGGGCTGCTGATACGTGCACCGTACCAGTACGAGATGCCACCATCCTCCTGCTGGCACTTCAGCAGGTTAGTGATACCGTCTGACACATAGCGGCGAGCCTGCGCAGGCTCCGTCTGGGCCATGATGGGGCTGAAGGGAGCCAAGCGGTCATAAAGCATCCATACCATCATGGAGGTAGCCCCGTAGTGCGTGCAAGGGTATGCCGTGTTCTGCACCAGCTCCATGCAGCCGTACAGGTGCAGCAGCGGGTTGGAGGAAAGAAGAATCTCCATGCTGCCGCGGCCGGAACCGGCCAGCTCAGGTGCCAGCAGACCGGCCACGCGCAGCGGCTCCTGACCAGCGGCCAGCGCGAGATGGTGCGCTTCCTTCAGCAGCGGCGCCGGGAATCGCACATTGAAACTGCCTTCCACGGCATCACCGCCTGTGCCGGAAACAGCCTGCCAGCGCAGCGTGCGCATGCCCTCTTCCGTAGCTTTGTAATCAAAGTACAGCGTAGCCGTGCTCTTAGCCTGAATTGTAACCTGCTGAGGAGCCTCTGCTCCTTCCAGAGTAACAGTCCATGTACCCTCGGCGTCCGTAGAGTTGGAGATGGTGAGGGGCAGGCGCAGGTGGTCCCCAAGGCTCATGAAGAGGGGCGTGCCGGGAGTCAGCATGACGGGCTGATTCACGGTCATCTCCGCCTCGCCGTTACCAAAGGTCTTGCCATCCGAACCCAGAGCCAGAGCAAACACTTTATACGTGGTGAAGGTATCCGGCAGAGTCAGCTCCACGGAGAAGCGCCCTTCCCCATCCGTAGCCAGCTCCGGTGCCCACACGGCCACCGGGATGAAGTTTGTGCGCAGCCTCGGAGCGGCAACGGCTCCACCGGCTGCAGTACATTCAGCAGCACAATCCTCTGCCACGGCCTCATCTTCCGCCGCCCAAGCACCACTCTCCGCTGCCTTTCTGCCATTCACCGGGGCGGGTGCACCGTCCATCGTCATCGGTTCAGCGGATTCCTGTGCGCTGTACGCCATAGGAGCAGGAGCAGCGGCTCCCATGGCCAGTGTGCGACCGGAGCGGCTGTTACGCATTATCATAGGACGAGCTCCTCCCGTTGTGAAAGTATTCCGGTGCATGCCCCAAATACCCGGCAGAAGATTCATGGACGGGCGCGCGTTCGGCTCATAAATGAGGCTGTGCGTGCGGGGAGCAAACGGAGACACCCACACATGAGAGAAACGCAGCAGGAGATTCGGCACGGTGTGATTATCCACAGAGAGCATGCCGGCATCCACGGCGAAAAGTGTCACCTGTGCATTCGCGGGCTGGCCATCCGGCCCCTTCACTGTACCGGAAAGGGTAACTCTCTCACCGGGGCGCAGATTCTGCTGGGGCGTGGAGATATCCACCGTAAGAGCCGCTTGGCGGTTCGGTACATTAGCGGAGGCAATGCGGGAATCCAGCCTCGTGTAAAAACCATCCTTCTGCAGCATCTGCATGAACACAGCCTGAACACTCCCGAACTCGCCGCTCTCCAGCGGCAGCACCAGTTCATTCATGCCTTCCTTCACCTCAACCACCGGCAACACGCGAGTGCCACGCACCGAGCGGATTACCACCACGGCCTGACCGGCACGCATGAAGGCAGCCTGCACGCGCAGCTTGTCATCCTCCAGAGTGGCGGTAGCGGCACGGCTCACACGGCGGTAGCCGGGAATCCAGTCCTCCGCCATGCGCGGGGCGTGGGTGTTCAGCTGCATGGAAAGCGGATTTCCGGCAGCATCCACAGCCGTGAGCTCCACAATCATGGGCGGATTCGTATGCTGCTCAGACAGCGTCAGGCTCTCCGCAAAGGTTCTCCAGCGCTCAAACATGCCTGTGGGCACACCGTTCACTGCACCGGCCGGCACGGTGATATCACCCTCCCAGAGCGGAAGGCGTACAGAATCACGGATGATGATGCCATTCGGCAGCTTGTGCTGACGCGGCAGGAAGGAGAAGAGGCGCAGGTGCACCTTCTGCTCACGGTCCAGTACGCGAGGCGTGAGGGAAGTAGTGCTGTTCAGCACAAGCACATCATGCTCTCTGAGCTCAGCAAGAAAATCCGCCGGGTAATAGGGCTTCATCTCCTCGCTCAGGCGGCGCACCTCGCGGCGGTCATTCATTACCTCACCGCTCACACGCACCACATTATGAATTTCACCCGGTGTCAGCTCGGCCAGCCTGCCGGTATAGGTGCCAGTGCCATCCTCACCCAAGGTGAGCTCGTGAGTCTGAGAGTCAAACTTAACATTTGCCGGCCCGCGTGAACTATCACCTGCCAGCTGCAGCACAATATCCAAGCGCACGTTTGCACGGCTCAACGGCATGCCATTCATGTCCGTAGCGCTCACCTTTACGGTGTACTCGCGGGGGCGAACACGCTCCATGCTCACCTCCATCTTCACGTCAAAGGAATCACGGCGGAATACCTGGCACGGCACAAAAAGATAGGCGCGGTAATCACCATTCTCCACCAGCACTCGGTAATCACCCGTCACATCTTCCTCCCCCGTGGGAAGTTCAAAATCCATCTCAAAAGCACCAAAGGCATTCACAGCCACACGGCGGTCCAGCATGCGTGTGCCATTCGGGCGATTCACGGATACAGACACACGGCGTACATTGCCAAGGGACGCCTCACCCCTCGCACTTACTCGGCGCAGAATACCACGCAGGTGCACCGTTTCACCCGGGCGGTATGTACCGCGGTCACGCACGACCTCGATGCGGCTGTCCGTATCCAAACGCGGATGATTATCTCTCCAGAGGTAGGTGCCATAATCCTCACCGTTCTGCAGAACGAGCCAGCGCGTATTATTCGGGCGGCTGCCTGTTCTGATAGGCACGGAAGCCACGGCGTTCTGAAAAGCCACAGGCTCACGACCGGACTCCAACATGCTGCCCTGCTGCACAGGAGAGCCATCACTCAAGCGGGTAAGCACAATAGCCTCCGCACCGGCGGTAAGCTGAATATCCGTAAGCTGGACGATGTACCACTGCTCCAAATCAAAGAGAGCAGGATTTGCGCCCACGCGCTGCAACTGCTCCTTCACAGCGGGAGTAACCGTACGGCGCACGGAAATAATGTAGCAACCGGGTGTTGCATCCCCGCCCATGAGCGAATTCAAATCCACAAATGCCTCGGCAGAGCTGAGCCCATTCATGCCCTCGGCATTGAAGCTGAGCTCCTGCTCGGAACTGAAAGCCACATCATTCATATATGAGCGCAAGCGCGCGAAATCAGGAGCGGCCAGACGGCGGAGAGCACGCTCCTCGGAGCGGATCTCCTGCTCACTCACATTTCCTGCACCCAAGCGGCGGCGAGTCTCCAGCAGCTTCAGGCGGTACTCTGCCAGCACACGCTGAGCTTCCATGCCAAGCCTTGTCTCATTCAGCATACGTGCATATTTCAAGAACTGCTCGGCACTGAGACGAGCAGCGCTCACGCGCACGACACTCTGGTTGAAAAGCGTGAGCTTCATCCGGCGGTCGCCGTTCAGGGGCAGCAGCAGAGGCCTCTCCGGCGTGCCACCGCAATCCAACGACGGGCAAGCGGGAGTAAGCGATAAGCGGCAGCACTGGTCCTCACGGCTCGCGGCGCCCAGCATCACCTGCGTGCCGGCTTTCATCGTCAGCTCCACCACCTGCGGCAAGGAGGCATCCCCGCTGACCAGAATGCGGAAGGTCTCGCCATACGGCGGCTGAAAGTCCACCGTACGTGCCGGGGTGTCACTTCCGTTATAGGGCACCACGGGAGAAACGGTGGAAGGCTCCACATCCGCATAGGTAAATGTAAGAGTCTTGCCATCCGGAAGGGTAACAGTCTTGCTGCGGCCATCCTCACTGTTCACAGCCGCAACCTCGCCCACCTTCAGCTCCAGCCCGCGGAAAATCTCAGGCATCTGCGCCGTCAGCACGGGCGCATTCAGGTTCACTTCCATGGCTACCCCGGGGGCGGCATCCTTCACCGCGGATACCATGGCCGTTACCTGCATGGACGGCACCACAGGGCGCTCCACATAGCAGGTGGAGGGTTTCAAATCCGCGCTGCCGGGAGTAATTACAAGCTCCCAATCCCCTTCTCCGGAAAGCTCGCCTTCCGCCTGCACCAGCACATAACCGGCAATGGGTGTCTCAGGCGTCATGGCGGCCAGCTCTTCAGCGCTGATATCCTTCAAATCACGGCCGGGGAACGCGAGGCTGAGCACCTGATGGGGGTTAATATGCTGCACCTGAGCCGGTGTCGGCACGCCGCGCATGGTGCGGCCATATTGCTGCTCAGCGCCTCTCCGCAGCACCTCGCGGAAGGTGTATGTCACCTCACTCTGAGCGGAAAAATCAAGCTGCGCGCGCGTAATCGGGTTGTTCACATACACACAGGCTGCAGCGTTCGGCAAGCCGGCATTCGTGCGCATCTGCGAGAGCTCCTGTCCCTGATAGCTGAACTCAAACGCAGGCTGGGGCATCTCACGGCCGCTGAGATATTTCCCGGAACCGGGGCGAAAAGCCAAGCGATAGCGGGTGCTGCCATTGAAACCTTTCCTGTAAGTGAGGAGAAGGCGGTCTTGGTCCACCCAGCGGGCATCCGGTGTAAACTGAGCATCGCCGGATATATCAAAGAGGTTCAGCCCTCTATCCTCCGCGGAGAGCTCCGTATTCGCGCCATTCTGTACCACGCTCAGTGGCACCACAGGTTCATCAAACTTTATCACCGCTTCACGTCCATTCCGTGAATAGTGAACTGCATCTGCCATGGCCAAGCCCGGCCAGATTGCTGCTGCCAGTAAAATCTTTTTCATACCTTAGTTACTCTGTTATTGTCTGAGCTTCATTCGCCTCACAAGCGGAATGAAGAAAAAATCATTCTCTCGGCCATTCCATGCCGTATCCATGCTCAAATACTACCATACAAGTACCACATGGCAAGCAAATTATCGCCTGCGCGCGCGTATTATCACTACAAAACACAGAGCCGCACCGGTAACAGGTGCGGCTCTGAGAGGTTTATCTGTCGGAAAAACTCCTTATTAGAAGCTGTAGATGAGACCGGCGTCCATATTGTGCTCGGTGTTATCCTCAGCAGCTTCAAAGCTGTAGTTACCACGAGCGGTCCAGCGGTTATTGATGATGTAAGTAGCACCTACGCCAATGCTGCCACCCACGCGGCCGGGGTTCGTGCCATCGTAACGATTACCTGCCGCATCATATACGCAGGAATCATCACGCACAGCATCATAGAACACGGAAGCTTCACCATACACGGAAGTGCGCGGAGTTACGGTATAGCTAATACCACCGCCGAGCGACAAGCGCAGGTTCGTCATATCTGAGAACATCATGCCCTGCACAGTAGCACCATCCTGCCTATAATACTGCATTCCCAAGAAGCCATAGCCGACGGAGCGCTCAGACATTCTGCTGAAATAGGTAGCACGCAGGTCTACCTGCCAGCTGTTCTGACTCCAATCACCATTTACTTCATCGCTGGATGAGGTGGAATCACCATAGGCTACGGACCAATCCAGAACGATGTTACCGGAACCGGCTTTCCAAGTACCGTAGCGGCCATAAAGGGCTACACGCACGGTATCCTGATCCACGGGAGAAGAGGAGAAGGGAGATACCTTGCTCCAGTCATAGCCGAAAGCCAAACCCATGCTACGGAAGCTGCTGAACTGGCGTTCCACACCCATAGCAGCACCATACAGGCTGTAATCTGCACCATTACCGCTTATGCGGCCAATCTGGCCATAGCCGGAGAACCATGCAATGGTACGACCGGTAGCCTCATAGATAAGCCCCTCCTTACCACTACGCACAGATGTAGAATCCAGACGAGAAGAATAGTTACGATTGCCGCTGTATGTACCGGTATACACATGAGTATCCAGACGAACGGAATTAAAATGCTGTCCGGTAATAGCCTGGCTGAATGCCTGACCACCGCTGAATGCCCCCCAGCTGGACGCCTTCACAGCATCAGCAAGGTCCTCGTTAATGGGCATCACAGGCGGCTCCGTAATCATGATGTACAGTACCTCATCCTCCCAGAACATGGCCTCAAAAGGAATGTTTCCACCACCGATAGTCACCATCTCTGCATTCCAACCGGAAAGATCAACAGCATCCTTTACTGCGCTGGCATCAATAATCATGTAACGGCCGGGAGCTCCGGTACCCTTAAAGGTCACAGCAAGGGTGAGCGGCTTATCGATGGAAACGGAGGCATTATTTGTCAGCGTCATCACTGCTTCCGTGCGGTTACCCTCGTTGATGGTGTAGGTCTGATTGGGGGTATCAAACACATTGGTTCCGGTCATCGTGACGCGAGAATTCTCACTCACCACCATACTGTCGAAACGTGTAATACCGCCTACAGAGCCAATATAGGGATTATTATTAGCACCGCCCACAGTAATGGAAAGGTCTGTATTCTCAGAAACCACAGCATCGTTATGCTTAGCAATCAACTGGCCTACCACCTCAGCATTATCCTGCAGAGAGACGCTGCCGTCACCCTTCAGGTGCACGCCGGGGCCGACGAGATACACATGGCCCTGCACTATAGACTGACCACTGAACTCAAAGCTGGTATTACCTTCAATGACAGGTGCATGGCCCTGATTCAAATCTGACTTTCTCACCCAATGGCCGCCCCAGATAGAGCACTTAATCTCAGTATCACCGGTTACAAGAAGGGTCATATTACCACCAATGCGGGAGTGGCAGCTCATGGGACCGGCTACCATTTCACCGTATACCTCACCGCTGTATAACTCCATCGTCACGTTCCCATCCACAGAGTGCATGTTGTTACCGGAAGCATACAGACCACCAATGCGGGCATCATTCACGATAATCTTAACATCACCGCCAACTGCCCAAGGATTATCAGCCATCAACTTATCATAGTTTTCACTCGGATATGCATTCTCCGGATGATGATTAAAGTAGCTAGCCACGGGGCCGGAATAGGAGTGACCACCATATACTCTCACGACATCAGCACCATCATTCAGGGTAATTGTAATATCGTTACCAGCAGATTTCGCAGGAGCGTAATAAACAGACTCACTTTCAACATGAAGCTCAGAAACAAGCTTATAGGCTACACCACCGGTAACGTCACCATACTGACCGCCATTAACCGTGATATTAATAGCACCTGTCACAGAAGAGCTGGCAAAACCGATACCGGCAATATCAGCACCCGTAATACCGTTGGCTGTGATGTTCACAGAGCCCACAGTGGGGTTACCATTGGCATTTACCATCACAAGGCCATTTGCAGAACCGCCCAGAATGTATCCCTTATCCACGTTTACTAAATCAGGAGAATCGCCCTCATACATGTCGAACGCGCTGTAATCCTCCCCATTGCCTGTACCGGCCACGATGGTTACATTACCACCGGAAACACTGTGCTGGAAAGTGCTGTAATCAGCATAATTGTAGTCGGCAGCAAAAGTATGGCCAACCATAGCGCAGGCCGTAAGCACTGCCAGAAGAAACTTTGTTTTTTTCATAATCGTGTGAATTGGAGTATTGGTTCCCACAGAATAACATCTATGGAACTTAACGCGGCGCACCATATATCATTTTCATTTATTTGTCCAGCACTTTTTATAATTTTTTTTAAAAATATTTTATTCCCAAAAAAGAAATTATTATATATAGTCAAATTAAAGCGAAGTTTAATAATCAGTCATATAAAAAAACAGAGTATAAGAGCAAAGAAAAAAAGATAACAGCCTACACAGCTAATACCCATGCATCTTCTACATGTATAATGCCGGCGATACTCCACATTTACCATGTAAATCAATATAGTTATTACAACAAAAAATAAAATGCAAAACGGCAGATTTTCTATATAATAGAAAATCACAAGCAATAATTTTCATGAGCATTATCAACTCATGTTCAGGAATAAACAAAACTTCCTGTATGATTGAGCTACCATGAAAGAGTCAAGCAAAGAAGCACCGCAAGTGGAGCTTACAGCCACACTTTATTCTGGATTAGCAGCAGATGAAAAATATTACGCTTCCCCGGTCATGCCTTTGAGGAACTGCTGCAAAGCGTCGGCACGATGGGATATGGCATTCTTTTGGTCGGCTGACAGCTGAGCCATGGTACAATCATACCCGGCAGGAACAAAGAGCGGATCATAGCCAAAACCATGCTCACCCGCGGGCGAAAGAGTAATGGTACCCTCCACCTTGCCGGTATATTCCGCCAGCACACGTCCACCCTCAGCCACACACATGCAGCACATGAAACGGGCCGTATATGGCGCCGGAAGAGAAGCAAGCTCCTGCAACAAGCGCTGATTATTAGCAGCATCATTCCCGTGCTCACCGGCATAGCGGGCAGACATCACACCGGGAGCACCGCCCAGAGCATCCACGCACAGGCCGGAATCATCCGCCAGCACCATCCCCGGCAGCAGCGCCGATATACCGCAGGCCTTCAGCGCAGCATTCTCTGCAAAGGTAGCCCCGGTCTCCTCCACCTCAGGTGCCTCCGGAAAATCTGCAAGGCTGTGCACCTCAAACTCCTCCGGCAGCATCGCTGCAATCTCCTGCACTTTATGGGCATTGCGTGTGGCTACAATCAATATCTTCTTCATAATTCAAAATTTCAGTTAAGTTCCGTGGGCAGGCACACATCCTTCTTGAAGTAGCGCTTCATGAAGAAATAAATCACGGTGAAGCCAAGCATCACTGCCAAAGCATCACTCACCACCTGAGAATACCAAATACCGGGCTCGCCCATGTACAAAGGCATGATGGCCAAGCAGGGCAGCAGGAAAATGAGCTGGCGGGTAAGCGTCAGGAATATGCTCATGACCGGCTTTCCAATGGACTGGAAGAAATTACTGATGACCATCTGCGAGCCCACGAAGGGGAACACAAGGCTGATGACCGTTATGCCATATGCCGCAATATCAATAATCTGTGAGGCATTCGCATCCTTCTCCTTCACGAAAAGGCTCACAATCTCGCGCGGGAAAATCTGCACACACAGCGTACCGAACAGCGTCACCCCACTCGCAAACAGCATGGCATATATCAGCACGCGCCGCACACGGCAGAAACGCCCCAGCCCCAGATTATACCCCGCTATAGGCTGCATACCCTGCGTGATACCCGCCACAATCATCACAAAGAAGAAAATCACACGGTTCACCACGCCATAGGCACCCACACCCATCTGGCCATCATAATGCAGGAAAAGCTTATTGAACACCAGTACCACCACACAACCTACGATATTCAGTAAGCAGGGCGGCAAGCCAATCGTGCAGATACGCCGAGTCAGAGGCCAGTTCAGAGCATAAATTCCCTTGCAGAAACGCAGTACGCTCTTCCGCTGACAGAAGTGATACAGCACCCACGCCAGACCCACCGTCTGAGCCGCAGCCGTTGCCAAACCGGCACCCGCAATCCCCCAGCCAAAGCTGTAAATAAAAAGCGGAGCTATCGCCACATTCACCACCATGGATATCAGCAGGCTCACCATCGCCTTCTTGGGATATCCACTTGCACGCATCAAGTGGTTCAGCCCCAAGAATACGGAGTTGAACGGGAACCACAGCATCAGCACTGTCAGATATTGCACGGAAGGAGTCAGCGTATTCTCATCCGCACCGAACGCGCGCATGATATCATCCAACCACGGCAGCGGCAGCCAACCCACCACCACACTGCTCAGAAAGCTCAGCAACAGGCAATGCCCCAGGATGCGCTCTGCTCGCCGGTACTTACCCTGCCCCAGCGCAATACTGGCACTCGCCGCACAGCCCAGCCCCACCAGCGTACCCACGGCCACCATCAGGTTCATCACCGGGAATACCAAGGCCATGGCCGTCACAGCATACGCATCACACCACTGCCCCACATAAATGGCACCCACTATGTTATAAATGGACATCGCTGCCATACCCACAATCGCAGGCAGCGAATAACTCACCAGCAAGGGCCATATCGGCCGCTGCTCAAGCTCCAAAAGCTTTTCATCCTTTGCCATAGCAATATAAAATTTTCCTTGTTTATTTCTTTTAATGAGCAGACCAAACACAATACGCTATTCCCCGGATTAACGAGAAGACAGCTCCGGCCTTCATGCCATATACCCTTGCTGCTGATACAATATCTTGCTGAGCCTTTTCTTCAATCAGTTCTCCCACAGGCGGCAGCTCAGATAAACTGTCGCCGTAAACATACTCTCGTTCTGAGAAAACCATCTGCTTCATTCGCATGCTCGGTCAGCAAGGCAAATTATAGCACACCGCCCGCACACTGGCAAGGCACATTTTTGCATCCACCACAACTAATAACCCACATGTGCCACATAGATTTTTCCGAAAGAAGAAAGGGAATTTGATTTATAAAGTCTGGGGCTAGCCCTGAAGCAAGAGTAAGTAAGTAAAAACGCTACAATGTAACACCCCGCTTTATGCCACCCCTCACCGGGGTTCATATTTGTTTTTTATTTCGCCTCCCGGGGTTCCGCATCTTGCGAGGCTACACCACCGGGCTATTCTATGCCGCCCTCCCGGGCTCTGAGCTAGGCTCGCTGCACTCGCAGGCACTTCTTAATAGACGTCAATTCATGAGAGGAAGTTACAATTTTCGATGGACAAGTGGAAATTTCCGTGGCATGCACCACATTGTGATAAGGGGCGGGCACGGTAGAATAAACTCAGCATTACCGCGAGCACATGCCCCCCTAATCCATGAGCCCCGGAGGGGCGATATAAGGTAGCCCGGGCGTGAAGCTCCGCTAGGAGCGGAACCCCGGGAAAAGGATAAAAATAAATGCGAACCCCGGAGGGGTGGCATAATGCGTGTTATCAAATCCGCCCCGACGCTTGAAACGGAGAAGCCCGCCAAGCGTTAGCTTAGCGGGCTTCGTGGATCCTGGCAGCTATCTACTCTCGCGGGACCTATCGTCCGACTACCATCGACGTGCTGATGTTTCACTTCCGGGTTCGGAATGGGACCGGGTGGGGCCATCAGGCTATGACCACCAGGCGGCTGCGGGTCAAGTTTTCTTGTCTATCAGATTGCCTGTTTGTCAATGCTGCTTGGTTCTGTGTGGTATTGCTTGCGGCAGGTTTTTCATCTGCGGGCAGGCTGACATCCGCGTGGCATGTGTGTGTTGAATAGTTTTTGATGTTTCCGAATCTTGCGTTTTGTTCAAAGCTTGTCACCGGGGGTGACGCTGAATAGTGTATGAGGTCAATTGGATGTTAGTAGTGCTCGGCTGAGCGTATTACTACGCTTACACCTACACCCTATCAACGTGGTAGTCTTCCACGCTCCTATAGGGAGAACTCATCTTGGGAGGGACTTGGCGCTTAGATGCTTTCAGCGCTTATTCCT
>JAZRTR010000006.1:0-9292 GCA_045652085.1 Akkermansia sp.
GTTTGGGAAAGGGGGGGCTGGCATGCGCCGCCCCCTTTCCCAAGTCTTGTGCCCAAATTGGGGCACAAGACAGCGGTTGCTTTTTCTGTAACCGGTCAGATCAACAAAATTTTAAAATTTCAAAATTCATAGTTGACTACCCTATGGCGCCCCCACGGGGCTCCAGATTAGGCTCACTTCGCTCGCGGGTAATTGCTCACCAAGCTCCCATTTAGCCGTCAAAATAGGTCTATATCTCTCATTATTCCAACGCGTACATCCGGCAATGAACTGCCTCAGCACCATCACAGCACCAGATCCCCGCCCTTCATACGCCAGCGCACCAGCTTGCTAAGCAGCTGCAAGTGCACGTCCGGACAATCCGCAGGCGAACAAAGCAGCGCCACACAATCAGCTGAATCCTCTCCCCACGCAACATCCAGCCCGCTGGCTATGTATACAACGGATTCCGATAAGTCTTTCACACGAGCATGCGGCACCGCCAAACCGCGGCCCAGATACGTAGACTCCGCAGCTTCACGCTCCAGAGCAGCAGCCACAACTTCATCCACCAACCCGGGGAAACAGATACCGGCCACCTCACGCGCCATCAGGCTTACCACCTCTTCTCGCGTCAACCCCTGCGGCAATTCACCGCTCCGGTTCAGCAATTT
Source organism: Akkermansia sp. (assembly GCA_045652085.1). Classification (GTDB taxonomy): domain Bacteria; phylum Verrucomicrobiota; class Verrucomicrobiia; order Verrucomicrobiales; family Akkermansiaceae; genus Akkermansia. The sequence goes on from JAZRTR010000006.1 coordinate 654, forward strand.
AACTCCAGTATGTTCCCTATTCATGCTCAGACGGGTGGTTACAGTAGCAGATACTATTTCTCTTCACAAGTGGCAACTGTGTCTTAAATCACAAAAAAGCAAAAATACCCTGCGTCAGTTTCCGTACTTTTTACTATTGCCAAAACGACGTCCGGCTGATACAATAAGCTCAGCATGAAAATAGCAGTTATCGGAAAAGGCGGGCGCGAACAAGCGCTGGTAGAGACTCTGGCAGCAAGCCCCTGCAAGCCGCAGATGTTCACATACCCCGGCAGTGATGCCATTAAGCAGACGGCCACCCCCATCCCGGCCGGCAGCTTTGATGAGCTCATCTCCTGGCTCGTGGATAACAAAATCGACCTCTGTGTGGCAGGCGAAGAAAGCTACCTCGTGAAGGAGGACGGCTTGGCAAACCGCTGCGTGGCCGCAGGCATTCCCTGCTGGGGGCCGCAGAAAGAAAGTGCCCAGTTGGAGGCCAGTAAGGAGTTCGCCAAGGAGTTCCTCGTACGCCACAACATCCCCACCGGTAAAGCCACGGCTGTGGCTGATTATGATGCTGCTATCGCTGCCATTGGCGGACAGTACCCCACCGTGCTGAAGTTTGATGGACTGGCCGCCGGTAAAGGTGTAGCTGTGTGTCCGGATGCTGCCTCTGCCGAGGAATTCCTCAGCGAGGTATTCATTGAAAAGCGCTTCGGCGAAGGCCGCCTCCTGGTGGAAGAGTTCCTCACCGGCCCGGAGATTTCCATTTTCGGCGCCATCTGTGATGACAAGTACCTCATCCTCTGCCCGGCGCGTGATTACAAGCGCCTGCAGGATGGTGATGAAGGCCCGAACACCGGCGGCATGGGTGCCGTTGCGTCCCGCCAGCTTGCTTCCCCCGAGCTTATCAAAACAATCGAGGAAACCATCGTGGCTCCCACGGTGAAAGGCCTGCAGGCAGATGGCCTGCCCTACCGAGGCTTCCTGTACTTCGGTCTCATGCTCACCCCGCAGGGTCCCAAAGTCATCGAGTACAACTGCCGATTCGGTGATCCGGAGTGCGAAGCTGTAATGCCCCTGCTGCGCGGCGACTTGGCCACCTTCTGTCTGAACAGCGCCAAGGGCGAGTTCACTCCTGAGCTTATCTCCTTTGATGAAGGCTGGAGCGTATGCTGCATTCTGGCCAGCGCCGGATACCCCGCCTCCTCCCATAGTGGTGACCTCATCAGCGGTCTGGACGTCTGCGGCGCCCGCGTGTTCCACTGCGGCACCAAAAAGACGGATGCCGGCTGGGTGACCAACGGCGGCCGAGTTCTGGCCATCGTGGCTCAGGGTGCCACCCTTGATGAAGCTCGCACGCTCGCCCATGCTGAGGCAGCCAAGGTCGACTTCGACGGCAGTCAGCGCCGCAGCGACATCGCCTACAAGAACATGTAATCCCCCTTCCCCCCAAGTGCGCCTTCAGGGCGCACTTGTTTTTTACACATTTCCATTAAGATACCATGACAGAACAAGCATTAGATTTCCTCTCCACCCTGCTGGACACCCCCTCCCCCACCGGCATGGAAATGGATGCCCAGCGCCTCTGGGCAGAATACATGAAGCCCTTCACCGATGAGCAACAGTGTGATGCCTACGGCTCCACTTGGGCTGTACTGAAAAGCAGCAAAAAGGATGCCCCCACCCTCATGCTGGATGCCCATGCAGATGAAATCGGCTTCTCCATCCGCTACATCACAGAGAGCGGCTTCGCCCACGTGGAGCGCCTCGGTGGTTCTGATGTAGCCATTGCCCGAGGTCGCCGCCTGCGCTTCTTCGGCACGGATGGTGAGGTCATCGGCGTTATCGGCAATACTGCTATTCACATTCGCGATGATGGCGACAAAGCCCCGAAGGTATGGGATTTATATGTAGACTTCGGCTGCGATAGCCGCGAGGAAGTGGAAGCTCTGGGCCTGCGCGTGGGTGACCGCGGCGTGTACTGTGATGGCCCGCTCATGCTCAATGACGGCAAGCGTCTCGTCTGCCGCGCACTGGATGACCGCCTCTGCGGCTTCATCCTCGCTGAGACAGCCCGCAAGCTGAAGGAGGAGGGCATTAAGCCGGAGTGGAACATCGTCTTCGCCAATACCGTGCAGGAAGAAGTGGGCTGCATCGGCGCCGCCATGCTCACCTACCGCATCCGCCCGAACGCCGCCATCTGCCTGGATGTCACGCACGCCACGGACACCCCCGGGCTGAACGCAGCCCGCTATGGTGAAGTGAAACTCGGTAAGGGCGGTTGCCTCTGCTTTGGCCCCGCTTGCCACCCGAACATCAATGCCCGCCTCGAACTCGTGGCGGATGAAGCCGGCATCCCCATGCAGCGAGAAACCAGCGGTCGCACCACCGGAACGAATACGGATCAGATTTTCCGCTCCCGCAGTGGCGTACCCGCCACTAACCTCTCTCTCCCCCTGCGCTATATGCACAGCCCGGTGGAAACGGCGGACATGGCGGACGTACAATCCTGCATTGACCTGCTCACCGCTTTCATCAAGTCACTTAAAGTGACGGATGATTTCTGCCACAAACTCTAATTCAATCATTCAGCACTTTACCGGGCTGTGCCTCACCCCAAGGCACAGCCCGCACTTCTTCAAGAGCTACCAGCCATCATAACAAATCCGTGCACTTCTTCAGGGCAGCTCCTCATGAGCTCCTTAGTTCTTTTCAGCTCTCACCACACCACCTCGCTGCAACAAGTTTTTTATATTCTGCCCTACTTTTTTCTTGACTCCTTCCATCAGAATGATAGACTGGCAATACAATCTTCACACATATTATATAAATCATGAAAAAGATTTTCGTTCTTTGCACGGCTGCTGCAGCACTTCTCTCCGGTCTCACAAGCTGCGGTGGCGGCGGTGGTGACAACAATCAGGGCTTCGTGGACGCCAGAGCTTTCGCAGCCGGCGCAGGCTTTAAGCTTCTGGGCAACCCCTCCTTCATCATTGTAGCTAACGCTGTTACTGAGGTAGAAGGCAACCTTCCCAGCGGTTCTGATGGCGTAACTTCCAAACCGGAGTTTGTAATTCCCGGCACAGGCAGCCCCGCCGTGGAAGACGACCCCGAAACTCCGGACGTTGATGAATCCCGCCCCGCAGTCGAGCCCGATTACTACGAGCCCGTTGGCAAGGTTGAGATTGTACAGCGCCGAGTAGGCCCCGATGGCCGTGGCTCCTACAATGCAATCATCACCTACACAATGACTTCTGAGGACGTTGGTATCGCTAAGATTTCCTTCAGCGGCGCCGCTCTGGATGACGAAGACCTCATTAAGTCTCTGGGCATCGGTGCCACCGAGAACAACAACAACAACTGGGGTAACAACAACAACGAGACAACTCTCGACCGTGTGACCCTTAACGATTTGGGCGCTACCAACGTCACCATCTACTTCAACTTCCGCACCGGCACCGCTCAGGTTCTCATCACCGCTAGCGGCGTGAACGTGGGTGGCGACAACGATGATGATGACAACGACGGCGGCTACACCGCTACTGAAACCGTGCTGACCGCTTCCAGCATCCCCTTCATTGTGATTCGCTAATACAAACGAGCACATTCTATTTTCAGAAAACCGCAGAGAGCATCGCTCCCTGCGGTTTTCTTCATTTCATGCTTTCCCACGGAACTCAAGTTATTAACAAAGGGCTTGCCAAGCCCAGATGAGTAGTGTATAATGCGCGCCATGAGCGCTGATATTCAGGTATACACGGGTGGCCCCTGCATGTGCAACGGCTATCTGGTGAAGTGTGGCTCAGGCTATGTGGCCGTTGATGCCCCGCTTGGTTTCGCCACTTGGGTGGCAAAAAAACTGCCTGAAGGCGCACAGGTGACAGACCTCCTCATCACCCACCAGCACTTCGACCACGTACAGGGCGTGGCAGACATGGTGGAAAAATATGATTGCCGCGTGCACGCCTGCATGCCCTACAGCCGAGAGCTCACACTGGAAGAGCTGGCAGCTCGCAGCTGGGGCGGCGGCATGGATGTCACCCCGTTCCGGGTAGATAACGCATTCGGCACCACCTGCTCCGCCCTGAACTGCGGCGGCAGCGAATGGAAGGTATACTACATTCCCGGCCACTCCCCGGATGGCGTAGCCTACGAACTCGGAGACACGGAGCAGATTTTCTGCGGAGATATTCTCTTCTCCGGCGCCGTGGGGCGCACGGATTTCCCCGGTGGCAGCATGGCCTCCCTCATCCGCGGCATACGCGAAAAGCTGCTGGTCCGCCCTCACACCTGTGTGGTGCACAGCGGCCACGGCCCGGACACCTCACTGGAGGAGGAAATGCTCAATAACCCCTACCTGTAAAAGCTCCGGGGTAGTACCATTTTAATAAAAACTGAATCATAACAAGATGACATTCGACGAACTGGGGCTCTCAGCCCCCATTCTGGAAGCCGTGAAAGACTGCGGCTACGAGGCCCCCACCCCCATTCAGGAACAGGCCATCCCCATCGTTCTGGAGGGTAAGGACGTCATCGGCGCCTCCCAGACGGGCACCGGCAAATCCGCCGCGTTTGCCCTCCCGCTGCTCACAAAGATTGAGGCAAATGGACTCCCTCAGGTGCTTGTATTGGAGCCCACGCGCGAACTGGCAGACCAGCTGGCAGAATCCTTCCGCACATACGCCAAACACACGAATATCAAGGTAGCCCTTCTGTACGGCGGCGTGGGTTACGGCAAGCAGACCGAAGAGCTGAAAGCCGGTGCTGAAGTCGTGGTAGCCACCCCCGGCCGCTTGGTAGACCACTTCTACCGCGGCAACATGAAATTCAAGACCGTCCGCCACCTCGTACTTGATGAGGTGGACCGCATGACCGACATGGGCTTCCTGCCCATCGTCCGCAAAATCGTGAATCTCTGCCCCTGGGATGGCCGCCAGACGCTCTTCTTCTCAGCCACCATGCCGCAGATTCTGCAGGGCTTTGCCAAGTGGTGTCTGACAGACCCGGTGGAAATCGCCATTGCCCGCCGTGAGGTGGCAGAAACCATCTCTCACGCCTTCTATCCTGTGGGGTTAGACCAGCGTGATGAGCTCCTGCTGGCCCTCGTAAAAGCCACGGACTTCGTGAACCTCATGGTATTCACCCGCACCCGCAAGGAGGCAGACACCGTCGCAAACATGCTCAGCAATGCCGGCTGGGGCAAGGAAGTCACCGTCATGCACTCTGATATTCCCCAGAAGGAGCGTATGGCTGCCCTGAAGGGATTCAAGGAGGATAAATACCGCATCCTTGTGGCTACGGACGTAGCCGCCCGCGGCATTGACGTCAGCGGCGTAACCCACGTGATTAACTACCGCGTACCCGAAAATCCTGAGGACTACGTGCACCGCATCGGCCGTACCGGCCGCGCTGAGGCTCAGGGTGATGCCTTCACTCTGCTCACAGCTGATGAGATAGACTTCGCCAAGAGCGTGGAGGGCTTCATCTCACGCAAGATTGAACGCCGCAAGCTCGAGGGCTTCTCGTATGCCTACACCGCCCTGCTGGATGAAGGTGCCAAGCCCCTGCGCAAGCCCCGCCCCGCCGCCCCCAAGCGTCGCCGCCGTTAAGCTTACTCCCGGCACAGATAAATGGAACTTACCGAGCCGGATTTGAGACTTCTTGCTGTAGCGGAGGACCGCCTGACGGGCTTTCACGCGCACCCATTTGATGAGATAGCTGCCCGCTGCGGCATGTCGGCTGAAGAAGTACTGGAGCGCCTGCGTGCCCTGCTGGCCGGTGGGTCTATCCGCCGCGTGCGCCAAACTCTCCTTTCCACCAGCCTTGCAGATGGCGCGCTCGTGGCATGGAAAGTGCCGACTGATAAAGAAGAAAGCGCTTACGAATGGCTGCGAGATAACGACCCCTTCACCGGGCACGTTGTGCTGCGCAGTTGTGATACCCCGAATGCGCCCGGTGCGGATTACCGCCTGTGGACCACCTTGAAAGTTCCCACCGGTTACGGCAGCGTGGAAGAACACTGCCGCCTGCTCTCCCACCACATCGGCGCCACCGCTTTTGCGCCGCTGCCCGTGGTAGGCATGTTTGCCCTCGGAGTGGGCCATGTGCGCCGCGCCGGTCTGAAACCCGGCGACAAGCTGCCGGAGCTTCCGAAGATGCAGCGCCCCTCCCACCCCGTGCTCAGCGAGATGGAATGGCGCGTCCTACTCTCGTTGAAGGAGAGCTTACAGCCCCATGAGCTCACACGCAGCCCTTGGCTCACCCGCGCGGAAGCACTCGGTATCAGCCATGAGCGCTTCTGCACTATTGCCACCGCGCTGGATGAACGCGGTGTTATCGGCCGCTTCGCTACCTTCCTGGACCACACCCGTAACAAGGGCAGCCACAGCGGCACCGGCGCCGCCGGCCTCTTCCACTGGTGCGTTCCTGAAGGCTTGGAAGAGCGCGCCGGCGCGGAGTGCGGCCGCCACATCTGCATGACCCACTGCTACTGGCGCAGCGGCGGAGCCCCCTTTGGCGGCGCTCAGATTATGGGTGTCACCCACGCCTCCACACGTGAAGGCGTTCGCGCTCACAAAGCCGCCATTGATGCCCACCTCGCGGCCTGCGGTATCCCCGTGCTCCACACCGCCACCTTCTGGAGCGAGCGCGCGGAAATACGCCCCAGCGAGATATCCCCGCTTATTTACCGCGAGTGGTTGCAGAAATTCTCCTACCCTGAGGCCTAATCTGCCAAGTTCTCGGCCAAATCCCTATTTCAGGCTTGACAAAGCTGCCTGTTCAGGTATATTTGCGGTGAGGTGTAATCACTAACCCTCTCACATAACATCATGGAACCGATTTACGAAGGCAAAGCCAAGAGACTCTTCACCACAGATGACCCCAATGTTCTGCGCATGGAGTACAAGGACTCCGCCACCGCATTCAACGGCGTCAAGAAGGAAGACTTCGAGAACAAGGGCCGCTTCAACAAGGCCATCACCCTCATCATCTACCGCATGCTTGAGGCCAAAGGCGTGGAAACACACCTTGTGGACGATGTGGACGACATTAACCTGCTGGTAAAGAAGGTATCCATCATCCCCTTGGAAGTTATCGTGCGTAACGTAGCCGCCGGCAGCTTCTCCAAGCGCATGGGTGTGGCTGAAGGCACAGCCTTCAAGAAGCCCATCGTGGAGTTCTCCTACAAGGATGACTCTCTGGGTGATCCCTTCATCAATGATGATTATGCCCGTGAAATGGGTGCCGCTACCGAGGAAGAATGCGCCAACATTAAGAAGATGGCTCTCCTCGTGAATGAAACTCTCTGCGAGTTCTTCCTGAAGGCTAACCTCCGCCTCATCGACTTTAAGATTGAGCTGGGCCGCCTTGCTGAAGATCCCTCCAGAATCGTGCTGGCTGATGAAATTTCCCCGGACACCTGCCGCCTTTGGGACGTGAACACCGGCAAGAAGATGGACAAGGACCGCTTCCGCCAGGGGCTGGGCGAGTTCATGGAATCCTACGCCGAGGTGCTGGAGCGCCTCAGCAAGTAAATAAAAACCTTTTACGGCCACCGTGCAGCACTGTGCGGTGGCCCTTTTCAACTTTATGGCAACACTTACATTTGAGGTATTCAGCCGCTTCCAGTCCGCTACGGATGCTAACAAGCTGCTCTACACCCCCATCAGCGATAAACTGACCTACAACCACACCCGCCTCTACACCGTGGAGTGCGAGGGTGACATCGAGGCCGCAGCCGAATACATGCGCCGCGTGCTGGTAGACCCCATCTCTCAGAAGGTGGAAGAAGGCGGCACACCCGCCCTGGAAGGTGAACTCTTCTGCATCTCCTACGGCATTAAGAAGGGCGCTCTGGATTTGGAAAAAGAGGCCATTCTTACAAACTACGCCGGTCGCAAGGGGCTGCCCTTCAGCATCTCCTCCCTCACCATCACCCAGAAGATTTACATCTTCGGCTGCGGTGATAAGGAAGCCCTCTCCGCCCGCTTCTGTAATGACGTGTGCAACCCCGCCATCCACACTTGGAGCGTCAAATAAAAGTACGATTTACAAATTAGAATTATGGCAACGTACCGACACATACCTGTTCGCAACCTGAGCGAGGCCGAGCTGACCAAGCTGAGCCAGGACATGAAGCTTTCCCTCTCCACAGAGGATATGCTGGTTGTACAGCAGATTTTCAATGAGATTGACCGTGAGCCCACCGATGTCGAGCTCGAGGTAATCGCCCAGACCTGGTCTGAGCACTGCAAGCACCGCATTTTCGCTGCTACCATTCAGCACACCGTCAATGGTGAGACTGAGGAGATTAACAGCATGTACAAGACCTTCATTCAGCGCCCCTCCAAGGAGATTATGGCACAGAAGCCCGGTTTTGTTCTCAGCTGCTTCGTTGATAACGCCGGCTTCATTAAGCTGGATGACAACCTCTCCGTCTGCCTGAAGGCCGAGACCCACAACCACCCCAGCGCCATTGAGCCCTACGCCGGTGCCAACACGGGTCTGGGTGGCGTGATTCGCGACATTCTGGGTGCCGGCAAGGGTGCTAAACCCATCGCCAACCTGGACGTCTTCTGCTTCGGTGCTCCCGATACACCGCAGAGCATGGTGGAGGGTCACAACATCATTCACCCCCTGGGCATCATGCGCGGCGT
>JAZRTR010000007.1:0-31545 GCA_045652085.1 Akkermansia sp.
TCGATACCACCCTGATTAGCCTCATCCACACAGACACCGGAGTAAACCGTATCCCACTCATTACCGGGCTTATTCGGTTCGGTGTATGAGGTGCGATTGAAACCAATAGGACTCTCGCTTGCGGTGAAGTTGAAAGTGGAAATGTAATACACGCCCTCGGAAACGGGGGCACCTGCAGTGGTGTTGGATGTCGTATTCATGACGGTATTGGTGTTGGTTGTGGCAGCGAAATCGGTGCCGGAGTTGAGGTTTGCAGAAGCAATAGCTGCTGCATTTTCTGGCGTGTCGTTATCAGTAGACATATTTGTTGTTATAGTAGTGAAGGTGAACGGATATTCGTGATTCTCGTTCATCGCAACCACGAATATAAAATCGCCCGGAACAAAAGGCCAACAAACTTTTTGCTTCGGAGGAGTGTATCACTCTGCAAAATGAATTAGCAAGTAAGGCCTCTTCTTCTCCGAGATTGACGCGAATCTGAATACAGGGGCGCTTAAAAAAAGTCGCTTTCGGAAAGTCTTGGATTTATCGGCACTTGCGTCACTCAGAAAAAACTTTGGGGCTCATGAGGTTTAAAATCAGTTTAGCATTGATTTTGAGCTTGCCTGTCAGCGGATTTCAGGTATACTCTCCAGATATAGAGAGGTGAGCAAGTCTCGTTAACCTCAAGAAAAACAGGAAATACAGCACATGAAAATCAAAGTACTATCAACTTGGTCTCCCGACTTCCTGCAGAATCATCTGAAGCTGGATGGTGTAGAATTCACTCGTGATGAGGATTGCCGTGATTATGACTGGCTGGTGGTATACGATGAAATCCCGAGGAAACAAAAAGTCGTGGACGTGTACTGCCCGCCTGAGCACACCATACTGGTAACACAGGAGCCGCCTGCCATTAAGGTGCATGCCCCCTGTTACATGCACCAGTTCAATTATATGCTCACCACTCACTCGCCGGAGCTGTGCCGTCACAAAGGCTACAGACGCGGCGCCGGCTGCCTTATCGGCATGACCGGTCATAAGTTTGAGGAGCTGATGGAGTTCCCGGAGCGTCCTAAGAGTGAGCTGATATCAGCTGTCTGCTCCCGCAAACTCATGACTCATACGGAGCATAACAAGCGCCACAACCTCTTCGAATACCTGCTGGCAAATCTGCCGGGCTTCAGCTGGCGTGGTAAGGGTATTAACCCCATCGACCACAAATACGAGGCACTGGATGCTTTCAAGTACCATGTGGTCATAGAAAATGTAACTCAGGATTACCACTGGTCCGAAAAACTCGCGGACTCTATCATGAGCCTCTGCCTCACCTTCTACAGCGGTGATCCCAAGCTGGAACAGATTCTCCCGCCGGACAGCATCATTCGCATCCCGAATGATGACCCGCCCCGTGCTCTGGCCATTATCCAAGAGGCTATTGCCAATAATGAGTATGAAAAGCGCCTGCCTGCCATCCGCGAGGCTCGCCGTCTGCTGGTCGAACGCTATAACCTGTACAGCCAGATTCTGGGCGTCATCGCTGAGCACGAAGAGAAAAATGGCAGCCAGCCCCGCCCTGACAAGCCTTGGAAACTCTACGAGCGCCACTACATGCGCCGCAACCCGCTTAATGCTCTGGGGGAGGCCTGGCACCTGCTCCGCTGCCGGAACCTCCGCGGCCGAAATTAATCACAGATTGCAGCACCTTTAAAACAACCACCCGCAGCATCATCTGCCGCGGGTGGTTCTTATTTTCAGAGAAAAGGAAGTGTGGATTATGACGGCTCCACCCAGCGGCCATGGCTGCGGATGAGCTCAATGAGCCTATCCACGGCCTCCTCCTGCGGGATATTGAACTCCACGGGGTTATGGCCCACGTAAAGGTTAATCTTGTTCGGAGCGCCGCCCACATAACCGAAGTCAGCATCACTCATCTCACCGGGGCCATTCACAATACAGCCCATGATGGCAATTTTCACGCCTTTGAGGTGGCCGGTAGCCTTACGAATGCGTGCGGAGGCCTCCTGAATGTTATACAGGGTACGACCACAGGACGGACAGGAAACATACTCAGTTTTGCTCAGGCGTACACCGGCGGCCTGCAGCACATTATAAGCCAAGTAAGCAGCCTTCTGAGGCTCAGCCTCACCGCGAATAAGTACAGCATTACCAATGCCATCACAGAGCAGTGTGCCCACGTTCACACCGGCAGCCATCGGAGCAGAAAGCTCAGGAGCAGCCCCCAGCGTATCCTTCAGAAGAATGCTGTGGCGAGCGGGAATCACCGCAGCCAGCAGGCGGAATGCCTGAGGAACCGGCATGTCCACACCGTCCTTAACCGTCACCAGCGTGGCCGGGGCCTCAGCCAGCGCCGCCACTTCAGCAGCGTCACGCGGGTCCACCTCCACTGCACCACATACCTCATATGCGAGTTCCGGCATGAAATCCTTCATTTCAGCAGGATTCAGCGCCTCACAGGCAGCTTGCGGCAGCACCACACGCACCGGCTCATTCCAGCCCATGCTCATGCCATTGATATCAATAAGCTCAGCCTTGCGCTTGCTGAAGCAGAAGGGGTCAAAGGGAGCAGCCGGCTCCACCTCCGGAGCCGTGGCAGCGTGCTCTACGCCCGGCTGATAGGGAGCAGCCAGCTCAAAGCCGGGCTTCACCTCGTACACCGGATCTTCCGTAAGAGACACGCGGAGCGTATCACCGATGCCGTCTGCCAGCAGAGAGCCAATACCCGTGGCACTCTTAATGCGGGCATCCTCCCCCTCACCGGCCTCCGTCACACCCAGATGAATGGGATAGTTCCAGTCAGCACCCTCCTCTGCCAAGCGCTTAACCAGCAGGCGATAGGCCTGAATCATCACCTTCACATTGGAGGATTTCATGGAGAACACCAGCTGGTGGTAATCCAGCTCGCGGGCCACACGGGCAAACTCCAGCGCACTCTCCACCATGCCCTCAGGAGTATCTCCGTAGCGGTTCAGAATGCGGTCGGAAAGGGAGCCATGGTTTGCACCCAAACGCATGGCACGGCCGTGCTCCTTACAGAAAAGCACCAGCGGAGTGAAAGCCTTACGCACACGCTCCAGCTCTTCCTCGTACTCAGAATCCGTATAATCACGCTCCACGAACTTCTTCTTATCAATGAAGTTACCGGGATTCACGCGGATTTTCTCCACCCACTTTGCGGCCTCCATAGCGGCATCCGGCTTAAAGTGAATGTCTGCAACAAGCGGCACTTGGCAGCCGGCAGCACGAAGCTCGCGCGCAATGTGCTCCAGATTTGCTGCATGCACCTTCGTCTGCGCGGTAAGGCGGATAATCTCGCAGCCGGCCTCAGCCAGAGCAAGCGCCTCCTTCACACAGGCGGCTGTATCCAGCGTGGCGCTGGTCAGCATGGACTGAATACGGATGGGATTCAGCCCACCCAGGCCCAGATTTCCCACCTGAACCTCGCGTGTCAGGCGGCGGGAATAACGAAAAAGACTCGGACAATGCAACAATGTGCTCATGCGGATATTTTACCCCTCAAAAATCCATTTTTCAAGCGCAAAGGAACGGAATACGCGATTTGAAGTTGACTTTTAACGGGAAAATACCTAAAATTCGGGCAGTAAGAAAAGCTTTTCCCAACACATGAACACCTCACTCCAACTCAGCACAATCGTTACTGTCCTGATGGGTTGTGCTTTTTCATCCTGTGTATACCGCTCCACCCCGGTACCGGAAATGCCCTATTATCCACGTAGGCAACCGGTAGTACAACCCACTCTTCCTACTGTTCAAACACCCGCGGTCACCACTCCGGCACGCCCGGCCACTCCGGCAGCCCCGGCACGCACCACGCCCGCTACGACACCGCGCCCGGCGCCTCTGACCACTCCGGCAACCCCAGCCACTCCACCTCGTACGAACAGTACCCACATCACCCAGCCGGTAGCTCCGCTGCCTGCGCCCACAGCAGCCCCGACAATCCCGGTAGCTGCTGCCACCCCCCCTTCTGTCACGCCTCCTCCCGCAGTCGTGACACCCACTGTGGTGACCACCGTCACACCGCCGGCCTCCTCACCTGCTCCCGAAGGTGCTGCTAATGCCGCAACTGATCCCCGCCTCATAACAAACACCGGGCCCATCCCCGTAGCCACCCGTGTGGAAGGTGACCCCATCCGCGTATATAACCCGCTGGATCCCACCAAGACCATCCGCATCATTGACCCCTCCACGGGACAGGTATACCCCAGCGGCAAAGTACTGCGCGTTCGCGGCACCAACTTCCGCTTCATTGTTCCCTAATTGAACTAATCACAGCATGAGCACCGTACCCTTCAGCACAGTCACCATCTACGGTCCCGGTCTTCTGGGCGGTTCCGTGGCGCTGGCTGTACGGGACAAACTGCCTAGCTGTGAACTGCGCCTTTGGGCCCGTAGAGAACAGCCTCTGCAGCTGGCTAACAGCTTGGGCATTCAGCATACTTATACTGATGCCCGGGCCGCCGCTGAGGGGGCTGACCTCATCATCTTTGCCACCCCCATTGGTGCCTTTGAAGAGCTCGCTCGCCTCATTCTACCAGCCATCAGCAAGACGGCGCTCGTCACGGATGTAGGCTCTGTGAAAGCTTATGTACACCGCACTACCGGTGAACTGCTCACGGACCGCGGCCGCATGTTCATCGGCTCCCACCCCATGGCAGGAGCTGAAACACAAGGGCTAGAGAATGCCACTCCCTCTCTGCTGCAAGGTGCTACCGTAGCTCTTACGAATCCTCATGGGGTACCTGCTGATATGGAGAAGCGACTCGGTGACTTCTGGAAGGCCTTGGGCTGCCGCCCCTATACCATGCAGCCCGGCCATCATGACCGCGCGGTAGCCCGCATCTCGCACATGCCCCACATCATGGCTGCACTTGGTGCACGCAATGCCCTGCCCGGTGACGTTCCCCTTCATGATTTGCAGCGCCTTGCCGCAAGTGGCTTCCGCGACACCACGCGCGTGTGCTCCGGTGCCGCCGGCATGTGGGCTGATATCCTGTGGGAGAATGATGTCGCCATCCGTCAGGTGCTCAACAACTGCGTGAATGACCTGCACCGCCTCATCTTCCTGCTGGAAGATCAGGATCGCGACGGCGTGCTGCGCTGGCTCACAGGTGCTCGAGAAAACCGAGAGGCCATCATGAACTCCGCCGAGGAGCCAGCTCTGCCGGATGAGCTGAAAGACTGAGAGCTCTCCTCAGCTCCCTTTGATGCAAATGCGGAAGATAGTCCGCTTTCCGGGCTCACTCTCTGCGCTGATAGTGCCGCCATGGGCCTCCACGGCATGCTTCACGATGGAAAGGCCAAGGCCTGTTCCTTTCACCTTTCCACTATTATCCGCACGATAAAAACGATTGAAAATGAAGGAAATGGCATCCTGAGGAATACCCACACCATCATCCTCCACACTAATGTGCACATTCCCTTCCTCGCTACGCTCAGCACGCAGCTGAAGATGAAGCCCCGGAGAGGGATTATTCTTCAGAGAATTCTCCATGAGATTGAAGAGAATCTGAGACCAATAGAACTTATCCCCATACAGCATGAAGGGCTCAGGTGATATATGGAGGCTGAAGTGCACCTCCTGCTGCTTCATCACGGCGCCAAGACGCGGCAGCACATCATCCACCGCAGAACGGAAATCAAACTCCGCCATTTTCAGGTACGCACGGTCAGCATTCTCCAAGCGTGACACCGTAAGCATATCCTCCACAAGGCGGGTAATACGTTCCGCGTGTTTCATCATCAAATTGAGAGAATGCGTACGACTGCTTTCATCCGCCGCGTATTCAGGGTCCTCCAGCAGCGTTTCCAAGTACCCGCGCAGAATGGTGAGCGGCGTGCGCAACTCATGAGATGCATTCGCGACAAAATCACGGCGAATAATCTGCGTGCGCTGTTCTTCCGTCACGTCAAGAAAAACGATGCCGACATGCCCCTCCGTATTGCGGAGCGGCGTGGCCCTCACTCGGAAAATACGCTGTTCCCCCTTAACCTCATGTGAAAGACTTAAAATTTCCGGTGCCTGCACCTTCACCGCTGAGGCGATGACGCCTCTCAACTCCCCTTCCGGCAGGAAGCGCAGCAGGTTTGCATTCCGGCTCACATCCATCCCCAGCAAGTCTCCCGCAAGGCGATTCGCCATCACTAGCCGCCCTGAAGGACGCACCAGCAGGAAAGGCACACCAAGAGCCTCCAGGAAGAGAGATTTGTCATTCTGCACATGATGCTCCAGCTCCGCAAGCATATGGCGCAAATGCTCCAGCTCCGTCTGGTCATTCCTCACTCGTCTGCGCAATGCTTTCATCTGCGAGCGCAGGTAGATGAAGGGAAGAACGAGCGCGATAACCACAAGGCCCAAAGCTATGTTCCAACTTACCATATTTCCTCGCAGCTCAGTATAATGGTTTCAGTCTAAATGTCGAGCTTCTTTTTCCTCAGAAAATTGGCGGACTGCACCACCGAAGATGCAATCCGCCATCTATTCTCTCTTTCTCTCGTTACCAATCCGGTAAGTAAGTAGTACTTAAGCTCGGAAGAGCTCGCTCTGTTCCTTTATGAGCATGAATGACTTCCTCACCATGGAACGGGTTTCATTCAGAAGATTGAGGTAGAGAATACCATTACGCATTCCGCCTTCATCCTCGCCATCGCGCAGGAGGTGACGAGTAATACAGGCAGCAAACTCCTCGCTCAGGTCACTGGCATGCTGCATAATAAGCTCCATATTGCTATAATCTCCGGAACGCAGGATTTGGCCCATCTCCGGGAAGAAACAACCGACTTCATCACACATGGTCAACAAGTCCTGAGCCTGCGCCTCATTCAGACCGGCGTGATTATTATCAATGTGCTTGTAACTGCTCTTCACGATAAGCAGCAGGCTTTCAGCCACGGCAAGGCTACTCTCATTAATCCGGAAGAGAATCTGAGCTCGGTCTGCCTGCTCCGGATTGATGCTCTGCATAGTGGGCAGAATACCGTCCTCCTTCAGCGCACGAAGCGTGCGAGCCAGCTCTCGTGCCTTCCGGCGCAGATTCTTCAAACCACTGCGGTCCTCGCGCAGCAGAGCATTCACAGTAGCGCGGTAAATATCCATCACCACAGCCAAGCGGTCTGCCGCCGCTACACCCATTTCACGCACAGCATCATCATCGCTCAAATCTATTATCTGCACTTCAGCCTTGCGGAGGTTGTGCATGCGCGCATTCTTCACCAGAATGGCCGCGGCCACCACCAGCATCAGCAGAATCCCCCAGATACCACCATACATCATGACCATAGCCGTCACGAATGCAGCCGTTACGGCGCCAATTCCCGTCAGGAACCAGCCACCGATAACCACCAGCACACCGGTAATACGGTACACAGCGCTGTCACGCCCCCACGCGCGGTCTGCCAATGAGCTACCCATAGCCACCATGAAGGTTACATAAGTGGTGGAAAGCGGCAGTTTCATACTCGTAGCCAATGAGATAAGCAACGCGGCCACCGTCAGATTCACCGAAGCACGGATGAGGTCAAAGGCCAGCCCCTCATCCTCACCGGCTTCCAGCGGGCGGAAACGAGCCTCAACGAAACGCGCCACAGGGGCCGGAGTAATGCGGCTCACCAAGCGAACAGCGCCCAGTGCGTAACGCACAGCGGCACGAGCCGGCAGGCAGGAGCCGAAGCGCTCCTTGCTCACAGTACTGCGCTGCGAAAGCTTCAGGCCGGTATCTATCACCGAGCGGGCCTTACGAGAGAAGGCCAGAGAGAGCACCATCACCACACCGGCAGCCAGAAGCCAAAGCACGTTCACCTGCACAGGCTCGCCCAGCTGCACCATCTTCAGCGTGCTCAGCTCACCACCGGCTGCCACATAATCTGATGCCACGAAGTACGCATCCTTCGCCGCCATGAACACGCCGATGAAGTTCACCAAGTCATTACCGGCAAAAGCCAGCGCCAACGCACCCGTACCGGCCAGCACGGATACCTTCAGCGTATTTACCTTAAGGACATATTGTAACACCGCACATACCACCAGCCAAAAGGCGAAGGATATTGCCGTGGCCGCTGCCAGATTCTCATCCAGAAGGGCCAGCATATCCTTGCTGATGAGGGTACTGTCCTTCAGTCCCTTAAAGACGGCAAAGTAGGTAATGGCAGTAAGTGCCAGCGCGCACCAAAGAGCGCCGATACTGCGGTACGCCCTGTGATACCGGAAACTGAAAAGCAGGCGTGAAATCCACATCACGACACAGCCCACAGTAAAGGCCACAATCACGGAACAGAATATACCCGTTATCATGCGGAAGCACTCAGCCGTATTGATATAAGCGCTCAGCTGCTGCGCAGCCAGAGGGTCACGCCCCATAATGAATAACGCCACAGCCATTGCAGCACCCAGCAATTCACATACCAGTGATACTGTGGTGGAGGTAGGCAAACCCAGCGTGTTGAACAAATCCAGCAGGATGACGTCCGTAAGCATCACCGCTAGGAAAAGTATCATTATTTCTTCAAAACCGAACATCCCCGGCACAAATACCCCCTTGCGCGCTATCTCCATCATCCCCGTGGAGAAGCTGCAACCTATCAGCACGCCTACCGCTGCAACGGCTATCAGCGTACGCCGCCCCGCGGCCCTGCTCCCTACTGCGGAGTTAAGGAAGTTCGTTGCGTCATTCGAGACTCCCACAACTAAATCATATATCGCCAGTAGCAGCAGGATGCCCAGCATTATCATGTACATCGTACTCATAACTGACACCCTTTTAACATTTCAAAAAGCACTTTGCACGCTTTCCCCTGTGAATAAAAAGCCACACACCATGTGGCGAAATTGCCACATGGTGTGCGAAATATGATACTCCCCTAACCGAGAAGCCTCAGCGCAGACTGCTACGCGTGGACCTCAGGCTGGAATTACGGCGATTAAGATCCTGAAGCTCCTGTTCACGAGCTCTCTGCTCCTGAAGGAGCTGCTCCTGACGCTCCGCAGCCTTCGTGGGAGACCAGAAGATACCGCCTTGGGTGGGATCACCTGTAAGCTCACACCCAGTATTCACAAATGCAGCAGCCAGAAATGATACAGCTAAAATCAGTTTCTTCATATGAATTATTCCGGTTTATGTTTTTGGCGCATCATCGAGCGGCCAAATCATTGATGGCCTTCCTGTTACGGCGAAGCTGTGCGCGCTCAGCCACCAGAGTATCAATACGCTGGTTCATGGAAGCACGCTCAGCCCCCTTAGCGGTACGAGCCGTACGGCGCAGCTCAGCCAAATCAGAATCTACTCTAGAAATGCATTCATCCGCCTGACGCACACGACTCTGGGCTTCAGCGGCACTAAGGCGGCGATTCTCTCGGCGCAGTGTAGCAATTTCAGATGAAAGTGAAGAGTTCATTTCACGGAGCTCAGAAATACGACTATCAAGCACACGAGAGTTTGCGCGAATATACTCCTCGGTGCTTGCAAATGCCTCCTTTTCTCTGGCTACTGAGTCCCCCCATAAATAACCGACTATACCACCAATCAAAGCACCGGCACCACCGCCAATGGCTGCGCCCTCTCCGCGGCCAGCTATAGCACCGATACCAGCACCCACAGCACCACCGGCGGCAGCGCCAATAGCCGTGCCCTGCACGCGGGTAACTGTGCCATCTGACATCGAGGAACAGGAAGTCATTCCTGCTGTCATTCCAAGAGCCAGCATCACCATCAACGCAGTTCTGTTTTTCATCATTGTCATTTTCAGTATAAGTTTTATCAGAGAAATTTATCCGTCGAACATCATCCAACAAACACGGAAATCCGTACGACAAAAACATCTTAGCATTTTTACCGCTCTTTGCAAGTATTTATCCCATCTTATCACTGTTTTCTCGCATTTATGATTGCCAACTCATATCTTTCGTGTTACTATGGCGGCACCATGTTAAAAGGAATTTCCCCCGTCATCTCCCCCGAGCTTCTCAAAATCCTGGCCGAGATGGGCCATGGTGATGAGATTGTGTTCTCTGATGCCCATTTCCCGGGTCACACCTTCAACAGCACCGTAGTGCGCGCTGATGGTCTGGGGGTGGATACGCTGCTTGCCGGCATCATCCCCCTCTTTGAGCTTGATGCTTACGCCACACCCGTCATCATGATGGAAGCCGTACCCGGTGATACTCTGGATCCCTCCGTGGAAGCAAAGTACCGTGCTGCCTTGGGCTATGATGGCGAGATTGAACGCGAAGAGCGTTATGCCTTCTATGAACGCGCTAAAAAGGCCTACGCTGTCGTGGTCACCGGTGAGACAGCCAAGTACGGTAACATCATCCTGAAGAAGGGTGTCACCCCCGTCTGCTGATTTTCTGCCGTGTACCGCATCTGCAAAACCATAGAATTGGAGAGCGGGCACCTGCTCTCCAAGCATCCCGGTAGCTGTGCCTTCCCGCACGGTCACACGCGCAGCGTGGAGCTGGTGTTTGCCGCTGCCACGCTGGATGCCAATGATATGGTGCTGGATTTCAAGGCCATTAAGGAAATGCTGGGCAGCTTTCTGGAGCAGTTTGACCACTCTCTCTGCATGAACACGGAAGACCCGCACTATGATGAGTTCCGCCGCATCTACGGCGAGCGCATCATCCCCTTTGACCGCCAGGACCCCACCAGCGAAGCCATTGCCCATACCGTCTTCCGCTTTGCTCAGGCCGCGCTGGCTAATGCCACCCAAGGCATCGGCACCTCCTACCCGGTGCGTGACTGCGTGAAGCTCGAGCGCGTGCGTGTATGGGAAACGTCCTCCAGCTGGGCAGAATACAGCGAAAATTAATCCTTCTCCGCCATGGATAAGTACTGGCTCAGGCAAAGCGCTGAAAATCAAGACGTCATCATTTTCATGCTTGGCTGGGCAGCCACCCCGAACGCGGTATACCACATTACCCCTCCCGGTTTTGATATTCTGGCCTGCCATAATCACACCGGTGAGCCTGAGGTGATGAAGGCGGAGGATTTTGCACGCTACAGGCGCATTTACCTCTTTGCATGGTCCTTCGGCGTGTGGGTTGCAGAGCAGAGCTGTCGGGAGCTCCCCCTGCACCGCGCCATCGCACTGAACGGCACCCCCTATCCCGTGGATGCCCGCTGGGGTATGCGCCTGAAAGTCGTGCTGCGCAGTATGCAAAGCATAGCCAAAAACGGTGGAGAAAACAGCTTTGCATCCTCAGCCGATGCTGCAGATGGGCGTTACATCCCCACCGGCCCATTCCCGGACCGCACGGCAGATGAAAAGGTGGCAGAGCTTATCAACCTCTCCGAACGTGCCAAAGCGAACTCCGCACCCCACCTCACTTGGCACCGAGCCTACATAGCGGATAAGGACGAAATCTTCCCGCCCGCCCGCATGCAGGATTACTGGAGCAACGTGGGGCTCGGCACCTCCTTTGAGAGCTACCATTACCCCTTTGCTAACCCTGATATCGTGCTCAACGAACTCATCTGAGCGCACATTTTCACCTTTCTCGCGCCTTTTGCTGAAAGAAATACAGCAAAAGGCGCGTACCTTTATATACCGGAAAAGCTTCTTGGCTGAGCAGTTGTCATACTTACAGCTTGCCATGAGGCGGATAGGCTGGTAGAATACAGGGAAGCACAAATATGCTCAAGGGAATCATATTCGACATGGACGGCACGCTGGGCGATACGCTTCAGCTCTGCATTGAGTCCTATCGCCATACCACACAGGAAGTTAGTGGGCGCACCCCCTCTGCCGATGAAGTAGTCAGCTACTTCGGCCTGAGTGACCGTGGGGTACTGGGAGGCCTGCTTAACATCAATCCGGATGCCCCTGAGCTTCCCATCGCCACATTCGTGCGTGTGTACTGTGAACGGCATGATGAGCTGGCACCCGCAGCTTTCCCCGGCGCGGCAGATTTACTGTGGCGCCTGAAGGAGCGCGGACTTAAGCTGGCACTGCTCACAGGAAAAGAGCATTATACCGCCGTACCCACCGTGGAAAAATACGGCATGAGCGGCGTGTTTGACCTGCAGCTCTATGGCGACCCATACTACAACTGCAAGGCAGATAACCTGAAGCGTGCCATGGAGGCATGGAACCTCGGCCCGGAGGAAATCATCTATGTAGGTGACGCCCCGAGCGATATCAGCCTCTGCCACAGCGTAGGCGTGAGCATCATTAATGCGGCTTGGGGCAGCAATGCCGCCGCGGATGAAGCCGCCTGCCTCGCGCTGGCCCCCGAATACCGCTTAACAGATTTCACAGAACTCGAAAACCTTTTAACCAAACTGACATCATGAAGAAAAGCATACTGATTGCCGGTCTGATACTGGGCAGCGCCACTCTGGCTGCAGCTGCCATACCTGATATCTTCCCCAAGCCCCAGCAGGTGAACCTGCAGGACTCCTACACCCATGTACAGCAAGTGCAGGTAAACATGCGCAAGGCTGACAGCACCGGCGGCATGTGGGACCGCCTGCCCGCAGATAATGAAGGAGCCTACGCTCTGGAAGTCACCCCCGGTTGCCTCACTGTGTGGGCTAACAGCGAGGTGGCCGCCTTTTACGCTAAACAGACCATCAGCCAGATGCTCAACGGCGTGGAGGGCGCTCAGAATGCACAGGCTGACCCCTTCCCGGGCCTGCCGCTGCCGGCTGTAGCGGTACAGGGTGAACTCCCCCTCGGCACCATCATTGACTGGCCGGATCTCCCCTTCCGCGGCACAGTAGAAGGCTATTATGGCGCTCCTTGGAGCTATGAGGCACGCCTCTCCCAGTTTGATTTCTACGGGCGTAACAAGATGAACACCTACATCTACGCCCCGAAGGATGACCCCTACCACCACGGCCTCGGCTGCTACCAGCCTTACCCCGAGGATAAGGCAGAGGAAATCCGCAACCTCGTGCAGCACGCCCGCCGCAACCATGTGCGCTTCGTATGGGCCATTCACCCCGCTAACACCGTTAAATGGGACCAGAACGGAGGCCGCACCCAGCTGGATGCCCTCTGCCACAAGCTACAGCTCATGTATGATTTAGGCGTGCGTGACTTCGGCGTACTCGTGGATGACTCCAGCGGCGAAATCGGCCGCGCTGAGCGTCAGGTACAGCTCTGCAACTACATTCTGGAAAACTTCATCCGCCGCCACCCGGACGTCAACCAGACGCTCATCATGTGCCCCACCGGTTACAACCGCGCATGGACGAATGCTCGCTTCCTGCAAACTCTGGGCAGCGGGCTGGACCGCTCCATCTCTGTGATGTGGACGGGCGACACCGTAGTGCATGACATCACGCTGGATGGCCAGCGCTGGGTGAATCAGCACGTACAGCGCCCCACCTTCATCTGGTGGAACTGGCCCTGCAATGACTTCAAGCGCAGCCGCATCTCCATGGGCCGCACGTATGGCCTCGGCACAGAGCCTGAGATGCGCAGCTCCATGAGCGGCTTCGTAGCCAACCCCATGGAACATGCTGAGGCCAGCAAGGTAGGCCTCTTCGGCGTAGCGGATTACACTTGGAACATCACCGGTTTTGAGTCTGACCACTCATGGAGAGCCGGCATCGCACGCCTGTATCCCACCTGCGCAGAGGCCATGCAGTGTTTCTGTGACCACAACTCCTACCTCCTGCCGAACGGCCACGGTTACTTCCGTGAAGAATCCGTGCAGATGCACGCCCCTGCCCAGCAATACTCCCAATCCCTCGCCGCCAACCGCCCGGATTCCGCTGCAGCCACCACATTGCGCGCTGAGTTCTCCCGCATGGAACAGGCCGGCCGCACACTTATGGATGCAGATGGCATCTCCGCCCTTCAGCAGGACATCCAGCCCTGGATTACGCAGTTCATCCTCGCCGGCCAAGCTGGACAAGCCGCTATGGATGCCATCCTCAGCGCTGATAGAAACACCCGCATAGCCCGCTTCTTGAATGCTGTGGATCTGAACGCTGCTATGGAAAACACCCTGCGTGATGAGTGGAGCCCGAACGGCACCCTCTACCTGAAAGACACCGAGGTGGCCATGTACTGCATGACTCCCGCCATGCAAAACACCCTGCGCTACCTCAACAACGTGATTTACGCAGAAATCGCAGGCCGCAACTCCGTACGTCCCAAGTTCATCACAAACGGCGGCCCCGCCCTCGCTGACAGCTACAGCCTCTCGGACCGCAACCTGCGCAGCTTCTGGTCCTCTGACCGCCGCCAGAAAGCAGGTGACTGGTACTGCCTGGACTTCGGTGAACCCACCGACATCCGCAATGTAGTCATGGTGACCGGCGGCCCCCGCCCCGGAGATACGCTGAGAATGGGTCAGTTTGAAATCTCCGATGACGGCGAGAACTGGACACCCGTGGGCGAGCCCACCGGCGGCAGCACCATCGTGCTGAATCTGGAGCATGCCCCCGTGCTAGCACGCATGGTGCGCTACCGCATTACTGAGCCGCTGCAGCGCTGGGCCGCCATCTGCGAGTTCGCCATCAACCGCACGCTGCCCCCCTGCTCCACCAATAATCTGGCACAGGCACCCGGCATCAGACCTTTCCAGGATGATAACCACATCGGCCTCTCCCGTATCATGGAGGTATTCACCATGAACCCCGGCGAGTACATCGAGCTGGATATCCCTGCCACAATCCGCCCCGAAACGCTGGAAATCAACCTCGAAAACGCTCAGCTGGATTCTTGGGCTACCATCACCCTCACTCTGGCGGACGGCACCACCACGACCGTACGCGGCAGAACGGTGAATAACCGCCTCTATCTGGAGAGGGAAGCCTTACCGGAAGTTCCCGTTATCTCCGTGCGCCTTACGAATACAAGTGATAGCGCCAGAGAGGTTAAGCTCACGTTGTTCCGCCTCGGCCTGCCCGCCAATCAGGCTGATCTCGATCCCTCCACACTTACGGATTCTGACCTCACCACCTTCTTCAATAATGGCAGGGCTAATATGACCACTAGCCTTCCCCTGCCCCCGAATACGGAGAGGATTATCGTGGTCGGCACTGCAGAATGCGCGGTGAACGGCGCCACCCCCATCGAGACGCCGAATGATCATGTGCGCATTTTCAACGCACCCACCACCGGCAACAGAGTCTACTTCACCGCTCCGCAGCAGGAGGGCAAGTACACATACGAAGTCATCTTCGTACACAAAAAGTAAGCCCGCCATGCTGCGCACCTTCATTCCCGTCATTCTCCTCAGTCTTGGGCTGGCGGCTTGTCACACGAACAAGCCGCAGCCCGTAGAGCTGCCCCCAATCATGGATGGTGAAGCCCGCTTCCTTCCCATGAGCTCAGAGCAGCAAACAAGCCTCAGAAACGCTCTGGAGCCCTTCCTGAGCGCGGAAACACCGGCAGAGGTATACTTCCTCGCTCCCCGGCGGAAAGACGATGGTAGCTTCCCCTGGTGCGTTTCTCCGGCTGAGGAAGAGGGAGAGTGGGTAAGCATTGGCTCCTTATCCCCGGAGACTCTCCGCAAACTTGCGGAAGAAAGCACCACAGTGGAACACGGCGGCACGCTGGACTACTGGCAGAGCTATGAGCTGCGCTGCGGCTCCCACCGCCTGCCTGTCTCCACCTGCCCGGCTGAAGAGTTCGGGGTGCACATTCAGGGCTGCTCTCCCGTACGCTCACGCAGCCTGCACAGGGAGTTATGGAAGCTCATGGAGCGCCGCTTTGACATTCAGAGGCGCTTTGATCAAGTCGTTCAGTTCTAAAAGGGCGGATTATTAGCCATCCTCCCAGATTCTTCTCAACAAAAAACCGGCCCATGCACCTTGTGGTGCATGGGCCGTAAAGTTTAGCTATTGAGCAAAGCCAGCCGGGATTAGCAGCAGGGCTTAGCAAGCACCTTGCGAAGGCGGGCAAAGCGGGGCAGAGCCTGAACGGTCTTCATGCCGGTCTCGCCCTGAATGAGGGGCAGAGCATAGTCGATGAAGGCGCGCTCGATGCCGTTACCGGCAGCGTTGATCCACTCGCGGGGAACCTTGCGCTCGAAGTTAGCCACGCTCTCAAGGGGCAGAAGCTTGGTGTTGCACACGTACTGACCGTACAGGTCATTACGCTCGAAAGCAACCATCTTGTCGGTGTCGCCGTTCACAGCAGCCTGCACGGCAGTCTTGCCGGCGAGGTAGGCCTCCTGAGCGTCCGTGGTGGAAGCCAGGTGAGTGGCGCAGCGCTGCAGCAGGGAGGGCTCGATGGCACGCACCTTAGCGGAGGGAATGCGCTCACGAACAACCTCAGCAAGCTTGTTGGCAAGGCCGCCCAGCTGAGCGTGACCGAAGCCATCGTTGCTGTTGGTCTTGGCCTGAGAGATGAACTGGCCGAAGGAGTCATGGATACCCTCGGAAACAACCACAAGGCACTTGCTGGTGGCATTGTAGCGCTTCTCCACGTCATTAAGGAAGCTTTCCATGTCGAAGTCCACCTCGGGGAGGTAGATGAGGTCAGGACCAGCACCAGCGTAGTTAGCCAGAGCGCTGGCGGCGGTAAGCCAACCGGCGTGGCGGCCCATCACCTCGATGATGGTGATCATGCCGGTGTCGTAGCAGGAAGCGTCGTGCTGCACCTCCATGCAGGAAGTGGCGATGTACTTAGCAGCGGAAGCGAAACCGGGGCAGTGGTCGGTACCGAAGAGGTCGTTATCGATGGTCTTGGGAATGCCCATCACGCGGCACTCGTAACCGGACTTCTGCATGAACTTGGAAATCTTGTTGCAGGTGTCCATGGAGTCGTTACCACCGTTGTAGAAGAAGTAGCGCACGTCGAACTTCTTGAAGGTCTCGAGAATCTTCTCGTAATCGGTGGGATCCACATCCGGATCCTTCATCTTGTAGCGGCAGGTACCCAGAGCAGAGGAGGGCGTGAACTTGAGCAGCTCAAGCTCTGCGGGGTCTTCCATACCCATATCGTAAAGCTGCTGATTAAGCACACCTGTGATACCGTGAGCGGCACCCAGCACGCGGGTAATCTGGGGAGAATTGAGAGCGGTCTGCACAGCGCCGAGTACGCTGGCGTTAATCACAGCGGTAGGACCGCCGGACTGGCCGATGATGCATGCACCTTTGAGTTCTTTCATATCTATATGACGTGATATACGGATTAAATGCCCCACTCGCCGAATCAATCGGCTATAAGAGGACGCCCCATTCTACACCCTAAATCGCGACTTGACAAGCAAAATATAAGCCATAAAGCGGATAATTATCATTTTTTTACAGTTAAATGGCAATAAACACTTGCATTATGACACAAACTGTGGTAGACTTCGCCGCATGAAGAGCTCCATTATACTCGCCGCAGGCGCCGCTCTCCTTTTATCAGCCTGCGCTCCCATGCATTACCCGGGCCTCAGCAGCCCGCCCGCTACAGCGTACCCTCAGGCCCAGCCTGCTAACCCGTACGGCCAGTACACAACTGTGCCCACAGCACAGCCTCATGTCTCTGCCCCCGCTTACGCTCAGCCCACAGCGTATACCACTCCGCATGGCTACCTCCAGCCTACAGCTACTACTTATACAGATCCGCTGACAGGTCAGGCCATGGCCTTCCAGCATCCTGCCCAGCCGGCTTATACAGAGCAGGTGGCTCCCGCCCCCGGCTATTCCACTGTTGGTCAGGCTCAGCCCGGTATGGGTGCAGTAGCCGGTGTTCCCGCAGGCCCCACCTCACCGCAACCCACTGCTGTAGGCGGTGGTGCTAATTACGCACTTCAGCTGACGAACGGCACCACCGGTCGTCTGTTCGTGGAGGTGTTTGACGATTCTGACAACGTCTTCCCCGTCGGTTACATGTTTGCCGGTGCAAACCTGAGCACGCCTCCCTCTGAGGCACGCCCCATCAGCGGCCGTCTTACCGTGGTTATCCGTGACCCTGATAAGCCCAATGCTCCTGAGCTTCGCCGCTACAAGGTAGACCCGCCCGCAAACTATGCAGGCCGCACCATCGGCATCACCATTCTTCCCGGTGGCCGTTACCGCGCTTCTCTGGATGGCGAGGTATATTACACCTCTCCTGAGCCGACTCGTCCCAGCGCTCCTGCCACCCCTGCCCCGGCAGCTTCCGCGGCTCCGGCTTCCGCTGCCTCTCCGGCCCCCGCACCGGCTCCGACTCCGGCACCCGCTCCTGCACCCGCTGCTGACCCCATGCCGATTCCGACTCTGGTACCGGTAGAGGCGAACCCCGCAGCCGATGCTAAGCGTCCGTCTAACATTCTGTAAAACATACGCAGCAGCTCAGCTGAGCAGCTGCCCCATACGCGAAGAGACCTGAATGAGCAATCATTCAGGTCTCTTCACATTTCGGAGATTAGGCTTCAGAAAGCGGGGCGAATCCTGTTCCCCGGCAGCAATTGCCAAATGTAGGAACGCTCTCCTTCAAGGGAAGAAACCACGAAGCGATTATCAGATAACCAGCGCAGAGTAGACATCTGCACACGCTCCGGCAGATAATACGGCTCGCCATCCTCCCCACGCAAGTAATAACTCTGTACCCCGCGGCATATCTTAAAGAGGCATACGGAGTCATTCTCCGTGAGAGCATTCTGGACTATTCGCTCACCGCGCTCATTCGGCCGACTGATACCCACATTGAAATCCGGAGCTCGCACGAAAAATGGCTCAGGCCGACCATACTCAAAGGCATGCTGAACTGAGGGAACATCCTCATCATTCACGTAAGTGAGCGTAAATCCGGTGGTGGAAAACTGCACTTCCGGAGCCCATTTTCCAATTTCGGAACCGGTTTGCACGGTGCAGGTATACTCAAATTCATCCCTGCTATTCCGGCGATAAACCACAAAATACCCACTCACCCAATTCCCCATGCCATCCACATAAAACAGCAGGACATCCCCCGCCGCATCCGTGGTCCAATCCCTCACACAGCCCATCCACTCAGAGCCTTCAGGCGCTGTATCAGCCAGGGCATAATAAATCTGCGCCACATCCGCAGCGGGCACACTGCGCTTCTCCGCCCAGAGCGAGTGGTACATTCCATCATACCACCCGGCTGTGGGAAAGTTTTCAGCGGCCGCAAGCGCTCGTATCACCGCATTATCCGGCTTGGCCAGCAGACCAACCTCACCGCCTTGCGGTTCAATCGCATACGCACACATACAAGCGGCTGCAAAGGCACTCATCAGCAGGGTATTCTTCATCCCTGTCATCGTACCGATTTGCAGCCGTAAGGTCAAGCTTTATCTGCCATCCGCAGGTCAACCCTGCCGGATTACATTCGGCTCAGAATCTGGCGCAGCTCAAACTCGAAGGCCTGAAGCTCCACCGGAGTGGGTGTACCATTGAGCTCCGTCCAACCAAAGCGGCCCATGGTATCAATCTGCCAAGAGCCATTTGTACCGCTCGGGAAACTGCACTTACCGGAAAGCAGAGTGCCGGGCAGCTGAAGGTCATCCAGCGTCACAGTGGGTTTCACAGCAGCTGTGGGAGAAGCGGCAGCAGGCGCCTCAGCAGGGGCTTCAGCGGGCTGTGCAGGCTTTTCCGGCTGAGCGGCGGCTGCAGGGGCCTCAGCGGGCTTCGGCTGCGGACGAGCTATCTCAATGCCGTGATCAAGCAGCAGAAAGCGCACATCCATATAGGTCATGTGCACGCCGCACTCAGCGGCCAAATTCTTCTGAATCCCGTTCAGGTCCACGCCATAGCTTGCCCAGCGGCGCACCATTTCCAGCTGCTCATTACTCACTTTTGAACTCATGGCACGTATCTTACTCTCTAACCTTCCCCATATCAAGCCACAAGTGTGCCACCGCCGCGCATTTCTGCACCGGCAAGTCCGGTCAACAAGTTATCAGGCCTCAGCAGAAGGGGAGGAAGAAGCCTCCTCGGGTGCCGAATTATCCGCCGCCTGCTCAGCCGTTTCAGCGGGTGTGGGCTTCTCTTTCTTCTTCTTTTCCTTCTTGACGTTAAACTGATTAGCTGCAGCGTCAAAACCTTGAGAAAGAGTCATCAGCGTGGCAGCAGCGGAGCGGGTGAGCGCCTCCTGAAGAAGGGGGCGCTCATCCGGCGCAAACTTGCCGAGCACATGGCTCACCATCTGCTTGCACCCCGGCGCCGAGATACCCACACGGAGGCGGGGGAACTTCTCAGTACCAAGGTGAGCAATGAGGCTCTTCATGCCATTATGCCCACCTGCGGAGCCACCGGCGCGCAGCCGCAAGGCTCCCACAGGGAATGATATATCATCATAAATCACGAACACCTGCTCCGGCTCCCACTTGTAGTAGCGCATGAGCGGGCCCACGCTCTCACCGGAGGAGTTCATGTACGTCTGCGGTTTCACCAACAGAACGCCGGGACCGGCTGCCAGTTCCGCCTTGCGGGCTTTATCCACTTTCCACTCGGCACCAAAGTGAGCAGCAAGCAAATCCAGCACCATGAAACCCACATTATGGCGGGTTTCCGCGTACTCACGGCCGGGATTCCCCAGACCTACGATGATTTTGACAGGCAGCATCAGTTCCCGCTGATACCCAGCGCGTTAAAGGTAAGATTACGGTTCACTGCATTCAGGTAAGCGCGGGCGGAAGCCTCAATAACGTCCGTCGCAGCGCCCTTGCCGGAGATAGGCTTCGTCTCCTCGCAATCACCAAACTGCACCTTCACACTCACCTCACCCAGAGCATCCTGACCCACGGAGGTAGCGCGCACATTGTAATCCACAAGCTCGCCGTGTGTCTGAGTGATGCGATCGATAGCCTTGAAGCAGGCGTTCACCGGGCCGTTACCGATGGCGCAGTCCGTAAACTCCTCATCATCCTTCACGAGGGTGACGGTAGCTGTAGGACGAGCGGAATCACCGCCAATGAACTGAATGTGAGACATCTTCCACACGCCGTTGGTCGTGTCGAGGGAGTCATCCACCAGGGAAGAAAGGTCGTCATCATACACGAACTTCTTGCTGTCGCCCACCTTCTTGAAGCGTTCAAAGACAGCCGTAAGCTCATCATTGGAAAGCGTGTGACCGAGCTTCTCCAAACGAGCCTTCACAGCAGCGCGGCCGGAGTGCTTCGTAAGCGGAAGCTCCGTTTCACCCCAACCCACTTCCACCGGGTCGATGATTTCGTAGGTTTCGCGCTTAGCCAGAATACCATGCTGGTGAATGCCGGAGCTGTGAGCAAAGGCATTCTCACCCACAATAGCCTTGGAACGCTGCACAAGCATACCGCTCATGCGAGCCACCACGCGGCTGGTCTTAACGATTTCGCGGGTGTTCAGGTTGTGGGGCTTGCTACCGGTTTCAAAGCCGAAGGGCTCGGGACGAGTAGAGAGCGCCATGGCCACTTCTTCGATGGCGGTGTTACCAGCACGCTCGCCAATACCGTTGATGGTGCCTTCCACCTGACGGGCACCGGCCTGCACGGCGGCAAGTGAGTTTGCCACAGCCATGCCGATATCATTGTGGCAGTGCACGGAGATGATAGCGTCATCGATGTTCTTCACATTATCCTTCAGGTACTTAATGATGGTATAGTACTCAGAGGGTGTGGTGAAGCCCACGGTATCAGGAATATTCACAGTCGTGGCACCGGCAGCGATAACTGCCTCCACCACCTGAGCCAGATAATCGTGCTCGGTGCGGCTGGCGTCCTCAGCGGAGAACTCCACATCATTCACCAAGCTCTTGGCCAGCTTCACACCGGCCACGGCCATCTCCAAAATTTCTTCCTTGCTCTTCTTCAGCTTGAACTCGCGGTGCAGCGGGCTCGTAGCCAAGAAAACGTGAATGCGTGCTCTATCACCGGCAGGTGCCACAGCAGCAGCAGCCTGACGAATGTCATTTTCCACGCAGCGGGCCAAGCCGGCGATGCGGCACTTCTTCACCGTGCGTGCAATCGTATGCACGGACTCGAAGTCACCATCAGAAATACAGGGGAAGCCGGCTTCAATCACATCCACACCTAGCTTCTCGAGCTGACGTGCTACCTCCAGCTTCTGGCGGAGATTCATGGAAGCTCCGGGGCACTGCTCACCATCACGCAGGGTGGTGTCGAAGAATAATACTTTGTCGCTCATTGCTAGTTATGGGTTGATGTTTTAGGAATGCCTATTTTACACGGATTACAAAAAAAAGCAAGCCCCGCGCGCGTTATGACACGCGGGGGCTGAACTTTTTCCGGGATAATTCTCGGGTGTTTCAGAAACTCATTATCCGCCGCTTCAGCGGTTCATCTGGTGATAAGCCCGAGCCTCATCATGTCTCAGGCGGGCATTATCATTCTGAGCAGAAGCATACTTGCTGATGGGCTGCAATGAATAAGCCTGGGCAAAACAGTTATCAGACTCCTCATAATCACCCTCATTACGGGCGATGAGTCCGAGCAGGTAAAAAGCCTCAGCACAACCGGGATTTACACTCAGCGCACTCCGAGCCAGAGCTATACCTTGCGCCCAATTCCCCGCGGCGCATGCACGGGCCGCCTGCTCCAGCGCCGGGTTAGTTTCATCCGGTGTGATGTATTCACTGTACCGCACCATGCGGGGAGTCAAATCATCCATAATCTCTTCCGCGAAATCTTCATAGGCATCAAATATATCCATGTGTCCATGAGAATCCACATACACACTCTCGGAGTAATCTCGGCGGTACAGCTGATAACCATGGCGGTTCACCGTCACCACCGCATTCAATCTCGGAGTAGGAGCACTCCGACGCTCGGATTTACGATCGCCGTCGCGATGCCGGCTCGGAGGCGGCGGCGGATTACTCACATAAACATTAGACAATCGGATATCCGCATCGCCATGGTGGCCCAACGCATAAAAGCCGCGCTTCCCAATTTCCAAGCGGAAGGCTTCCGCCAGTCGTGCGCCATAGCGACCTTCTCCATGACTG
Source organism: Akkermansia sp. (assembly GCA_045652085.1). GTDB lineage: Bacteria > Verrucomicrobiota > Verrucomicrobiia > Verrucomicrobiales > Akkermansiaceae > Akkermansia. Next base: position 22,858 of record JAZRTR010000007.1, read on the forward strand.
TGCACACTCAAAGTCGCACCACGACCAAGATCTACATCCGCCGGGCGAATGGTTGTCATCTGAATTTGTACCCCGCAGGCACTTAAAAAAAGTGCCACGGCCGACATTATTGCCATGCGAACAGCCCGTTTCATATTCTCTGTTATAACATTTGTAACGCCGTTTGTAAATACTTTCATCCCTCGGCGCCTTGCTTTCAGCCCCTTTTTCTACCCTTTTTCCCATTTTTCAAGACGCAGCAGCCCGCCCTCAACCGAAAATCATACCTCAACGCCACTCAAATTCACTACACACTTACAATAAACACTTTCCAGTACGCTCCATTTATTTAATTTTACTTTGCTATAAAGTCTGCTTTACTATTATTTGCTATTTTTCGCTAAAAAAGGCCTATTTTCAAGCATTTTTTCATATTTTTTCTCATTCTGTCCTCTGTCGGCGACGCCCCTTCGCGCTATTTTTGGCGAGTTTGAAATCAAGTTCTCAGCAGGTAAATCCGTTTTACTACCATCACAAGCTCTAAAAATCACACTTTTCTGAGCTTCAAGACCTAAAATTACCCAAAATTTCATATTTTTACCCAAAATCGGCACCTTCTGAGATTTTTGATTCCGTTACCAGATGATAAGGAAAACTTAAATTTCTTCGTTATATTCCTGTACGTTTACAGGAATATAAATATCAACTTTTCTTAAAAATCTGCCCCTCTCACCCTACCTTCGCTCAAAAACTGGTCTCCAAAATTTCAAGAGTGCTTTTTCCTACTTTTCCCTACGGCTTTTCGGTAATTAAAACTTTTTGAAGAGGTCACACAAAGTCACCTGCTCTGCCGATGGAGGCCGACGAATGATAAAAAGATTACTTTGGGCTTATCTCTTATATTTTCATCATTCGTTTATTCTGCATTTTATTGTTTCTTAGTATCGCTATATATAATATATTTTTATACTTTTTAACAAGCATATTCTCATATATATTTTTCCGTCTTTTCCTAATACGCTTTTTGATTTTTGCTGCTTTTTATATTGATACATACGGCAATCAACATGAGCATCACTTCACGCCCCGCGCGCGTAATGAAAAAGCATGCGGGCTGAATTTGGCATTGCAGGAGAGGAGGCGATGTGGTAGAATGCGCGGCAAGTTATGACCTTAGACGAGCTGAGACAAGAGATTGACCGCCTAGACGCCCAGATTGTGGAGCTGCTGAAGCAGCGCATGCAGTGCGTGCACAGCGTAGGCGAAATCAAAAAGGGGAGCAACTCTCACATCTTCGTACCGGAGCGCGAGAGCAAGCTCTTCGCCAAACTGATGGCGAACAATGCCGGCGTACTCCCGGAGAAAGGCCTGCAGAGCGTCTACCGTCAGATTGTCAGCATGAGCTTCGCCCTAGAAGGCGGCATGAAGGTGGGCTACCTCGGCCCGGAAGGCACATGGAGCCACCAGGCGGCACAAGCCCGCTTTGGCGACAGCGTGGGGCTGGTGCCCTTCCCCTCCTTCAATCACATCTTCCACGCCGTGGACCGCAAGGAGGTGGACTACGGCATTGTCCCCGTTGAGAACAGCACGGACGGCAAGGTATCTCAAGCTCTGGACCTTCTCGGCGCCATGGGGCTGCGCATCTGCGCTCAGGTGCACCAGCCTGTACAGAACTGCCTGATGAGCAATGCTGAGGGCACCGACATCCGCACCATCTATTCCCACCCGCAAGCGCTGGGTCAGTGCCGCGAATGGCTGCTGCAGCACTACCCGAACGCCGCCCTCGTGGCCACGCCTTCCACCGCCGCAGCTGCACAGCGCGCCGCGGATGAAGCCCTGCTGGGTGCCGCCGCCATCGGCAGCCAAATGGCCGGCGAGCTTTACGGCCTGAAAATCCTCAACGCCAACATTCAGGACAAGTCCGACAACACCACGCGTTTCGCCGTCATTGGCCGCCAGCGCAATGCCCCCTGCGGCAAGGACCGCACCACCATCTGCTTCGGCGTACCGCACACCGCGGGCAGCCTTGTGGACGTGCTGAACGTCTTCAAGAACCACGGCGTGAACATCTACTGCATGGATTCCCGCCCCAACCGCGACACCGCTTGGGAGTACCTCTTCTACATTGACGTAGAGGGCCATGAAGACGTGGAGCCGCTGAAGACCTGCCTGCACGTCCTGCACGATCACACGCCCATGTTCAAAGTGCTCGGCTCCTACCCTGAAAACTGACGCTCGCCATGGCCTTCACCTACGAACAGGCTCACACCCTCCTGAAGAACGCCCGTGCCAACGGCCGCCAACCTCACGCCCTCCTCTTCACCGGCGTGGCAGATGCCGGCACACACCGCCTAGCCCTCGCCCTCGCGGCGGAGCTGAACGGCGCCCGGGCGGACTCCTTGGAAAACCTCCACCACGCCAGCTGCCGCGTGCTGCGCCCCGGCTCCAAAATCCGCACCATCTCCATTGATGCCGTGCGTAGCGTGGAGCCCTTCCTTGCCCTGCGTGCGGCTGAGGGGGAAACGAAACTCGTCATCATTGATGAGGCAGACCGCCTGCTGGATGAAGCCGCCAATGCCTTCCTGAAAACGCTGGAAGAGCCCCCGCCGCAGACGCTTATCATCCTCATCACCGCCCTGCCCCAGAAGCTCCTGCCCACCATCCTCTCCCGCTGCGTGAGGCTGGATTTGCGCGACTCCCGCCGCGGTGTGCGCCTCACGAATGCCCAGCAGGCTTTCCTCCCCGCCGTGCGTGCCGCCCTGCCCCGGATTGGTAATGACGTGGCCGCCATCGCCCTGCGTGCAGACTTCCAGAACCTTCTCACCAAGCGCCGCGAGGAGATTACGGAGCGCATCACCTCCGCCCTGAAAGCTGAGGCCAAAGCCGTATCCGAAGGCACGGACATTAAGAACTGGGAGGCCATGCAGAAGGACGTAACGAATGCGCGCATCGAGAGCGAATACCTCGGTGAGCGCGCCCAGATGCTGGAGCTGCTCTCCCTCTGCCTCGGCCAAGCCGTGCTGCTTGCCTCGCACGCGCCGGACGTAGAGCCCCTCGCCCCTGAGCTCAGCGCCGTGGCCACCGCCCACAGCGTGCCGGACCTCCTGCGCCGCATGCGCGCCGTGGACGCCCTCCGCTCGGATCTCAATTTCAACGTAAACGAAGCACTCGCGCTAGACTCGCGCCTGCTAGACATCATCGGAAAATCCCCCTTATGAACAGCATGACCGGATTCGGGGCCGCAACCGCCCCGCTCAATAACGCCTCCCTCCGCGTGGAGATTGGCGGCGTGAACCGCAAACAAACAGAAATCGCCATCTCTCTCCCCCGCGCTTGGGCTGAGCTGGAAACCCGCGTGCGCGATCTCGTGGCCGGCTGCGTCTCCCGCGGCCGAGTGAACATCACCATCTCCCTCCAGGCTGGCAGCTCCGCCGCCGGTAACCTCACCGTGAATAAATCCAAACTCGCCGCCCTTCAGGCCTGCACCGCTGAGGTAGCCGCCGCCACAGGCAACTGCGTGGATATCACGCTGGATGCACTCCTGCGCCTCGGCATCATCGGCGAGGAAACGGAGGCAGACATCACGCCGGATACCGCTTGGACCGCCGCTGAGCCCGCCATCCGCGAGGCTCTCGCCGCCTTCCTTGCCCTCCGCGCTCAGGAAGGTGCTAACATGCGCGCCGACCTCCTGCGCCGCATCGGCACCCTCAGGGAATACCGCGAGCAGCTCATCGCCCGCGCCGCCGGCGTGCCCGCGCACTACCGCGAGCAGCTCCTCAAGCGCTTGGAGGAAAGCGGCCTCCCCATCCCCGCTGATGATGAGCGCATTATCAAGGAAATCGCCCTCTTCGCGGACCGCTGCGACGTGAGCGAGGAAACCACCCGCCTCGCTTCCCACTTGGACCAGTTCGAGAAAATCTGTGACAAACCGGAGGCCGTCGGCCGCACGCTGGACTTCCTCTGCCAGGAAATCTTCCGCGAGCTGAACACCACCGGCTCCAAGGCTAATGATGCCGCCCTCGCCCAGCTCGTTGTCTCCGCCAAAACCGAGCTCGAGAAAATCCGCGAGCAAGTACAGAACATCGAATAAGCCCCCTCAATCCCAATTCGTAACTCGTAACTCGTAATTCCTTATGCTTGGTACTCTTCTTATCGTCTCCGGCCCCTCCGGCTCCGGCAAAACCACCCTCTGCCGCCGTGCAGAGGCTGATGGCCTCACCTCCTATTCCATCTCCTGCACCACCCGCCAGCCCCGCCCCGGCGAGCAGGATGGCGTGGATTACCACTTCCTCTCCCCTGAAACCTTCGCCGCTAAGGTCGCTGCCGGCGAGTTCCTGGAGCACGCCACCGTGCACGGCAACTCATACGGCACGCTGAAGGCGGATATCATTGACCTGCTCACCCAGGGCAAGAACGTCGTCATGGACATTGACGTTCAGGGCGCTGCCTCCATCCGCGCTTGTGATGATCCCATCATCCGCCGCGCCTATGCGGATATCTACATCCACGTGCCCTCCGCTGAGTTGGAAGCCCGCCTCCGTGGCCGCCAGACGGACAGCGAGGAAGTCATCCAGCTGCGCCTGCACAACGCCGCCGCTGAGGACGCCCGCCAAGGCGAGTACCAGTTCGCCCTCGTCTCCGCAGACCGCGAGCACGACTACGCGCGCTTCCTCGCCCTCCTCACCACCCTCTCCATGCGCACCACGCTCGCATAAAACGACCACACCACGCCGCCATATATCTTCACACAGCCCGCTTCGGCGGGCTGTTTCTTTATGCTGTCATCCCCCTCCACCATAGCCTTCCGCTCTCCAAACAAGCCCTCAACTACAGGCTAAAACAAGCTTAATAATTAGCCACCACCACCCCTCATCTTGCAGCGAATTTAACGCTAAATCATATACTCTATACCTCCATTCTGTATAATTATCATTCTACCCTCTCTTTATCCCTTACATCATACTTCTATTATTATAACATATTCCGCCTTTTCATATCTCTTTTCACATTTCTTTTCATCCTTTCTTTTTATCGCGTTTTCATCACGCACCTTACACATAAGAATACATTTTGATTCGCGCGCGCACGCCGTTATAAATGAGAAGTGCTTATTAGTCATGTTACCCACCGGTGGGTAACAAATAATTCGTCTCCCGGTCTTCCACCCGTGAACGGGGCTCTGAGCTAGACTTCGTAATTCGTAATTCTAAAATCGTAATTCCAAATTCCCTCCTGTTCATTTCTGATTTTCCGCTGTGGGCACCTGTTTTCGCCTTGACGGCTCGCTCACAGGTAGTATAATCAAGGCGAAACTGAGAACCATCTGTTATGATACGCTTTGCCTCGACAGATTGCCGCCGCGAAACCGGCAACATTAAGTGGGACCTGCAAGGGCCGCTGCCCTTCGGTATAGCTGATATGGACATCGAGAGCCCGCCCTGCGTGGTGGATGCCCTGCAGGCGCGCCTGAACCACCGTTTCTATGGCTATGCCTTCATGACGGATGAACTGCGCGCCGCCATCACCACCTATCTGGTGAAGAAGCACGGCGTCACAAATGCTGCGCCTGAGTGGCTGCATGAGCTGCCCGGCTGCGTGCCCGCCTTCACTCTGGTGGCCCGCACTGTATGCCCCGAACCGCAGCACGAAGTCATGGTGTGCTCCCCCACATACCCGCCCATGCTGCACTGCCATGAGGACGCCCGCTGCAGCCTGCTCAGCGTGCCCTTCAAGTATACAGGCGAGCGCTGGGAATTTGACTGGGAAGCCATGGAGGCCGCCGTCACCCCGAACACGAAACTCTTCCTGCTCTGCAACCCGCACAACCCCCTCGGCCGCGCCTGGAGCCGCGAGGAAATGGAGCGCGTGGCGGACTTCTGCGAGCGCCATGACCTCATCCTCTGCTCGGATGAAATCCACTGCGACCTCGTGCTGGATGAGGACAAGCAGCACGTCTGCGCCCTCACCCTCTCCGAGCGCATGCAGCAGCGCACCGTCATGCTCAGCGCCCCCAGCAAGACCTTCAACATCGCCGGCATCTGCTTCACCTACATGGCCGTGCCGAATGCCGAACTCCGCGCCGCCATCCGTAAGACCCAAGGACACAGCCTCCCCACCCTGAACGTCTTCGCCTATGCCGCCTCACTCGCCGCTTACACCGCCGGCTGGGAGTGGCATGAACAGCTCCTGCGCACGCTCCGCGCCAATCGTCAGTACGTGATAGACTACATCGCCCGCGAGCTTCCCATGCTGAAGACCCGCCACCAGGAGGCCACCTACCTGGCATGGATTGATTGCTCCGCCCTTGGCGTGGAAAGCCCCCACGCGTTCTTCCGTGAGAAGGCGGGCGTGTACTTGGATAACGGCGCCAACTTTGGAGATTCCCAGTGCGTGCGACTGAACTTCGCCACATCCCCGGAAATGCTCCGCACCGGCTTGGATGCTATCCGTGATGCCGTCCTGGCCCACTTGGCAAACAAGTAATCTCAGTATCACCTCTTATTATATATATAGCCGGGCGCCGCTCACCATAGCCGCGCCCGGCTTTCTTTTTCAGGCTCATTCCGGCCACCCGCCCCCGGCATTTTGCGGATTTTTCCGAAAAAATGCTCATTTCACAAAAAAAAGCTTGCAAAGTGGGAACAAACGCGCTACAATCCCGCCGCACTCATTCCAAGTGAGCCAAACGCGCAGTTAGCTCAGTGGTAGAGCACATCCTTCACACGGATGGGGTCATAAGTTCGAATCTTATACTGCGTATCAATAAGCCCCTCACCAGAGGGGCTTTTTTGTACCCTCACGCCTGAACCACTCACAGTCCTTCCACTCAGATGCGCCCTTGCTCCCGCCTCAGCCTGTTGATTCCCTCTGCACTTTGTGTTGCGAGCCTCAGCTCATGCCTGAGCCAGAATTACCTCATCCCGAAATCATGGGGCGAATGGCAGGAAGCCACTATCAGTGAGCTCCGCTACGAGCACCTCACTAACCCACCCTCTCAGCCACAGAGACGTGATTCTGTGCAGGTGCAATTCATGCGCGTGGGGAATGACTTCTACGAGCCCTGCGTACAAACCCGCTGCCGCAGTCGCCATGAGTTCCCAAACATCAGCCTGAGCGTTCTGGGAAGCGCGGGTGAAGAGCACCTTATCCTTCCTAGTGCTAACGATCAACGCGGCTGGCGTAAAAGCGACGTCAGCAGAACTTGGAATGGAGAACTACTGGCATCCCCCCAGCCCCTGAAAGATGCCCCCTTCCTTCAAAGCTTGCCACCGGGTGCCACACCCGTCATGGTGAACTGCTTCCCCATTACTCACGACTCACTCTACTGGGAAGGCCTGGGCAAAACTCATGCGGACTGGCACGCTCTCTACGCTTACCCCCTAGCAGGCGCCACAGCTGCGTGCATCGATGTCCCCGTGATGATTATCGGTAACATTGCCTTCGGCATAACTACGTGGGTTCTTGGCCTTACCCATTAAATCCCGCTGCCACCATCGCTTCAGTCTGGCTATTGCGTCCATTCACTACGGCACTTCACCAAGAGATCGTAAAACGCAACATCTCGAGCCTCACAACGAGGACATACTACGGGATTGGGTGCAAAATATTCGCAATACGAAGTTTGACCTTGACTTGTGGGGCGGGTATGGTGTACTCTGAAGTTCCTTAATAGCATATAGGGCATGGTAGGACGTTTGTTCTCCATGCTCAATTCTTTTATTGGGCTATTGAATATCTTTTGCTCTCTCTTATGCCAAAAACGCCTCCGTTTTCTACTGCGGGAATGGGACATGCCCACACTTTATAACGAAGAGCCTCGAATTTCAAACATCGGACATGATGAATCTTCTCGTGCCGTGCACAAAAAAATCGCTGCCCCTTTCGGAACAGCGATTTTTTTTTAGAATTGTCAACTGCGCGCGGCAATTACTTGCGACGACGACGCTTGCCACGCCAAAGTCGCTTTAGCGACAACGGCGGCGAGCGGCCAGACCAGCCAGAGCCAGAAGGCTCAGAGTAGCCGTGGTGGGCTCGGGTACGGCAGGGGTAACAACCTCAATGCCGTTATTCTTGGCATAGTTCATGAATTGGTTTGCGTTGCCACCAACCATGTTGCCAGCGTAAGTGAGAGTCTCGGGAGTTCCAATCTGCCCATCCCATGTAAGAGTTGCAGCCATGGCCTGATCCCCGCCCGTTACGGAAAGTGTGTAAGCAACACCAGTCTCAATCGTGGAGCTGAACGTTACCTTGTTGGGGTTACTAGCTTGATAAGAGGTATTGAATGTGAAAGTAGTGCCTTTAGCAATCAGAGCGTTTGAAGGAGCTTCGCTAGTCTTACCACGGCCAACAGACAGGGTCAGGGCACCATTGCTTTCGCTCAACACGATACCGCAGGCACCAGCTTCAGATGTGGGACTTGTACCAAAGTAAACACCGAGAACAGAACCACTTGTTGCCAAAGAAAATGACTCATCGAGCGTGAACGTGAATACATAGTCATTGGAATAGAAGTTATCCTTCGTTGTCGGCAAGGTCAACCAATTGGTTGTTACAGTTGTCTCTGCTGCAGCTACACCTGCCAGAGCCATAAGAGCGATAAGCGTCTTTTTCATGTTTTGTGTGTGGTGTGTGTTAATTTTAGAGATAAGCGGTTGCTCGTGCAGGGGTACCCGTTTCCACGCGCGTCGGAATGCTGAGAGACCTGCCCCG
>JAZRTR010000008.1:0-44565 GCA_045652085.1 Akkermansia sp.
TTCCACCGAAAAATGAAATTAATTCAACGCCGGGCCTATGGCTATCGCAACTTTCAGAACTATCGGTTAAGAGTGTTAATTGAATGTGGGCACATCGTGATATGAAAATTCAAATTCCACAATGTTTGGGCTTGACCCAAAAATACTCCTCACTACCCCACGGAAAGGCAACTACAGCCGGAACAAGCAGAAAGCAGCCCCTTAACCATAATCGAACAGCAGCAACTCCTAAAGCTATTATCTGCAGCAGGCGGTCATAGCTCCCTGCGCCAACTGAGCACAGAAATACAGCAGAATTTCAGCAGGACCCGCCACCTTCTGGCGCAACTCCAACAAAAAGGGTTGGTGCAGGTCCACACCAGTGAACCGGACGACTCCACCCTGATATACGTCCTCACCACAGCCGGCACTCGCTCAGCAGAACAGCTGTAAACGCCTCAGCTAGGCACACGCGAGCACCCACTTCACAAAACAAAGAAAAAAACTAAGTCTGCTGCACCCGTAAGTACAGCAGACTCAATTAGAAACAACCAAGAAAATCTTTGGTCAGTGGTGGGCTCAGGCCTTAGCAGCGCGAGCCTTCTTGATCATGGAAGCCACAGTCTCGCTGGGCTGGGCGCCGTTGGAAATCCACTTTTCAACCTTCTCCATATCAAGGGTGTAGTTCTCACCCTCGGCCATGGGGTTGTAGGTACCCACCTGTTCAATGAAGTCGCCATCACGGCGAGCGCGGCTGTCAACGACAACGATTTTGTAGTAAGGACGGTCCTTGGACCCCTGACGGTTGAGACGGATTGCTACCATAGTAAAATGAATGAGATTGGTTGTTCCCCGAGCCGCGGCATGTGATATTCTGATTGTGCACGGCGGCAAGGTGGGACGCCAAGTTACCACAGCAACGCATCAATGTCAAGCATAAAGTCAAAAAAAGTTTTCAGTAGGTCGAAATAAGGCACAATTCACGCTTTACAGCCCCGGGCATTCCGCGCTAGAATGACAGGTATGAAAAGTTACATTCTGCTTTGCCTTCCCCTGCTACTGACAGCCTGTGCACAGCCGCACCACCCCACAAACCGCTCAGCACAAGCTCCTCGCGCAGCAGCGGCGGCGAACTTTAACGGCATAGACCTCAACTGGTTGGGCCAGCGTATATGGCAGAATGAATGCGCCGGGAGTGTACCCGGGCTTGTAAGCTGGAACGCCGGTGAAGACTTTCCGTCACTAGGCATAGGGCACTTCATCTGGTACCCGGCTGGATATAGTGGCCCCTTTGATGAAAGCTTCCCGACCTTTGTGCGCTATGCGGCATCCCGCGGCGTGCAGGTCCCGGCCTACTTCCGCGGGCCTGCCCCGTGGCCGAATAAGGCAGCCTTTCAGGCGGATAGGAGCGGCCGCGCTGATGCCATGCGCCGCTGGCTTGCCGCCCATGTACAGCTGCAGACGGAGTTCATCATTCTGCGTTCACGCGCAGCGCTGCCCCGCATGATGCAGGCCAGCCGCAACCCGCAGGCTATTCAGGCCCGTTATCAAGCACTAGCCGCCACCACTCAGGGGCTGTACTGCCTGGTGGATTACGTCAACTTCAAGGGCGAAGGCTTGAAACCCACAGAACGCTATCAGGGTGAAGGATGGGGCCTGCTGCAAGTGCTGGAAGAGATGCGAGGTTACCCTCAGGGACGAGCTGCCACGGCTGAGTTCTCCCGCGCCGCCTCAGAGGTTATGCGCCGCCGCGTGGCAAATTCCCCCGCTTCTCGCGGTGAGCAACGCTGGCTTGCAGGCTGGCTTAACCGCTGCAATACCTACAGATAAGAAAAAATCGGCGAGCACATAAAAGCTCGCCGATTTCGTTAATCAGCAAAACGTCTTGTCGCAGCACATAGCACCTCACTCAGAAGGAGGCGCGGTGAGCGCGGAATCCATGGAAGGAGAGCGGCTGTAGCTGAGGGGGTCGCGCCCGGCTGCATCCGTACGGCTGACATCCGCCCCAGCCTTCAGGAGAAGGCGCACCACCGGAACAGAATCCGCCAGTACAGCGTGTACCAAGGGAGGAGTACCCTCGGCATCCGCCAGATTAGCATCCGCCCCGGCCTGCAATAAAAGCTCCACGGTAACCCGCTGACCATTCTGAACAGCCGCGCAGAGCAGCGTGGTATCAGCCACTTTCGCATTCGGCTGCACTCCACTTTCCAGCAGTAGCTCCAGCACATCAGCCCTACCCGCCTCAGCAGCACGGCAAGCAGCTACCTCCGTCTGCCCTGCGGGTATATCCCCGCGGGCCAGCAACTCCTCCACTACACGCTTCTTCCCCAAGTGAGCAGCCATTGCAAAAAGGGAATCCCCATCAGCATTGGCCTCATACGGATTGCCTCCCTGCCGGTAGGCTTCATATAAAGCGTGATACGCCTGATAATCCTCATCCGAGGCGCCGGAATCAGCATTCCCCATTAACCAGCCGGTGCAGCCCACAATAAGGAACACCACACTCCACACCACACTCATGAGTGCCGGGCGACGCGACATTCCCCTGGCCACAGCCAACGCGCTATCCACAATAAAGGCTGTGGCACACAGCACCAGCAGCCACATTTGCAAGGCATCCGGCTCACCCACACCACACACGCGGAAGGACAGCAGCGCTACCACTATCAGCAGGACTAACGGATTCACAAAGTCTTTCATACCGCTCCTACTTATAGCAGAGGGCTCCTGCCCTGTCCAGAAAAAACTCACGCATCCGCCTCATCCATAACGCGGAAGTATGAATCCGGAGTTTCCTCAGCACTGAGAATCACACGAAAACCTGTATTACCAGAGCTAGAGTGCTCCCCCCAATCCAGAGTGGTGAAAAGCCCGCAAAGGGTGAGGGTATGGTTCACCTCCAGCGTGGTCGTGCCATTCACAGCCTGTTTCAGCAGCGTATAGAGCGGCTCGAACGGAGAAAGCTTTCTCCCCTCCACTACCTCACCCGGCACCACGACTTCAAACTCCTGCAAGCCGTAGGCAGTCATACCATTAGTACCGATGATACAGGTACCATCCGCCGTCTTTCCGGGACAAAGCTCCACGAGGTTCAGAGGATTGAAGCCGTCTTCATCCTCATTGAAGCGGCGCCCGTAGAAATGCTGGAACTGCAGTCCCACCACACCTTCCAGCTCTGAAAGGCGCTGCAACACACCGCAAGCGCGCTCGGCCACAGCTATCGGGTCCTCCCACAGTTTCCCCTGCACCGCAACTTCGATATAGCCGGTGTGAGTCAGAATATCAGCAATGATATCCTCAGCAAGCGCCGTGGATGCCAGCTCATCCGCCAGCGTACTGGCCTTCCATGGCCCCTCATGCGGAGTCACGCGCACACCGGCAGGAAGCTCAGCGCATATATGAGCATACTCCGGTAACGTCCCCGCCACAAAGACACGGCCGGCGTAAGACGGCTGCGGCACTCGCAGGCTGCGACCGCGGCGTCCCCCGGCAGCCTTCAGGATACGCTGCAGCTCGTCATTACCTTCATAGCCCACATGCGTCTCATCACAGGCGAGGTCCAGCGGAGTATTACCGGCAGGGGAAACGGCATTCACGTCATCCCCGTGCTCGTTCAGCAGATAATGTACCATCGCCGCAGCTTCCTTGGGATTGTAGTACCAGCCATACACCACGGCATGAAGAGGACTCAGCCCACAGTTTTCCTCCTTCTGTTCCTCCGTAAGCACATCCGCGCCGAACTCCGCCAGCACCCGTGCACTAGCTACGTCCCCCTTCAGGCAACACCGCATCCATGGCGATACATCTTCCACTGCCGGCTTCATACCGGCTGAGAGCAACAGGCGCAGCATCTCAGGAGAGGACTGCTCCACAGCAAGACTCAGCAAATCAGCATCCTCCTCTTCCTTGGTGCGCAGCTGCAAGCGCGCAGCGTCCCCCAGTTCCAACAGTACCTTCATGCACTCAGGCTGATTCTGAATGACCGCCAGCTCCAGAAAAGTAGTAAGCAACTCAAAATCATCTTCCTGCAGCTCTGAACGCAGCTTCTTCACCTCCACGCGGAGAAGCTCCGCATTCCCCGCCTCAATAGCAGCCACCATCTTCTTGGTGCGTTTCGTGTACTTCACCCAAGCCCATGCAAAACTGACAATGAAAAAGAGAATCACCCAGCCGCCTTTCAGTAGAAGTTTTTCCAGCGTGTTATCCATGGCCACATTCTAGCAAACAGCCTAGTCACACGTCAAGCGCGCTTTCCGGGCAACGTACACAATAAAGCCTTGCAGGTTACGCTGCGCGCGCGTATAATGCCGCCCATGCCTACAGTCACCCTGTCACTCGGTGCGCGCTCCTATAACGTGCACGTAGAAAATAACTCACTGGACACCGTGGGGTACCTCACCGGCCGCCTGCGCATGACCGGAAAAGCCGCCGTCATTACGGACAGCAATGTGTACCCGCTTTACGGCGAAAAAGTCATCCAGAGCCTCACGGATTCAGGGTTCAGCACCTCGCTGCATGTGTTCGAGGCCGGGGAGCAGAGCAAGAACCTCACCACCGTGGAACAGATTGTGAATGAAATGGTGGCAGAAGGCCATGACCGCAGCAGCTTCGTGGTGGCGCTGGGCGGCGGCGTGGTGGGTGACATGGCTGGCTTTATCGCCTCCATTTACTACCGCGGCATTCCCTTCATCCAGATTCCCACAACCGTGATGGCGCAGGTGGACAGCTCCGTGGGCGGAAAAACCGCCGTGGACATCGCGGGCGGTAAAAATCTCATCGGCGCCTTCCACCAACCGTCCATGGTGATAGCGGATCCCACCACCCTGCTCTCACTACCGCCGCGCGTGCTGCGAGAAGGTATGGCCGAGATGGTGAAACACGCCGCTATCCGCAAACCCCGTATGCTGCAAACGCTGCGCCAACTGGCGGATGAGATAGACCTCGGCTTCACCCTGAATACCATCGACAGCCTCCCCAATATCATCGCGGAAAATATTGCCATCAAAGCCCGTATCGTAGAAGAAGATGAGAAGGAAACGCAGGGAGTGCGCGCTTTCCTGAACCTCGGTCACACCCTCGGCCACGGCGTTGAAGCCAGCGTGCCGTATGGCGAGCTGCTGCACGGCGAAGTAGTGAGCTTAGGCCTGCGCGGAGCGCTGTGGCTCTCCCGCAAATACTGCGGCCTGAGTGCAGCAGATGAGAAGGAAATTCTGGACACACTGGCAGCACTGGAGCTTCCGCTGACCCTGCCGGAGCATGTAAGCGTGGAACGCGCACTGAAGTTCACTGCGAGTGACAAAAAGTTCAGCGGCGGTACTATCCGATTCGTGCTGCTGAAGGCGCTCGGAGAACCGGTTCTCTCCAAAGAGGTAACGAAGGAAGACCTCTGCGAGGCCATGAAACTCCTCACCACCAAACTTTAATACATCTTTAACCCTCACCACTAGAAACAATCATGACAGATCCGAGAACAACACAGCTCGCTCAGAGCCTCATATCCCACTCCTGCCGCGTGCAACCCGGTGAGCACGTGCTGCTGGAGATTATCGATGCACCGGATGAAATCGCCATCGAACTTATCCGCGCCGTGCGCGCCGCCGGTGGCCACCCGCACATCAATCTGCGCCACAGCCGCGTGACCCGCGAAATGCTCGCCGGTGCCACGGATGAGCAGTACGAGTGCATCGCCGGCCTCGAGCTGGCAGAAATGCAGAAGATGGACGCCTACATCGCCATCCGTGGCGGTAGCAACAGCTTTGAGAACTCCTCCGTGCCAGCAGAGGCCATGAAGTTGGCCATGAAGCACATGCGCCCCGTGCATAACCAGCGCGTGTGCAAGACCAAGTGGTGCGTGCTGCGCTGGCCCACCCCCTCCATGGCACAGGGTGCCGGCATGAGCACGGAATCCTTTGAGGACTTCTACTTCCGCTGCTGCTTGGCTGACTATGATGCCCTGAAAGCAGCCATGGACAAGCTGGCCGAGCGCATGATGAAGACCGATGAGGTACACATCGTGGGCCCAGGTACGGACCTGCGCTTCAGCATCAAGGGTATGCCTGCCATCCCCTGCGCCGGTGAGATGAACATACCGGATGGCGAAGTATTCACCGCTCCCATCAAGGACAGCGTGAACGGCACCATCCACTACACCGCTCCCACCCTCTTTCAGGGTATTCCCTTTGACGGCATCCGCCTCACCTTCAAGGACGGCAAGATTGTGGAAGCCCACTGCAATGGCAATGACGAAGCCCTGAACAAGATTCTGGACTCCGACGAAGGCGCCCGTTTCATCGGCGAGTTCGCCCTTGGCGTGAACCCCTTCATTCTGAAGCCCATGCGCGATATTCTCTTCGACGAGAAAATCGGGGGCTCCTTCCACTTCACCCCCGGTCAGGCATACGAGAACTGCGACAACGGCAACCGCTCTCAGGTGCACTGGGATATGGTGTGCATCCAGCGTGCGGACTACGGCGGCGGCGAAATCTACTTTGATGGAGAGCTCATCCGCAAGAACGGCATCTTCACGGATCCCGAGCTGGCTATTCTGAACCCCGTAATGGACTGATATCATGAAAGACCCCCGTTATCAGAAACTCGCGGAGCAGGTAGTAGGCTACGCCGTGCGTGTGCAGCCCGGCGAGCACGTGAACCTGCGCATGCTGGACATCCCGGACGCCATGGTGGTGGAGCTTATCCGCGCCGTGCGCCGTGCCGGCGGTATCCCCCATGTGGATATTAGCCATGCCGCCATCAACCGCGAGCTCCAGATGGCCGCTACTGAGGAGCAATACGAGCTGGAAGGGCGTTACCGCCTGCAGCGCGCTCAGGATATGGCTGTAAACATTGTGTTCTATGGCGATTACAACAGCTTCGAGTCCGCTGACGTGCCTGCAGAGTGCATGAAAATCGTCAGCAAGCACATGAAGCCCGCCAGTGACCTCACCGTCAACCAGCGCAAATGGACAGTACTGGCATGGCCCACCCCCAGCATGGCTCAGGCTGCCGGCATGAGCACGGAAGATTTCGAGGACTTCTACTTCCGCTGCTGCTTGGCAGACTACGCCGCCATGAAGGAAGGCATGCTGAAACTCAAGGCGATGATGGAAGCCACGGATGAAGTACGCATCGTCGGTCCCGGCACGGACCTGCGCTTCAGCATCAAGGGCATACCGGCCATTCTCTGCGCCGGTGACTGCAATATACCGGATGGCGAGGTATACACCGCTCCCGTACGTGACAGCATCAACGGCACCCTCACCTACAACGCCCCCACCATTTACCACGGCATTCCCTTTGACGGCGTGAGCTTCCGTTTCGAAAACGGCAAGATTGTGGAAGCCCACTGCAATGGTAATGATGAGGCCCTGAACAAGATTCTGGACACGGACGAAGGCGCCCGCTACATCGGCGAGTTTGCACTTGGTGTGAATCCGCACGTGCTCAACCCCATGCGCGATATCCTCTTTGATGAGAAGATTGCAGGTTCCTTCCATCTGACACCCGGTCAGTGCTACGACGAAGCCCCGAATGGTAATGAATCCGCTATTCACTGGGATTTGGTCTGCATCCAGCGCCCGGAATACGGTGGCGGCGAGATTTACTTTGATGGCAAGCTCATCCGCAAGGACGGCGTCTTCTTAGACCCTGAGCTTGCCCTTTTCAACGCAAAACAGTAATCCCCCTGTACTCCATGAGGAATCCCCACCTCATCCGCCGCAGCACAGACCACGTTATTCGGAATAAATACCGCTATGTAACGCTGGCCTTGGCTGCCCTGCTCTGCAAATGCGGGGCAGAGGTCATAGGCGGTTGGGAGGCGGCGCAGCCGGAGTGCAACACCATCACCTTACCCGCAGAGGCTCTGCCCGGCTCAGGGCCTCTGCGGATTGCCCTTATATCAGACCTGCATAATAGTCCGGAGCTATTATCACAAGTGGTGGAAGAGCTTCGCAGGCAGAAGCCGGACCTCATCGTCTTTTGCGGTGATTTGGTGACAGCAGATGAACGTTTCCGCCGTACACGCTGGGTAGTAAGCGGCTTCCGTGAGCTGGCTGCCATCGCCCCCACATACGCCATTCTCGGAAATCATGATTACGAGAAACAGGAACAGGTAGAACGAGTGCTGAGCACTGCCGGCGTTATGCTGCTGCGTAACCAAGCTGTGGATTTTGAGACTCCCCATCAAGGAAAAATCAGGATTATCGGGCTGGGGGATTGGAATGAAGGAGATGATGCACCGCAGCTCTGCATGAAACCGGCCGGCGAAGAGCCCACTGCCGTACTCCTGCTCTCACATGACCCAGAAAGCCGCTGGCTGCTGCGCCAGTATGACTGGGACCTCATGCTCTCCGGGCACACCCACGGCGGTCAGCTGGGAATCCCGTTTACGGATACTTACGTAAGCTTCCGCTCCTCCATGCCCGCAGGGCTCTACACCTTTGAGGGAGAGAGGCGCGTATATGTCACACGAGGCGTGGGCAGCATATGGGACATGCGTTTCTTCTGCCCACCGGAAATCAATATCATTGAGGTTGGCTCGTAGCAGCAGCCTCTGCGGGAGCTGCCGTACCCTCCTGCACGGGAACAGCCGTCGGGAAAATACGGTCCACGGCATCTTGCCACAAAAAATAGCCGATAATCATATAGATGGGCGTCAGTATCAGCCCGATGAGGTTTACGATTCGCCCCACAGCCTTGCCATCCATCACAATGCCAAGCAGGTACACACCTGCAGCCGCAATCGGTGATACAATCGCCCAAGAAATTGTGCCGGGAATATCATGATTATTGAAAATGAAATGATACACTGCCGGCACAATACCAAGCATTGCAGCCGCACCCACGGCATCCCACTTTCCAAATGCATTGTAATCCTCAGGCTCTTCGCTCATACGCCCCTGAGTATACCCCGTCACGTATGATTTAGCAACACTTTATTGCGCCCACACGGGGTCAGGCCACACTTTTGTAAACATTCCCCTTGACTCACGGGGGGGAGATGGATTAGAATGCAGGAGTTATGGCGATTGTAAAGACGTTTTTTCAGGTTCTGTTGCTCATTCTTCTGGTCATGCTTGCCACAGCCTGCCACGATGCTACTGCCGGGCTGACTGCTGACGAACTCTGGAAGAACTTCCTCAATACGCTCACCAGCCCCCCGACAGTATATGCGTGGATTATCATCGTTGTCTTTCAGATTTTTGCAATGAAATGGCTGGGAGGTGTCTGGAATGTTATTTTCAGCATCATGAGTTTCCTTCTTCTCACAGAGCTGGTGATGATAGCTGGCGGCTTGGAAGCAGCCATCACTCCTAGACTTTTCACTCTTGTGAAAGCTGCAGGTTACGCGGATATCACAGCGAAGTTCCCCGTTATATACTGGCTGGTACCCGTGCTGTGGCTGCTGAGTTGTTTCTGTGCTAAAGATCAGGTGCGAGTCTTCCTGACTGCTATCTGTTGCTATGCCCTTTGGCTGCTGCTCTCTTGGCTTCTTTGCATTGGAGTGGATACGTGGCTGAGCATGGGCGAGCCCCAGCCGGAAAAGCTGGCAGACACCTTCCGAATGGCACCGTGGCTCACCTCCGCCCTGCCCGCATGCTTCCTGCTCATTTATGCGCTGCTGATGGCCATTTTTGAAGCATGCATCAAGCGCAGTAAAGCGTAATCTCTAAGTTCCATGGAGGCGAAGTCTTCCATCATACCACCGGAGCTCCGTGTAGCGATGGCGAGGCAGCACTGCCCTGCTGAACTGAGAGCGCACTTCGGAAAAGCGGTTTTCCTCCGCATCATTAAAGAAGAACGCTTACTGGAGCTCTACGTGCAGGAAGCCCACCGGCATTGGCAACTCCTGAAAACATACCCCATTGCCGCCATGAGCGGCACCATCGGCCCTAAAACTCGCGAGGGTGACCGCCAAGCACCGGAAGGCTTCTACCGCGTGTGCCCGGCCGCCATGAATCCCCGCAGCCGCTTTCATTTGGCCTTTAACATCGGCTACCCGAACAACTATGATACCACGCTGGGCCGCACCGGCTCGTTTATCATGGTGCACGGGGGAACCTCCTCTGTGGGTTGTTTTGCCATGACGGACTCGCTGATAGAAGAACTCTACACGCTGGTACAAGAAGCGTTCTCAGCCGGAGTTAAGTCTGTTCCTGTACAGATTTTCCCTTTCCGAATGACACCGGAGCGCATGGCGTCAGAGAGCCGGAGCATGCATTACACCTTCTGGCAGCACATACAGCCTGGCTGGAACCACACCGAAACAACCCACACACCCTATGATGATACCGATTCTTGCTGATACAAGCTGGCTGCGTGATAATGCACACGCTGAGCAATTCATCACCTGCCTTCTGCTCCTATTTGCCGCAACGCTCTTCACGCTATTCAAGGATGAAGAAGTGCGCCACAAGTGGTGTTCTCTCATGCTGGCCCTGCTAGTGATATACCTGGGATATATTTTAGTCACGGTCATAGCTGGTTGCAGCCTTTATGAAGTGCTGGGCTGGAAATCATCTCTACGGAGGGACCCTAAAAGGATGCTTATCTTCCTTATCTGGTTAGGCAGCGGATATGTGCTCTCCCGAAAAATGCTTTACCTCTTCTACCGCTGGCGCGACAGAAGAGGTAAAGATGATAATGATACCTAATACGACCTATTGAGAATTAGTCAATCTCAATCATACCGTTTGCTCGGCGCTGGTCACGCTCGCGGTCGCGACGACGGCGGTCACGGTCACGGCGGGCTTCTCGCTGAGCGCGGCGCTCATCGGAGCTCAGTCGGGGACGATTATTACCCCAAAGCGTCATAAGCGTGGGAGAAAGGCGGCCATAGTCAGTATTCGGGTCAATACGAGTCACACGGCGAATATACCCCTTAAGCTGATTAGCCTGAATATTATCACGGCGAGACTGGCCGATAAGCAGGTTAAACACCGCCTGACGGTCTCGGGGCGAATACGCCTCATCTTCCACGATAGCTAAGCAAGCGCGCTTCATTTCGGGCAAATCGGCCACGAAATCCGGCTTCAGGAAGCCATCCGGCGTGTCCAGCTGTTCATACATGAACTTCAAGGGGTCAAACCTATGACGGCGGAGGCCACCAAGTCTATCCGTGGGGTCAGCCAGCTCCAACTGCTGCAAATAGCCCTCAGGCAGAGCAATGGGCAGCTCACCCACCTCAAGAAGCAGACGGGCCCTAGCCTCACCCACCTGAGACTCAGCCTGAGCCAACAACTCACGCTGGCGACGGAATGCCTCTACACGAATGCGCATATTGTTGATACCCTCCGTGCAGGCATCATCTGAGCCCAGATAATCAGCGCCCTGAAACTCTGCGTACTTGCGCCCATTTCTGTCAAAGAACATCACAGTAGGACACACGCTGAAGGCAGGAGCAGGCATATTGCCGCGAATGCGGGCAGCATCACCCGCACCACGAGCATCATCTCGCTCGTAGAAGGGGACAGCCACCATCACGGCATCCCCCACAGCGGCCTCAGCCTCAGGAGTCTGCCAGAACGTGCGCAGCAACAGCACACTACGGCGGTTCCAATCCGGGCCATAGCAATATGCCACAACCCCGTCATCACCGGCCTTCTGCAAAGCCTCAGCAAAGGTTTCTGCGCGCTGGGCCGCCGTAGCAAATGAGGTTAACAGCAGCAGAGCTGCCACGATTTTTTTACCGAGTCCTCCTGTTGTCATATACGAGAATTGCTTTAAAATTAATGCCTACAAGCTGGTCTTCACCGGAATCGATACGGATGAACCGAGCCGTGGGATGACTACGCCTAATGCTGATGCGGATACAGGCTTCATTAGAGCCATCCGGCAGCTCCGTAAGAGTTTGCCAGTTATTACCGTCATTCGAAATCTCAATCTTCCATGTGCGGTACGAGCTACAGCCGTTCGTGGGAACAATCACAATTCCGCCGATACGCGTTCTCTTAGGCAGCATGACGGTCACCGTTTGATGCTTACCGAAAGCAGAGTATATATGGCCACCATTCTCGGTGAGAGCAGCAGCATGATTAATGATATTACTCTGATCATCATTATACTTGCTGAGCATCACAAGGCCACCGGCAGATACCAGATTGCCACCCACAGGCTCAAACTCAGGCATCTGAACTTCCGGATTCAGATAATCTGCGCTCCAAGCATTCATGAGCTCAATATCCTGAATCTCTTCAGCACCACGAATGACACCACAGGAAATCAAATCCTTTGACTCAGGATGTGCGGCAACGGCCTCTGTAATCATTTCCATTACCTTGCGTGCAAAGGGTCTTCCTTCCTGGTGAGCCCTTCTCACAGCCCATGCAATCATTTGGCAGAACTGAGGATGCTGCACCACATTCTCCACAAGGATTCGCATGTACCGCTCCTTATGCACTCGGGAGCGCCCAAGGGATTCGTACTGCATATCTAACAGCAAGTGGAAATCCCACTGAGCTTTCTCATTAATATTCAGGTTTCTAAAGAAGGCCTCGAATGCAGCAAGCTTCTGCTTGGGAGAACGCAGAGTGGCAAGCATGGAGGGATAAATGCGCTCTCGCAAGAACTTGGCGCACATTTCAGGGTGCTCAGGTGCGATGGAAGTACACACGAACTCATTCACACCGAGCCACCTGCGAGGGCGACGGCCAAGAGAACGGGCTGCTGTATCCATATAATGCCCCCATACCGGGCGGTACAACGGCTGCATCTGCACGGCAAGCTCGTAAAGCTTCAGTGCATTTACAGGATTGCGGTGTTCGGAAAGCACCGTAGCCATGGTGCAGACCATCTGAGCGTCGCGTGTAATGGCGCCTTGCTGGTACATAGCGGTCTGCATCTGCAGAGCACTCCAAGTGGTCTCACCCCATGTATTCCAGTGCGGATGGCGATCCTCCGAGATGGAGTTAGCCCCATGCCACTTACCATCAAAGTAAACGGCATAAGCACAGTGGCCGGGCTCACCCATTGTGATAGCGGGCACACCATTGGCACAGGCGGCAGAAGTGCCGAAGTGGGAAAGGCCACCACACACAGCACCTACATCTCGCGTTTCCTTGGCGAAATTACCGGGATAAAGAACGTCGAAGGGCTGATAGTACCACTGAGTGAAGATGGAGTCACCATACACGTTCGTGGGAAGATAAGGCACCTGATATGCCATACCGGTGTATGCTCTGGAAGGAGCAGCGCAGTTATCACGCAGCCAGCGCATGGTGGAAGCCGTGCCGAAGGGGCTGTTGCCCTTCCAGCCACAGCAATACTGGAGCAGCCAAGTGGGCAACTCAGCGAAATAGCTATTCAAACGCTCTTGGTCAATACTTTCTGCGAAGAAGAGATAACGCTCACGAGCGGCACGAAAGGGATCCGTACGGCCGCGGTTGCGTCGGTTATCCGAAGGAAGGCTGGGCATGGCATAGCCCAAATCTCTAAACTCCTGCAGTTCCTCACGGGTAAGCTCACGTTCTTCACCATACCAGTTGTTGCGGGTGAACTGCACAGCCACGGCACCTGCCACTCGACGCTTCAACCCGGCCACAGAGGGGCGGTCACCGCCATCCACCAGCACCTCTTCATCCATCCTAGGATCCACTTGGCGGAAGTGAGCCAGCATGGAAAGTGCCACCTCTGCATTCTGCAGCTCGCCATCATACACGAAACCCGTTATCCACTGCAAATCATTCAGCAAAGGTGACAGCGAATTACGAGCATTGCGGTCTCTCATCAAATTAGCAAGAGCATCCAAATCACTACGGTGCAGCAGCTCCCACTGAGCCAACATCAGACGCACCTCAGGATCTTTCAGGAACTCTTCCACATGCTCTTGGTCAACGCCCCTGAGCCTGCTACGAAGACGACCGGCCAAACGGCGCTTCAGCACCTTAGGCTGGCGCCACACAGCGGGACTGAGACGCCCCTGATGAGCAGGCTCACGCACGGCAGTCGAGCCATCGTCCTCCCCCTGCCCCGTGCCGCGGCGGCGATAGCGGGCTATGCGCTCCGGCTCCGTGTTTTCACCTTCCATGTCCGTATCCTCAGGCAGAACGTCATCCTCACCATCAACGAAGGCATCAGGATCCACATCATCATCCTCAAAGCGGTCCATGCCGTCATCCGGTTCACCTTCCCAGTCAAAGTCCTCACCACCGCCGGCTGTGGCAGACGGAGTTTCGCTAGGCTGACCGTCATCCTCAGCGGGAGTATCCGCAGGAGTCTCGGTCGTCGGTTGTGTTTGAGTGGTCTGGGTAGGAGCCTTTGCCACGCTATCACCATAAATGGCATTCGTGAGCGCAGGCAGCAAGCCCGGCGCGGTCAAATAACCGCCGCCCAACCCTACTGCAATGGCTATCAGAAGAACGTATCTGGGTTTCATCTCAGTTAATTTTTAGCAAAAAGACCTTCGCATGTCAAGCTTATGGTGATGAAAAGAACACGCCGCAAATCTGTTTCAAATCAGAAGATAGAAAAGGCGGAAGGCCTTGTAACCTTAGACAAGAAACTTAGCGCTGTTTCAATAACAGACTACTTCCCTGGAGCAATCATCAACACATGCCCTCAGCAAACAGCTGCATCCGTAAGCAAAAAGGAACAGGCACTCATGAAAGGCGTTTGACAGGCTAAGGGAAGCTATGGTAATATAAGCGGCGATGGAGACTTTATATATACTCGATGGCATGGCGCTGATGTACCGCGCTTTTTATGCATTCATCAATGCGCCTATGCGGACATCTGCCGGGCTGAATACCTCCGCTATGTTCGGTTTCACGAACACCGTGCTTTCGCTCATCGAGAAAGAGTCACCCACCCACATCGTCGCCTGCTTGGACCCCTCCGGCCCCACCTTCCGCCATGAGCGCTATCCGGAATACAAGGCAAACCGCCAGGCCATGCCGCAGGAACTCCGGGATTCCATTCCGTGGATTATCGAGATTCTGAATGCCATGCGCATCCCCGTGGTGCGTGTGCCCGGCTATGAGGCTGATGACCTCATCGGCACCTTCACTCGCCTTGCGGATGAACGCGGGGACATGCACTCCTACATGGTCTCGCTGGATAAGGACCTCGGCCAGCTGCTCTCGCCCACCTGCTCCTTCCATAAGCCCGGCAAGAAAGGCGCAGATTTCGAGGTGATAGATGAGGCTGCATTCCTAGAGGAATGGGGCATATCCACCCCCACGCAGATTATTGATATTTTGGCACTCATGGGTGACAGCAGTGATAACATTCCCGGCGTACCGGGTGTGGGTGGAGTCACCGCCCGCAAGCTCATCACTCAGTTCGGAAGCGTGAAGAACATGCTCGAGCACACCGATGAAATCAAGGGTAAACTCCGCCAGAAAATTGAGGAAAATGCGGAAAACGCCCGACTCTCGTACGAGCTAGCCACCATCCACCGTGATGCGCCCCTGCCTATCAGCATAACGGATTGCGCACGAGTGGGCTATGACATTCCTGCGCTGAAAGCAATCTTCGCGCAGCTCGAGTTCCGCGGGCTGGACAAGCGCATCGGCGCAGCCGCTCCGGATGACCTCTTTGCAGCGGCTGCACAAGCCGCAACTCCATCGGCCGATGCCCCGCTGCAGCTGGACCTCTTCGCCGCCGCTCCTGAGCTGAATGACATCAACTCCACCCCGCACCAATACCACTTGGTACGCACCCCGGAAGAACAGGCAGCCCTCGCTGCACAGCTGCTCTCCGCCCCACGATGGGCCTTTGATACAGAGACCACGGGGCTGGACCCGCTGCGGGACCGCATGCTCGGCATGTCCTTCTGTATCAAACCTTCAGAGGCCTACTATGTACCGGTGGAAGATGGACGCTGCCCGGAGGTATTCCTGCCCGTTTTTGCGAGTGAGGCTGAAAAAGTGGGGCTGAATGTAAAGTTCGACATTCAGGTGCTGACCCGCGCGGGAGCGAAAGTGAATGGCCCCTTCTTTGATGCCATGCTGGCGCACTCCGCTCTCTACCCTGAGCTCCGCCATAACATGGATGACATGGCCGAAGCACTGCTGAGTTACAAGACCGTGCGTCTGGCAGATATCGCCGGGAAAGATTATAACACCGCAGCCGT
This sequence comes from Akkermansia sp., assembly GCA_045652085.1. Classification (GTDB taxonomy): domain Bacteria; phylum Verrucomicrobiota; class Verrucomicrobiia; order Verrucomicrobiales; family Akkermansiaceae; genus Akkermansia. The sequence goes on from JAZRTR010000008.1 coordinate 16,049, forward strand.
ACCCGTGGAGCAAATGGCAGAATACGCGGCAGAGGACGCGGACATCACCCTGCAACTGTCGGATTTGTTAGCCGTTCAGTTAGAAAGCGCCGGTCAAACAGCCCTGATGCGCGACATCGAGTTCCCGCTGGTTCCGGTGCTGGCATCCATGGAAATGGAAGGCATGAAAGTGGAGCCGGAGCAGCTACTCGCGGCCTCCGCCGAGCTGGGAGAGCAGATTACCGCCATTTCCTCCCGCATAGATGAAGTAGTGGGGCGCCCCATCAATCTGAACTCCCCGCGCCAGCTAGGAGACCTGCTCTTCGGAGAACTCAAGCTGCTGGCCAAGCCCAAGAAAACAAAAACCGGGCAATATGTAACGGATGAAGAAACCCTCCGCAAACTGGCGCCCGCCTTCCCCCTTGTGCAGGACATTCTGGAATACCGCGAGCTCAGCAAGCTGAAAGGCACCTATCTGGACGCGCTCCCCCGCTATATATCTCCGGTAGATGCTCGCATCCATTCCTCTCTCCAGCAGATGGTTACAGCCACAGGACGACTGGCATCACAAAACCCGAATCTGCAGAATATCCCCGTCCGCTCCGAGGCAGGTAAGCTCATCCGCCGCGCCTTCGTGGCCCGCGATGAAGACTTCAGCATTCTCTCCGCTGACTACTCACAGGTGGAGCTCAGGCTTATGGCCGCCCTCTCTGCGGATCCCTCCATGATTGCTGCTTTCACGGAAGGACGAGACATTCACGCTGAGACTGCAGCCAGAATCTATGGTGTTCCGCGCGAAGAAGTTACATCCGACATGCGCCGCGCGGCAAAGACGGTAAACTTCGGTATCATCTATGGCATCTCAGCCTTTGGGCTCTCCCAGCGTTTGGACTGTCCCCGAGGGGAAGCCGCCGCACTCATCGAGAGCTATTTCACCCAATTCCCCGGTGTGAAAACCTGCATGGATAAACTCGTGGAAGACGCTCGTGCTAAGGGTTATGCAGAAACACTCTGCGGTCGCCGCCGTCGTCTGCCGGACCTCACCAGCAGCAACTTCAACCTCCGCGCCGCAGCCGAACGTACCGCTATCAATACCCCCATCCAAGGTACCGCGGCGGATATGATAAAAATCGCCATGGTTCGTGTGCACGAACTACTGAAAGGCCGCCGCACGCGGCTCATCATGCAGATTCATGACGAACTCCTCTTTGACCTCCACCGTGATGAACATGACCTCATCCCGGAAATCATCTCCACCATGCAGTCTGCGCTGCCCCTCCCGCACGGCGTTCCGCTGGAAGTAGAGGCAAACCACGCGCCGAACTGGCTGGAAGCACATTAATGAACTCACTGATTTTCTGAATTTAACAATACTGAATACCAATCTTATGATAACTCTCGTCGGTCTTGGATACGACATTCACCGCTTTTCGGAAGAGCCTCGCCCTCTGTGGCTCGGCGGTGTGAAAGTGCATGAAACAAAAGGCCTTGCCGGCCATAGCGATGCGGACGTGCTCTGCCATGCGCTGGCGGATGCCATACTCGGCGCCATCGGTGAGCCGGACATCGGCTACTGGTTCCCGCCGAATGATGACAGCTGCCTGAACATCTGCTCACTGCGCATCGTGGAAAAAGCTGTGGAGTTGCTACAAGCTCAGGGTGGCCGCGTAGTGAACGCAGACTGTGCCCTCATCGCAGAGGCGCCCAAAATTATGCCCTTTGTGGCGCAGATGAAAGAGACACTCGCGCCCATCCTCGGAGTGGCACCCCGCCGCGTGGGAGTGAAAGCCACGACAAATGAAAAACTCGGCGCCCTCGGTCGCCGAGAAGGTATGGCCGCTTTCGCCACGGTTGCAGTCCAGCTCCCGGAGTAACACCATGAACGCCACGCTCAAACTCATCGCCTACTCCGCCGTCAAAAATCTGGAAGCATCCGGGCTCACCATCGCCACGGCTGAAAGCTGCACCGGCGGACTCATCGCTACAGCCATAACCTCAGTTCCCGGAGCCTCCGCTGTTTTCCGTTACGGCTGGATTACTTATTGCAACGAAGCCAAGGAACGAGAACTTGGCGTGCCCGGCAGCATCATCGAGGAACACGGGGTCGTCAGCGAGGCCGTCGTCGCCGCCATGGCTGAAGGTGCCATGCGAAAAGCCGGAGCGGACATTGCCATAGCCGTCTCCGGAAATGCCGGCCCAACCGCTGCCGAAGGTGAGCCGCCGGTTGGCACAGTCTGCCTGGCTATTATGCGCCGTGGTGCCACTCGCTGTCTCCACACCGAAACGCTACATCTACCGGGAATGGATCGCGAGGACGTGCGAGCTCAAGTTGCCGCCCGAGTGCTGACTCATGTGGCAGGCATCGCTGCAGAGCGGAACTGATTTCCCGCCTCACTCCGGGCTATTGATTTCATCGGCCTGCCCTGCTCCGGCAGCGGCAGGCTCTTCTATTTCCGCAGGCGGCATTACCGGCAGCAATCCGGCAAGACTTCCGCGATAACCGGGCAGAGCCTGAAGTGTGCTCAGCAGCCATTCGCCAAACACCACACCGCAGCGCTCGCACTCTTCCATAAAGGTGTAAAATAATGCGGACATCTCGCCCTCACCCGGAGCGGAGATAAAAAGGCTTTCTCGCATCAGCGGTGGTGAAGTCAACACCTCACCCTTTTCCGGTACCGCGACGGAAAGCTCCTCGCGCCAGCGATAATGCACGCGTCCGGTCTCAGCATCACGCGTGGCACTCATGTGCCCAATGGGGCGCTTATCACGAATGTCACTTGTGGGCGCTTCGTAAATTTGGAGGGTGTCCTGCTCCTGTAGCTCTCGGTAAAAAAACTCATACATCGGAGTTAGCACCTCAGCCACCTTTCTCATCCACCCATTGAGCATTTCCTCGCTCACGCCTATCAACCCGTGATCGCTGAAAAATTTCAGCTGGCGGTACATCGGCAGACGCTCGCAAAATTTGTTGCAAATAGCATGCACCAGCAGAGAGTCGCCAAGAGCAGAATTTCCGAGTATGCACTCCGGCAAACGGCAGGTCACAAAATACGCATTTTCATCCGCATCTTTCCGCAGAAAGCGCGGGTGGTGATAGCGAGTCTTTCGGAAATACATTCCCTCAAACTCCAAACGCTCGCTCACATCACGAGCTTCGTCAAGCGGAAGCTCATCATAATCCAGCGGCTTTTTCTGCACTTCAAGTGGCACTAATTTGCAGACTTTTTCCACCCCACTTATCAAGCGCAAACCATCGCCCATCCGGCAAGGCTCTTCCTGCACACGAGAGCGGCGCCCCTGTTTTACTGTGCGACTACGCCGGCCTTCTCGCTCAGCAGCCGCTGCCTGAATGGCCACCTCACGGGCCTCCTGCAGTGCCGCCACTTCACTTTCCGTGAATGGAAGCTGCATCTGCACCTGTTCGCTCTCTTGCACGGCACATACCCTACTACCTTTTCCGTTTTTTGTCAAGCTGTATCTGCCCCTGCGCCCCGTCTGTCCACCCATGACACCGCACCCTTTGCCGGGTCATCCTCATTTTCCCTCAAAACCGCCGTTTTTGCCCATTTTTACCCTTTTTCAAGCCGTTGATAAAGCGGCTTTTACCTTTTTGAGGCATTTTTAGGCTATTTTTCCGGCTTTTTCAGCCTAATTTGACCTTTTTGGACACATTTCATATCGCATCTCAAACCCGACAACTGAGGCAAAAAAGACCTGTTTCAATCATTTTTCGTTTGGTAATACCCTCTTTATTATCAGGGAATAGTCCATTTTTCGCCCTCATCCACCCCCTTTCAAGCCCTAAATAGAGGGTGTATGTCCCCCCTTTTTCATAAAGAAGATTTATGATTTTGTCCACTCGTATTTTCGGAAAATGATTAGACCACGGGTCGGATTAGGCGCCTTTTTTCAAAAATGATCCGAAGGAATTTGCCTTTTTTCCAGGAATCCGGAGCTGGAAATTTCTGTTATTTACTTTCGAAAATTGTCCGAACTACAGAGCAAAAAGTTATTCTGAAGATGAAGTTTTCGGGCGCGAAGGAAGAACAGCCACCCAGTTTGCCGCCGGATATTTGGCATCACTCCCCTGCCCCGCTCTTTCTAAGCAGGAATTTTTGAGAGAAAAAGCGGTCTTTTTACAAAAAAATGCGACTTTTTGCCGCATGCGAGATTTCAACACAGTAGTACAAGGCATGGGCTATTTTTAATAACGCTCACTATATTCCTAATATAACGATAGGCATTAATAGCTGTTTTTATCCATTTCTCAGTGAAACCGCGAGCCTTAAATCCAGAAAACGCCAAAGTTTATTCCTACTATTCCGCGATACTTTTCTCTTCTTCCTCCTTGCCACCTCTGCGAAGCAATCGTTTATTTTCTTGTTTTATTTTTGTTCGCGTGGTATATATATGATTATTTTCTGTATTTCCTATTATGTTTTATGATAGATTTAGAAAAGTTGTTTGTGCAAACTTTAAAGATAAATATATGATATACTAAAATCACTTACAGAAAGTCAAATCCGCCATGTGATACGTTTCTGTATTGAACGCGCGCAAAAGAAGTGGTATAATGCGCGCGCGTCACAGGAGGACACAAGGCACCTCGAAGACACACCGCGCCGTACCTGTACGCAAAGAAACCTCCACCGCCTCATGCATGCCCCCTTTTCAGAAATGAGCATAGACGAAGCACTCAAACACTACTTCGGCTTTGATAGTCTCAGAGCCGGCCAGGACTCCGTGGTGGAATCCATCATGGCGGGGCGAGATGCACTGGCCATCATGCCAACGGGCGGCGGCAAATCCCTGTGTTACCAGCTGCCGGCCCTCTGCCGCGATGGGCTTACAGTGGTGGTGAGCCCGCTCATTGCGCTCATGAAAGATCAGGTGGACGCCCTGCAGGCACGCGGCATACCGGCGGCAGCCGTAAACTCTTCACTCAGCGCGGAGGAATACCGACAAGTAATGGGGGCTCTTCGTTCTGGCGAGCTAAAGATTATCTATGTCGCGCCTGAACGCTTTGGTCAGGAAGGCTTCATGAACCTTCTTCGCAGCCTGCAAGTCAGCTTACTGGCGATAGATGAAGCGCACTGCCTAAGCCAATGGGGGCATGATTTCCGCCCGGATTACCTCCGCCTCGGGCGCGTGCGGCAAGAGCTCGGCTGTCCGCAGACGATGGCGCTCACGGCCACGGCAACCCGTCACGTGCGTGAGGACATCCTGAACACCCTGCAGCTGAATGATCCGGCCGTCATCATCAGCGGTTTCGGGCGTGACAATCTGAACTTCGCCATCACTCACTGCGAAAACAGGCAAGCCAAGTTTGAACGCATCCGGAAGGTCATCACTGAATGGAAAAAAGGCATCATCTACTGTTCCACGCGCAAGAACGTGATGACGGTGTTTGAGGAAATCAGCGGCTGCGGCGCCAATGCAGTAGCCTATCACGCCGGCATGACGGATGACGAGCGCGAGTTCTCACAGAATGCCTTCATCTCCGGCCGCGCAGACGTAGTAGTGGCCACGAACGCCTTCGGCATGGGCATTGACCGCGCAGATGTGCGGTTCGTCCTTCATTTTGAGATTCCCGGCAGTATTGAAGCCTATTATCAGGAGGCAGGGCGTGCCGGGCGAGACGGAGAGCTATCCGCCTGCGAGCTCCTTTTTAACCACGCAGACCTCAAGACGCAAGAGTTCTTCTTCGAGGGCAGTAACCCCTCCATCCAAACCATCCGCAGCGTGTACAATCTTCTGCGAGCCCGCTGCAATCCAGATACCGGTGAGCTGCAAATGACGGTTGATAACATGGCCGAGGAGCTCGGAAAAGAGGTAAACCCCATGGCTGTGGGCACCTCCCTCTCTGCCCTCATCCATGCCGGTGCCATCACCCGCTCGGATGTTGCCGGCAGCAACACCAAGCTCACGCGCGTCACGAATCCCGGCGCCAGCTTCGCCACGCTTCCCATTGACACCCAGGCCATCGAAGAAAAGGCCCGCAGGGATCACCAGAAAATCGAAGCCGTCACGCGCTATGCCTACTCCGCCGGTTGCCGCCAAAGGTGGATACTGGAATACTTCGGCGACCCCACCGCGAGTGATTGCGGACACTGTGACGTGTGCAATGCTGAAGAACCTACGGATGTAGAAGACATCACCGGGGAGGATTTAGTCATCGTGCGCAAGGCGCTAGCCGGCGTGGCACGAGCCAGCCGCCGACAGCCGGATGGCAGCTGGCAAGCCATTTTCGGACGCGCCAAGATAACAGATATGCTGCGTGGCTCACAGCGTGCGGGGCTTCCGCCACAGCTCACCCGCCTGAGCACATACGGGCTCCTCTCCGGCATGACGGACGCTAAACTCCGCGCCCTCTTCCGCGCCATGCAGGAAGGCGGCCTCATCACCACCACCGGCGGCGAGCTCCCCCTCATTACCATAACCCCCAAGGGTGAGGAAGTGATGAAAGAAAAAGCCCAGGCGCGCCTCACCACTCGCATCTGGAGCAGCGCTGCTGCCAAACCGGTGCGTACCGCTACCCTGAAGAAACGCACCGAGCGCGTGCTGGAGGCCATGCAGCTCGGCCGTCTGGACAAGGCCCTGTACGATCACCTCTCCGAGCTTCGCCGAGACTTGGCTGCAGAATACCGCATGCCCGTGTTCCGAGTGCTGAATACTGAAACCATGCGTGCCATGGCCACGGTGAAACCCACCACCATCGAGGCCGCTTCTCGCCTGAAAGGCGTTGGCCCATGGACCCGCCAGAACGTCCTGCGCGCCTTTGTGGAGCTGATCCAAGATTACGAACAGGTGTAAATCCGCCCTATTCCTACCCATTGAGGGCAGTGCTGTGCCCACCTATTTCCCTCAGACGAAGGAAAAATATTTTTGTGTTTATTTTATTGAACAAAACACCTCCGCACCACGTCTATTCTTTCAGAAAAACAATTAAGCCAAATACGGAAACGGAGCATTATCCTAGCTTTCCTTATTTATAAACCATCAAACCATTATATCACATCATGAAATCTCTCACAAAACTCATCATCACGCTTACCGCAGCGCTCAACATTCACTCAGCAGCTGCCACGGAAAACACAGCAATCCCACCTGCGGATGCCACTATCGCCACCACTCAGGTAGCAGTCACTCCGCTTCAACTCCCCGCCGTTCCAGGCACCGAGACTAACGAGGTAGTGAAGGCACCGGAAAGCCGCCTCCCCATGCTGAATCTAATGACCCTCACGCTTCTTGGCTTCTGCGGCTACGCCTCCTTCCTTATCATCCAGCCGCTGTTCAAAAAGAAGGATTTCCACTTCTGATAATTTTCCTCCTGAGTGGGGGCTGATAAACCTAACGTCTCAGGTTAAATCAGTCCCGTCTCCCAACGAACCCGTCCCCGGCCCGAGTACACCTCGGCCGGGGATTCTGTTACGCATCACTTATCCGGCGAAAACTTCCAGCCGTGCTCAGCATGGTAAATCATTAAGCGGGTCATTCCACCATCTACACAGATATTCTCACCCGTGATAAACCCGGCTTTCTCTGAACAGAGATAAAGCACCATGTGAGCTATATCCTCCGGTTTTCCCACGCGAGCAGCGGGGTGCTGAATCGCATCCGCGCCGGCATACTCCACCCCCTGAGTCTCTATCCACCCCGGGGAAATTGAGTTCACGCGCACCCTGCCTGAGAGGGAAACAGCAAGAGCATGCGTCAGCGCAGCGATACCGCCCTTCGCCGCCGTGTAACACTCCGTACCCGGCATACTCATACGATCCCGGCTGGAGGACAAGTTCACAATGGCCGCCCCCGGCGCGAAGTGCTCCATCAAAAGGCGAGTGAGCATATAAGGCGCAGCCACGCCCACCTGAAGCGCGTAATTGAACTCCTGCCAGGAGCAGTCCGGCAGCCCCTTAAACAGAGGCGCGGCATTGTTAATCAGGTAATCCACCTGTCCATACTCCGCCACCACTTTATCACAGAACGCCCGTAAATCTTCCTCCTTTGATAAATCACCCACATAGTAGGGATTCTCCTGCAAATCAAACACGCACACCCTCGCTCCGGCAGCTTCAAACAGCTCCGCTATGCAGCGCCCTATTCCTTGCGCGCCGCCCGTCACGATGGCCACTTTCCCGGCAAACTCTTTCATGCCCCCATCATAGCACAGCAGTCACCCTCTCGTCAATCTTCCCTTAACAGTCACAAGTCTCGGTCACCACCGAAGCAGATATTCACATGAGCGCGCCAACACATATTACGCACGAACAGAAATCGTATGTTCGATAACGACATAATTTCTCCGCAATAAATAAAATTACATATTGAATATACTACATATCCTCTTCTGATATGATAATGATATTATCAAAATAAATAATACTTCACATATGATATGCAATATAGGATAGCATTAATATAAGATATACTGGTGGACCTATTGTCCACAAGCATTGCCAGCATAGAATATATCTCTATTAAAGGCGAAGGAACTTGTCAGCACAACTATTTTCGTTCCCGCATCCAAACACGCCCATTCCGGGCTTTTCCATAAAAAAACTGCGCAGCGTGAGAGCTGCGCAGCATGAAATACGGGTATATAAACAAGCGTCTTACCTGCGATTGGGATCGGGCGTAGGTCCGGCAGGAGCAGAATGCTCCACCTGCAGGCGGTAAATTGTGCCGTTAAAGGAAGTCCCCAGCTCCTCCAGAGGCAACACGAAAGTATTAATGATGCCCTCGGGGTTGCGATGGAAGCGCGTAAGAGTGCACTGACCGCAAGGCTCACCATTGATGAGCAGCTGCGTGCTGCCGGGCTTACCAATGAGCTGAAGAGTCACTCTTTCACCCACGGGAAGCTTGCAGTTATACGAGAACTCCATGCTATCACTGCGGCGGAAGCCGATGGTACCATCTGCCAGAGCAGCGCAGAGCACGCCCTCCGGGGACCTCAGCAGCACCTGCTCCTCACCGGGCACAGGCTCGGCATTCAGCTTCAGCTCGATGGTGAGCGTATAATCCGGGCCCATGGACGGCTGGTTCATACGAGTGGGCAGCGCGGAAGGAATGCAAACATACCTTGCACCATCCTCCCAGCGGAAGCCGGGGTTGATACCGGGCACGCGGCCAATCTGCGGCAGGCGCTGCAAGTGGGCATCATAGTTTACATCCGGCACATCACTACCCCAGAACTTCCCGGCGAGAATATCCACGGAGCTGCTGAACATATTCCAGATATCATAGGAGGAGTAGCCCACGTAGCGCAAATCAATCATATCATTCCATATACCGAAAGCCGCGCCGAGCATCTGCGGATGACCGGAAGGAACAACGGTGCCCGCAATTTCGTTCACTCGCCAATGCGTATAGATACCACCCTGACGGAAGTCCATGCGGTAGTAAGGAGCAAAGGGCACGATATAAACGGCGCCATCCGTGGTGTTAATCACATCAAAGCCCTGATTAATGGAATCCCAAGCCTTAGCCCAAGAACCATTCCAAAGATTCATCTGAGCGCCGGCACCGGGCACAGGAGTCTCACCCCGCTTCTCGTTCAAGCTCCCCCAAATGCGGGGTGTATAGCCCTTGCTCTGCACCATACTGAGCAGCCAAGCAGCGTATGAGCGGTAATGCTCCGCGTTGCCGTGGAACTCGTCAGCTCCCACATGCATGACCTCGCAGCCCTCGAACACAGGGCGCTCACCGTTGCGGGGCAGCAGGTACTCATCATACACGGATTCGATAAACTCGCGAGTGGCGGGATTGGAAGCATCCAGCATCTCAGCACCACGGAGATTATGGCTCTGATAAATAAAATCCGGACGTACTCGGGTGAACGCCAGCGCATGGGCAGGAGTATCAAACTCAGGGATGATGTTCACGCCATAGGATTGAGCAAATGCAATGAACTCACGGAATTCCTCCTTGGTATAATGAAGGTCAGAGGCCGTGAGGCGCTGCCCATTCGGCCCCACCACATCGGATTCCAGACGGAAGGCAGCATAAGCCTCCGTGAGAGGGTCACGCCCGGCATTCACATAATCCTCCAAGAAGATAAAGTTATCGTTCAGGTGAATGTGAAGATCATTCATCTTATACCATGCCATGTACTTCACAACCTCACGCAGATAACTGAGGGGAATGGGAAGACGACCTACATCCAACAGGCAGCCGCGCACCTTATAGCGGGGGATGTCCAAAGCACGGCCACAGGGAACACTACCGCGGCCATTGCTGAGCATCTGCAGCACCGAGCGGGTACCCCAGAAGAGGCCGGTCTGCGTGGTAGCCGCAATGGTGATACCTTTCGCCGCATCAATATCCAGCGTATAGCCCTCATCTCCCAGCTGAATGTTATTACAGATACCGAGGAAGATATCCGCGGGTTCGCCACTATTCACCACTTCTACACGGCGGCCGAGAAGCTCCTGTATTTCAGAGCTGAGAGTTTCCGTCAGCTCTGGGAAATCACAGGCCACACGCACCGTCTCGCCCAGATTATACACTCCTTCACCGCCAATCCAGTTCAGCAGCTCCGGGAAGACCAGTGGACGAGCATTAGCCCCCTCAGCAGGAGTCAGGCTGCCGGGCACCACCACTTCGTAATCACGGGAAATCGCCTGCTCGCCATCGCGAGTCACCACAAAGCTGACCTTCACACGCGTGTCCGCCAATGGCCTAAGAACGTGGCCATCCGGCAGAATTATCTGTTCATAATCTGCGCCGAGCAAACGCACTTCAGCCCCGGGCACAGTAGGAAGCTGCAGCGCACTCCCCTCCACTCGTGGTGCCACGGTAAGATTATCCGCAATCTGCTGCAGCGTCTGCGCCATCAGCGGGGCTGATGCCAGTGATGCCAACAATGAGAAAACTGTTAATCGTTTCATACGGTCTCAACTTACACTATTTTCGACTTGGCGTCAAATGTTTTTTCATACGGCATACATATGATATTCTTACTACCACAGCAAAAAAAAACGCCGCCCATTTTCCGGGCGGCGAGAAATTTTCATTTTATGAGTGGGCCTCCTTAACGACGACGGCGGCGTGCAGCCAAACCGGCCAGAGCAAGCAGCCCCAGCGTAGCTGTTGCGGGCTCAGGAATGCTATAATTCACGATGTTAATACCCACATCATCATTAAAGGGGTTAATGTCAAATTCATCAGAAACCACCAGCGGAGCATACGATACGCCGAGGCCGTTGATATCCAGCCAGTCTTTCTCAGATGAAGATGTATTAAACATCAAGATAAGATAATTACCGGTGAAAGCGCCGTGCTTAGAAGCAATCGTATCCTCATGGGTTACAACTGTCCCCGGAGCATGAGGATTTGAAAAGATATTGTTTTCAGAATAATGCTCAACAACGGTCCCCGTCAGATAATCATAAGTATAGACAGCAAGACTCAAGCCCGCGCTCTGGGATGAGAATGAGACATTGATGTGCCTAGCGTCCTGCGGCAACCAAACAGCCATGGCTACAGCTACACGATTCTTCTTCTCACCATTTGGCCCCTTCGCCTGAGGATCATAGTCGCAACGGAAGCTGTTAGAAGTACAGTAATGTACTTCCTGCCCCTCACTAAGCGGAGCCAAGTACCAGTGCATCAAGTCCAGTTTATTCTCATCCGCGTCCAGCGCGGCCTGCAGGTTCTCAATGATGTTCCCCACATCCTGACTTCCACCTAAGCCACTAGTTATCATACCGGGCGTCATCTTCAACTCGCCATCAGGAAGCCCAAGCTGATATTCCGGAATACTGACGATATCCCCTGAGGCCTGCCCTTCTATATCTTGTGCAAATGCCATATTAAGGCCGACAAGAGCGCCCACAGCAAAACAGGTAGTTACTAATGATATTTTCATGTGATAAGGGATGAGTAAAGCTTATTTAGAATATGTCTTAAGCAATATCACGAATAAGCTGGCAGGACATTAGCACCGAAACTGATATTTTGCAAGACAAATTTACAAAATGACCAAAAAAAAATCCTATAATTATGACTATTTATTTGCGATTAGCGATTTTTCATCACTTTTCCTGTATAATTTTATTAGGACAGCACCACAATAGTGAGATATATCCCATGTACTCACCATGAATCCATCATTCCCAAATATACATACATCCATTACATGCACATTATACAAGAGAAAGCATATTAGATTAGCGCAATCTTTATGCACGACAATCTCGTAAATTCAAGCAGTGACTGACTAGGCCCCACCCCCTCGCCGCTAGGCATATGCGGGAAAGAAAGAGCACATGAGCCCGCTTTTTTGGAAAAAATAACTACTTTTTTCTTTTCTTCAATCTACATACATGGTATAACACGGGCTGGAACCTTCATTCAAGAAAACATGAACCCCCATCTTACACATCATCTCTCTGCCGTTCTGCTGGGCGTTGTACCGGCACTGGCAGCAGCAGAGAATACACCTCAACCAAGCACCTCCCCCGCGCTGCCAAGCCTCATCTACCGCAGCAATGGAGTGTACTCCATCCCTGAAGCCGCCGAAGCCGGGAATGCCGAGGTATTAGCAGCCCGTATTAGAGAAGGGGCCAATGTGAATCAGATTGATGAGCTGGGCAATAGCCCCCTGCATCTGGCCGCCCGTCAAAATGCCACAGAGTGCCTTGCTCTTCTTCTGCAATCCGGGGCTGATCCCTTATTGCGGAATAGGGAAGGACAAACAGCCATCCAGCTGGTAACGGATTCTGAAACGTCGCGCCTTTTACGTGACGCCATGGCACAAAGGCGCTTGGAAATTGAGATATGCCGTGCCGTAGCAAATGGGAATCTGCGTCCCCTGCGTACGGTACTGAATGACCCGCAGAGGCAGTTTAACCCGAACATCCTTGACGAGAGCAACTCCATGTCCCTGCTGATGCTGGCATGCAGCCAAGGAGATGTGGAGCTTGTGAAAACCCTCATTGCCGCTGGAGCGGATGTGAACTACGTTTCTGCTAACCGCCGTAGCGTGTTACACATAGCAGTGGACTACAATCAACCTGCCGTGGTAACAGCGCTGCTGGAAGCCGGCGCCAATCCCATGCTTCAATCCGCTAACAGCGCCATGCCAATCCATGATGCCGTGTGGAGCAACCGCGTAGAATGCGTGAAAGCGCTTCTTCCAGCATACAGAAGCATCAACTACAGCCCGGATGGCGCCCACAACGGACTCCCCCTGAATTTGGCCATTGACCGCGGATGGTCATCTATTATTCAGCTGTTTATTGACGCCGGCATGGATTTGAACACATGCGCCTACGGCACGCCGCCCCTTATCCATGCGGCAGCCTCCGGCAAGGTGCATATAGTACAGCAGCTGCTGCGAGCCGGCGCTGATGTGAACGCCCGTGACAAAAACGGCCAGACCGCCAAGGATGTGGCCGCCCCTGCCGTACGCCACTTATTCTGATACCCACTCATCATTTTCTTCACATGAAAAAAAGCACCATACTTTCACTGATGCTCTGCGGCTTAGGCGCTGCATTTTCCGCGTCCGCGGAGGAGGCACCTGCCAGCGGTACCGCCCAGAATGTACTGGCTCTCCATGCCGTGCCTGTATACACGGATTTTTCCGGCCTGAACAGTAACCCCGCGCAGATGGAACAGGCTTACCGCCACCGCGAATACAGAGCTTACAGACCGATTGAAGACCTCTCGCAAAGGCTTAAAATCGCCAATTATTCCAGCTTCGAGAATCCTACCGGCATCGCCTTCGAACCCGGTGATACCATCAAAGTGCGCATGGAGGGCAATCCACGCACTCAGGTGGAGCTGATACTCCAAGATTTCCGCTTCCCGGGCGGCCAAATCCGCTTCCAGCTCAAGACCGGCGATAATAGTTTCAGCGTGCCTTTCTTCGGCCACGCCTATGTGAACTACCGCGATTCTGACCCGGATACCGCTCCGCCCATTCGCCTGCACATTGAGGGTGGCCGCATTAACGGCGTATTCACACACCATGATGATAACGCCACATGGCAGCGCCTACTGGCACATGCTAAGAGTGAATGGCTGGACATCATGGGTGAACGTACCCAGTGGGTACTGGACACCAATGCCCTGCGTGAGCGCTGCCCGAATAAGGGCGTTGAACTCGTTGATTTGTATGACGAGCAGATGACGCTGGAACAGCAGTTCCTCGGCTGGGAATGGGAAGGTATTCACCCCGGAAACCATATTCTGGGCCGCACAAACTGGAATACTCGCACCTACATGCACGCTGACGGCTTCGGTGGTTCATATGTAGTAAGCGAAACACCCGGGCTGGTGGATGTGGATGAAGTAAGGCGCAACGGCGCATGGGGCACCTCCCACGAGTTCGGCCACGTAAACCAGACCCGCCCGGGTATGGTGTGGACCGGTACCACAGAAACCACGGTGAACCTCTTCTCTCAGCTGGTTAACATGACCTTCAATCCCAATGAGGTGCGACTGGAGCATGAAGTATGCCCCACTCTGGAAGGTTACTGGGTACGAGGCGCCCGCTTTGACAGCTATGTGAACAGCGCCATCGTGAACGGCGAGCTCTGGCAGTTCCAGCGCGGCCCGGATGATGGACGCGACCGCATTCCCGGAGAACGCTGTGGTGACTGCTTCGTCATTCTCTGCCCCATGTGGCAGATGTACCTGTACAACACCGTAGCACGCGGCGATGCGCTTTTCTACCCGCGTATCTTCAAGGATGTACGTGACACGGATGAAAGCGAATGGACGCAAGGCCAGCTGCGCATGGGCTACCTTAACCGCTGCTGTAACTCCGCCAGGCTTGACTTCTCTGACTTCTTCCTGCATACTGGCATGCTGGCCGTGATGAACCGCTACGTGAACGATTACGGCTCACGCTGGGTCACCATCACCGAGGACATGTGCGCGGATTCCCTCAGAATCGCCGCTCAGTACCCCAAGCCGGATTCCCCCGTCATCTTCTACATTAACGTGAATAACGTGGGCATCTATCGTGATAGACTCGCCATCGTCCCCAGCCCGGATTTCACCCCGGTAATAAAGGACCGCCCTGCTCGCAGCTTCACCGTACCGGCTGATAAGTGGGCAAATGCCGTGGCGTTCGAGGTGTACAATGGCAACAAACTGGTGCGAATCTGCCTGCGCGGCCTGAACCAAAGAGATAACGCCTCCACGGATGTATTCCTGCCGGCAGGCGCCACCACCGTGATGGCCGTATCCTGGGATGGCAAGCGCTACATCATCTATGATACCACCGGCGCCACCATCGATGCCCAGCCGGATGCCTCCACCGGCCCCGGCTTCATAACCGCAGCAGGAAGATAACTTCCGGTTAAAGTTACCGAACTCATTTAACATAAAACCATCAGGCCTGAGACTGCACGCAGCGTGCACCTCAGGCCTTTTCTTTGTCGGCTATCAGCACTTTATACTTGACGGACCTCTGGAAAAGAGTTAGAATAACGCCGTACCTTCCGCAGATTTCCCCCTGCCCACTTTTCACACACAAATGAAAAAGACACTAGCCATCATAGCACTGCTGAGCTCGGCTGAGCTCTGGGCACTCGGCCCGGCAGATATTGCGAACAAGACCGTGCGCATCAACATGGAAAACGTGCAGGTGGCCCGTTCGGATATGTATCAGGAGGCAGCCCTCCCTTGGTACCTGCTGAATAACATCACGGATTTTATCATTGATTTCCCCGCAAGCCGTCAGTTCACCACCACCACAAGCTACATCGGCCGCCTCAGCAATGAGGTGAACGTGAGTTATTCCCCGGACACGGCGAACAACAGGGGCTACGTCAAAGTGGAGTGCCATGATTTTCAGGTGCTGGTAGTGCTGACCTACACCGGCCCCAGCTCCGGCACCGCCACGATTACTTGGCACCAAGCCGGGGATACACGCCACTTCCGCAACACCACCTTCACCCTGCAGGATGGTGCGGATACCGCCTCCTGTGTGAAGCTCCCGGAGGAAATCATTTTCCACGACCCCGAGATATGGGACGATGGCTTGCAGGAAATTCTCACTGAAATTGAACGCACCCAATATCGCAGCGCCACAGACAGGCTCTATCAGCAGCGCCTGAGTTCCCTGCTGCCCCTCATCATGATGACGCGTGACGTCTCCTTCACTAACCCGGATTACAAAGGCAATACGGCCTTGCATTACGCATGCGGGCTCAGCCATACCCGCTTGGTTCAATGGCTCGTGGAACATGGGGCAGATTTAGAAGTGCGCACGGAGAGAGGCGCCAGCGTGGATGCCTGCATCGGCGGCAGAAATGCCGGGCAAATAAGAACCATCCTCCGAGAAGCGCGCGCGTGGAGAGACCGCCCTTACAGCGACTCATCAGTAAGTCTCATGTCCGCACGCAAAGCCGCCAGATGGTTGGAAACCGAGTTCAGTGGCAGCCGGATGACCTCGCCGGATTACAGCATCCCCACGGATACTGCTTACGCTGAGGAATGTGCCCGACTCATTTACCGCAGCACGAAAGCCGGCAACGGCCCTTCCGCCCTGGGGATGGACCTCACGGAGAATCCCGGCATTCTTCTCACCCGCGTGCAGAATGGCCGAGTGAGCGAAGACATGTTCACCCAGTGGGTACTGCGCGAGCTGAGACAAAGTTACCTATTCCGCCAGCACACCCTCCGGCGGGATGGGTACGTACTGGCCCAGCTGCCTCACATGATGTTGGCTCGTGAGGATGAAGGCATGCCCCCGGACGGCTCCACAGCCGTGTACCGCGCCGCATGCGAGGGCAATGTGGAGCTCGTGCGCTGGCTCATCTCCCATGGGGCAGACCGCAGCCTGACCGACAGGAGCGGCCAACCCGCCACCTTACCCGCCAACACGCCAAACCTGGCAGAAATTCAAGAGGCCCTACAAATGCGCGATTAAGAGCGCACCGGTGTATTAGGACTGCCCCTTGGGATAGCCCTCTATCTGCGCTATCACCTTGCGAGCCGCCTCTGCGATATTTTCCTGCAAAAGTAGCCAGGAAACGATAACCACCCGCCGCGCCCCGGCTGCCAGCACTTCCGGCAGGGTGGCAGCGTTTACACCGCCTATGCAGAACATGGGCATATCCCCCACTGCCGCTTGCACTTCAGCTACATCCTGAAGGCCTATGGACTTGCGCCCGGGCTTGGTGCCGGTGGGGTACAGCGGGCCAAAGCCTATGTAATCCGCCCCTTCCTGCAGGGCTTGTAAGGCTTGCTCCGGGCTATGAGTAGAACGCCCCACGATAACGCCGGGGCCTACAATCTTCCTCACCTCAGCCAAGCAGCCGCCATCCTGCCCCACATGCACGGCATCCGCCTTAATTTCCGCTGCCATTTCAGGGTAATCATTCAGCACGAAGATGACCTTGTGCTCCCGGCAAATAGCCTGCATGGCAATGGCCCATTGTTTGACAAGGGATAATTCCACGCCCTTGGCCCTGAGCTGAATGATTTTCACCCCGCCCTCTATCAAAGCAAGAGTGCGAGCCTCAACTTGTTCCGGCTCGGTATACCCCATATCCACAATGCCATAAAGTCGGCAGTTTGCCAGCAGCTTTTTCATGCGTGTTAGCATGCCATAAAGCCGGGGCCTACTCAAGCTAAAAACGCGCTGTTTCTATTAGCATGACGAAGTTATAGCTTGCGAAAAAGAGTAGGTATCATTATGCTCTAAGTATCATGGAAACTCTGGTATCTAGCGGAATTATTGAGTCGTATTTCAACAAGTTGCAAAGTAACCTGGTACTGGATGCTGCGATTGTGGGCGGTGGTCCCTCCGGCATCGTAGCGGCCTATTATCTGGCAAAGGCCGGGCATAAGGTTGCCTTGTTTGATCGCAAGCTCTCCCCGGGCGGTGGCATGTGGGGCGGAGCGATGATGTTCAATGACATCGTGGTTCAGGAAGAAGCCATGGACATCGTGCGCGAGCTGGAGCTGAGCTACAAGCCGTACCGTGATGGCACCTACATTATTGATTCCGTGCACGCCACGGCTGGCCTGCTATACAAGGCCACGCAGGCCGGCGCCACCATTTTCAACTGCTATTCAGTGGAAGATGTCGTATACAAGCAAGGCCGCGTGGGCGGTGTGGTGGTCAACTGGACCCCGGTTCTGCGCGAAGGCCTGCATGTGGACCCGCTGACGATTATCTCCAAAACCGTGCTGGACGGCACCGGCCATGATTGCGAGATTGCCAAGACCGTCGCACGCAAGAACGGCGTGCGCCTGAACACGCCCACCGGCGGAGTAGTGGGTGAAATGAGCATGGACGCCGCTGAGGGCGAGCGCTCCACCATTGATAACACCAAGGAGATATACCCCGGCCTTTTCGTTTCCGGCATGGCAGCTAACGGCGTGAGCGGCAGCTTCCGCATGGGGCCGATATTCGGCGGTATGCTCATGAGCGGCAAAAAGGCCGCAGAACTGATGGGCCAAGCTATTTCCGGTAATTGATTATGGAGGCAAACGAGTTGAAGTATCCGGGCTCCCGCCGTATTTATGTACCGGGACAAATCCATCCGCATATCCAAGTGGGCATGCGAGAGGTAGCGCTGTCGGACTCCCTGTTTCCGGATGGCACCGTAGAGCAGAATGCCCCGGTGCGCCTGTATGACTGCTCCGGCCCTTGGGGTGACGATGATTTCCACGGTAACGAGGAACAGGGCTTACCCCGCCTCAGAGAAGAGTGGATTCTGGCCCGCGGTGACGTGCAGCAGGATAACGAAGGCAAGCTTCAAGCCGCCAATCTGGCGCACCCGCCCACGCAGCGTGAGTACGCCCTGCGCGGCGTCATCACCCCGGAGATGGAGTATGTGGCCATCCGTGAAAATCTGGGCCGTGAGATGGCTTATAAAGCCGTCTACGACCGGTTCCCGAACGCCAAGACCCGCCCGGATTCAGCCCAGCAGTTTTTAGATGAACTGGGAACCGGCATGCCCCGCCCCAGTGAGCTGGAAGCTCAGGACGGCTTCTCCCCGGAATCTCTCGTGCGGCGCTCAGATATTAACTATCAGCACCCCGCAGAGTCTCACCGCGGCGGCCACATGCCCGCCTATTTCACCCCGGAATTCGTGCGGGATGAAATCGCTGCTGGCCGTGCCCTCATTCCGGCGAACATCAATCACCCGGAGGTAGAGCCCATGGCCATCGGCCGTAATTTCCTCTGCAAAATTAATGCGAACATCGGGAACTCAGCCATTACATCCGGTATTGCACAGGAGGTAGAAAAGCTGCGCTGGGCCATTCACTGGGGAGCGGATACCGTCATGGATCTCTCCACGGGTAAGGATATACACAAGACCCGCGAGTGGATTCTGCGTAACAGCCCCGTGCCCATCGGCACCGTTCCCATTTACCAGAGTTTGGAAAAATGCGGTGGCAAGGTGGAGTTCCTCAGCTGGCCGATTTTCCGGGATACGCTCATTGAGCAGGCACGGCAAGGTGTGGACTACGTGACGATTCATGCGGCCTTGTTGCAGCGCTTCGTGGCACATACGGCACGCCGCGCCACGGGTATCGTATCACGCGGCGGCTCCATCATTGCCAAGTGGATGCTCATTCACAAGCAGGAGAACTTCCTGTACTGCCATTGGGATGAGATATGTGATATTCTTGCCACCTATGATGTGGCTATCTCCATCGGTGATGGCCTGCGCCCCGGCAGCATAGCGGATGCTAATGACTTTGCGCAGCTGGCAGAGCTGGAAGTTCAGGGCGAGCTGACCCGCGCCGCTTGGGCAAAAGGCGTGCAGGTGATGAATGAAGGCCCGGGCCATGTGCCCCTGCACCTCGTGCCGGAGAACATGCGAAAGCAGCTGGAATGGTGCCATGAAGCCCCCTTCTATACGCTGGGGCCCTTGGCTACGGATATTGCCCCGGGCTATGACCACATAACCGGCGCCTTAGGCGGAGCCCTCATAGCCCAGCGCGGATGCGCCATGCTGTGTTATGTCACCCGTAAGGAACACCTCGGGCTTCCGGACCGCGAAGACGTGCGAGAAGGTGTGGTTACCTATAAACTAGCCGCTCACGCGGCGGATTTGGCTAAGGGCCACCCCGGCGCCCAGCTCCGCGATAATGCCCTGGCTAAAGCTCGTTTTGAATTCCGCTGGGAGGACCAGTTCAACCTTTCGCTGGATCCGCAAAAGGCTCGCGCTTATCATGACCTCACCTTGCCGCACGCCGGGGCTAAAAAGGCCCACTTCTGCTCCATGTGCGGCCCTGACTTTTGCGCCATGAAACTCACACAGGAAATCCGCAACGCGAATCCGTAAACGATAAAATACTTAGTCCACGCTTTATGCCACCCCTACCGGGGTTCTCATATATTTTTCATCTTTTCCCCGGGGTTCCGCCCCTATTCGGGGCTGCACCGCCGGGCTCTTCTATTCCGCCCCCACGGGGCTCTGGGATAAGCTTGATAAACGATAAAAGCGCAGAAAATCACCCCCTTGCAAAGAAAAGCCGCTGTCCCTCGCGGGACAACGGCTTCCTAGACGTTGACAAAATAGTATCTTTACTTGCGACGACGACGGGCAGCAAGGCCGGCCAGAGCAAGCAGAGAAAGTGTAGCCGTGGTGGGCTCGGGAACAACGGGAGACGGTTCGGTAAGCATGCCGACACCGATAGCCTTTGCGTCATCTGCTGTGATGTAGCTGTTGTACATAGCCACAGAGGTGATAGCTTGGGTATCAAGAGAAAGTCCGGAAGGCGCCCAGCTGCTGGACTTAACGCCACCTGCGGTGCCAGACGTCTGGAATACGGTGCCATCAGTGTAGTTCATGGTGAATACCACACGTGCGCCTGTTCCACGGTCGGCAGAGAAAACAAGCGTAGCGCTGTTTGCATCTGTCCACAGGGATTCACGGCCCATGTCGAGGTCAATCCCCGAGGGCGTGTAGTCAATGGTCTGGTTCCATGCACCGGAGAAGTACTCGTTTGTATCGTTCTTGACAAGAGTACCTACGCCGATGCTGTTGTTGCCGGTCACTTTCACCAGCATGTGGCTTGTGCCAACGCTTTCTGCAAAATAGCTCTTGATGACATCAATATTCAGCGTTACGGCCACTGTCACTGCATTTGTGGAGTAATCAAAGCCTGTTGTATTCACGCTTTCAGCCACAGTGTACTGGGTAAAACGCTGTAGCTGGCGCCCATAGCGCAGCTGGCCACGGCAATCAAGGCAGTAAGTGTCTTTCTCATGTTTAGTATGTGTGGTTTATGTTAAAATAAGCAGCTAGAGTAGGAATCTCTGTTCCTCGCGCGTTAGAATGCGGAAACCCCACCGCGCCGCCTGAAGCAGAGTGTACAGCATTAATGATACATAACTTCAAACGAGCCACTGTAAAACAAAGAGTTGGAAATAATTTATCATTTTGATACTCGCCACGCATATACTACTCTCCCAACCCTAACGAATAAAATTTAATCTTTTGCAACTTTTGTGCTTGCATCAGCATCATTAATACTGTATACTCTCATCAGTAGTTTGTAGCAGGTCTCTCAGCCTTCCGTCGCGCGTGGAACTGGATATCCCTGCACGGACTGTGTAATAACTAAAAATCCACACATACTAAACATGAAGAAGACACTCATTACTCTTCTCGCAGTAAGCACCTGCGCCATGGGGGCTACGGAGACGTTTGACACTGCTATTAAGAGCGGTACCGTTGCTATCACCTTAGATATCGACGCCCTTCGAGCCATCTCTGATGTCAGCTTCGATGGTGCCGGTGAAGTTGCTCGGTTCTTCGCCTTTAATGGCACTTGGCATGACGCAAAGGGAGGATATATCGGTCTCGTTAACAACGGCTCTTCCTCTTCCGACAAGACTGGACTGTTTTGTACCTGGGGGTATGACACACAGTCCAAGACTAACCACGACATCGGTTTGGGCGGCATTTTCACCTCCGCCACAGTTTGGGACAATATCAGGGACATCTCTCTGGTGTACTCCTATGACACACCTACCTCCGGTGCGACCACAACAAATATCGCCCTTTCCATCAGCTATCTGGATGGCTCGGAAATCGCTACTTTCAGCGCCACTAAGAGCGACCTTATGTTCGGTGGCAACTCCGGTTTCGCAGCTACGAGCCTGAACATCAACGACACCTACGCTGCCTCCTATAATTTCGATACAACTTATCGTAGCCTTGATGATACCAAGGCTCTGAGCGTATCCATGCTGAGCGTCCCCGAGCCCGCCACGGCTACGCTTTCTCTGCTTGCTCTGGCCTGCCTTGCCGCCCGTCGTCGCCGCAAGTAAAGATATACTATTTTGTCAACGTCTAGGAAGCCGTTGTCCCATCTCGGGACAGCGGCTTTTTGTTGTCCCCAGCACCAAAGATGGCTTGCCCGGGGCAGCCTGGAATAGACATGACAAAAAGAAGCCGCAGAATCAGGTTACGCTGGGGCACAGGTTAATTTAGCCCATTGCTACCAGCATGGCCAAGGTATGCCAGCGGATGCGGAGATGACAAAATATTGGTACAATAAAGCAGCTGAACAGGGAGAGGAATATGCCATAAAGGCGTTTCAATCGCTCTGATTCCTAGCGAACACTTACATACGAGAATGCTTTAATAACAATTTCATCAGTTTCCAAACCATTAATATAACAATAAATATCTATAATTGCACGAAAAAAAGCTTTACATATCATAACAAGTTAGATATATTCTGCCGGCGCGGAGAGGGCAGTACTGCAATCTCCGGTCATGAAGCGTCTGAACCCAATTATAATTATGAAATTACATTTACCTTTTGTTCTTCTGACTGCCGTGCTGAGTGCGGCCTCATACACAGAAGCCGTCACGCACTCATTGGATGCTGACACCAGCTGGGAGGACAATTCCACCACGATTCGCAATCAAGATTGTACTATCGAAGGCGTTAACGGCACCTCACCTGATTTCGAGATAAATAACTACACCGGACAAGTATTCAGCAGCGAGAGTAATCAGTGCGGGAGTACTGATTGGATTTTCCAAAATCTCAATGACATAAGCATAGAGAACAACAGTATCGCCGTCACGAATCCGAGCCTCGCCGCGAACAACCCGGCTATCTACCAAGGCATATTCCGCTCCCTGAATCTGAGCGGGTATGGCTATAATACGTTGCAGATAGCAAACTGTGGCGATGTGTCCATTTCCAACAATTACATCAACTTCGCCAACTCAACAGGGTATGGCGCGCCGATATTAGCGTTCTGCCAATACCAAGGAAGTAGTGATGAATACACCATTATTTCCATAGATGGCAACAATAACAACGTAACGTTTGACTCCAATACCATTACGGGCTCTCGTGATGGCAACGTGTCCATCAGCGGCGGCTGTATCATGGTAGCCATCCCCTCCCCCAACATGTCTTACAACCACCCGGTGATTACCATCTCCGGTTGTGAGGTCCTTACCTTTAGTAACACCGCCATTTCTGCATCATCCACTTCCGGTAAAGCCACGGCTTCCGGCGGTTCTGTATATGGCGGTGGTTGGCAGATATTTGATTTATCGGATAACAAAAACATCCGAATCGTGGACAATGCTGTCACAGCCGAGGCCAAAGCACAAGCCACAGCCCTCGGCGGCGGCACATACGGCAACGAGCTGAAATTAAGTAACGTTGAAAGCGTCACCATCAGCGGCAACAATGTGGAGTCCTATTCCGAAAATGGTGCGGCTCAGACCATCGGTGGCGGCAGCATGCAGGAATCTCTTATTTTGACCGACATCGACACTCTTGTGGTAAGTGATAACACAGCCACGGCAGACGGTGCCACAAGTTCCTACGTTCTTGGTGGCGGCTTGTCTACTACATTTACCACCATCTCAGGAAACGGGCAGGTTGAGTTCAGCAATAACGCAAGCATTGCTGTACAGCGCAATGAATCCACTGTAGTTACGGCTATCGGCGGTGGTATTGAAAGCGCATGCCTGACTATCGCTGATAATCAGGATGTGAGCTTCCGCGGCAACTACGTCACGGCCGGTGATGAGACCAAATTATCTGCCATCACTCTGGTGACGTACAGCGGTTTGGATGGATATTTAGAAGTCTCCGCGCCGGAAGATGGTAGCGTGGTGTTCTATGATCCCATCACCGTAACGGATGACAACGGTGAGCCGTCAGTCAATTTCAACAAGGCCACGGCAGGTGTGGAAGGCAGCGGCGAGGGCACCATCGTCTTCAGCGGCAAATATACGGAAGAAGACCTTGCCAACATCATCGGCAGGGCTCCGACGGACGCCGAAATCGAAGCCTCACGCACCAGCAGCATTGCCAGTGAAGCACAGCTGCATGGCGGTACTATGAGAGTGGAAGAGCAAGCTATTTTCTCCGCTGAAAAGCTCACAGCTCAGGAAGATAGCAACGCTAGGGTCGAGGTAAGTGATGCCGTGTTGCAGGCTGACACCATGGCTTTCGGTAACAGCACTTCTCTGGAAACGGATGGAAACTCCACGGTAGAGGCCGAGACGATAACCTTCGCCACCGGTAGTTCCTTGACTCTGAGAGGGCTTGGAAGCACGATTAAAGCTACGAACCTCACATTTGAACAAGGCAGTACGATTACCGTCAATGTTGATGTGAACTCGGACATTATTGATACCCATGCTTTCGCAATCGATGCCGAAAACACCTCAATGGATGGCACAATTACGCTGAACCTTAATTTCAGCAAAAACCTGCTCGCCGGCACTTACCAGATTTTGTTGACCGATGATGAAACTTGGACCCCGGACGAGGTAACGACTAGCGGTATCGCAGAAAATGCCGGCAAGCTTGTTTGGAAGGATGGCGTTCTTTGCTACAGCCTCGCCGAGAATCTGGTTGTCGTTCATGACCCGCTTGCAGATGCCGTGCAGGCTGCCAACTGGGGCGTGTACAAGAGCAGCCAGGCCTTCACCAGCCTACTGTGGGCTCCCCACACTAATGCCGTTATGCTGACAGCCCAGGCCGGCGCCAAGGGCCGCAGCATCACTACTGAGGGTATGGGCCGCACGCTGGCATGGGGCTCTGTGTACAGCAGCTTCTCCCGCAACAGCAGCTCCGGCAGCTTCTCCGGTGCTGAGTACAACATCGTGGGCGGTGCAATCGGCGTGGAGCGTCAGTCTGCCAGTGGCCGCAGCTTCGGCATCGCCTTCGGTTACGACTGGGGCAAGGCTTCTCCCTTCACTACCTCTCGCGTGGAACAGGAAAGCTGGCACGCCTCCCTCTATGGCCGCGCCGCTGCATGGAAGCTGGGGCGTAATGCCAGCATCGCTCTGGATTGGAGCGCTACTGTGGGCAGCACCACCTCCGAGCAAAGGACTCTCGGTGGCGAGTGGTCACAGGATAACCTTCAGCTGGACATCCGCGCCACTTACAGCTATGCACGCACGGAGCGCACTTCTCTGTACGGCTTTGTGGGTGCCCAGTACTACGCCCAGACGGACGACAGCACGGCACGTG
The DNA here is from genome assembly GCA_045652085.1 of Akkermansia sp. Lineage (GTDB taxonomy): Bacteria > Verrucomicrobiota > Verrucomicrobiia > Verrucomicrobiales > Akkermansiaceae > Akkermansia. The sequence goes on from JAZRTR010000008.1 coordinate 41,471, forward strand.
TGAAGGCTGATAGCATGCAGAACCTGCGCCTGATGGTGGGTACCGGTATCTCTTACAGGCCCATGGATAAGACCACGCTCTTTGGCGAGGTAACGCTCTTCAACGATACCATGCGCCACAACCCGAACGTGACGGTGGATGGCTTCTACTACGGCACAGGCGCCAACCCCGGCCGCTTGGGTGGCAGCGTGACCGCCGGTGCTCAGTACCAGCTCAGGCCGAACTGGACGCTGCGCGGCAGCTACAGCTACGAAGGTGCTGACAACAGCAACGAGCACCGCGTAAACGTAGGCGCGGTGTACAGTTTCTGATAACTGCTAGCTAGTTCTCTATAATTTACCGGGCATGCCTGCTCTACAGGCATGCCCGGTTTGTTGAGCTGTATTGGGAGGCTCACATTATCGCCCTACCCCCGTTGAGGATAGTGCAAGCGGTTGATTTCCTCTTGGAGTTTTTTGAGGAAGAGGCCTGCGTGAGCGCCATCCATTTGAGTGTGGTGGAATTGGAAGGAGATGGGCAGTTCGTACTGCAACCATTTGCGGCGGTATTTACCCCAGATGATAAAGGGATTATTGAATATACCGCTATTCATGCCGACCGCGCCGTCTATCTCCGTATCAATAATGGCGGAGGTGCCGATAACCATACAGTCAGCGGAGAGGTCGCGGTCCCGGCAGCTCTGAGCAACCTCCGCCGTATGCTGAAGATAGGCCTTATTAAAGGCTTCTAAATCGGGCGTATACAGATTATCACAGGAGCTCACTTCGCCCTCTTTGTTTTTAACAATGGTGTTGACGGCAAGAGAATCATATTGTATCAATTTATCGCCCACAGGGAGGAGGTAAAACTCCTTAATCCCAACGGCGGCCCGGCCTATGCAGTAATTCAGCAGCATATTGAACTTTAAGCGCTTTTTCCGGGAAAGTTTGACAAGCCGCGTTACGTTCAATGTCTTAAAGAACGTAACCATGGGATTCGGAGCTTGCATCCACAGTTCAAAGGCGGCCGCTCTTGTCGTATCGTACGGTGAAATTTCTTGTGCCATTTCTTTATGCGTCAATTGTAAAAAGCTTCCCTTGTATACCCCCCTTCTTTTCAGCCATCAGGAGGCAAGGAAATAGCCTTCCTAATCCCCGGATAAACTAGGAGCTCGCGTGAGGGAACTCCGCGGGCGTCAGTTCATCATCCCCGGGTGAGAAACGTTGGGGCAGGCATTGTAGCAGATACCGTATTCAGTAGCAAGTAAAAACACCGTTATTTTTCAACCACCACACTGCAAAAAACGACCACGCAAAACGAAAATAAGGAGGTTGCTTATTTTCGTTTCAAGGCCGAAGTGAAAATTAGAGTCGTGCTAATTTTCGGGAGCAGTTTCAAATCTGCTGGTAAACATGAGCATTCTTTGCATGACATTCAAATTAGAGATAAACTCCAGCGAATCTGGAACAGGAAGACCCGGCTACCCCCCTATGAAAAGAACTTGCAAAAATAAAAACATCGTGATATCATACAGTCAGTTAGTTATGGGCACTAAAGATAAAGGTTACGTATACATCCTCACGAATCCGAGTTTTCGGGAAGACTGGGTTAAGATTGGTAAAAGCTGCAGACCGGTAGATATCCGCTCAAAAGAGCTGGATAACACGGCAGTACCTCTGCCCTTTGAGATTTTTGCCACCATGGAAACGATTAAGTTCAATGAGGTGGAAAAGCTTGTTCATAAAACTATCGACCGCCTGACTGACCTGCGAATTCGCCAGAATCGTGAGTTCTTTAACGTGGCTCCTCAAATTGCGCTGGATATTTTCAGGGATATTGCACTTACCGTAGATGATGCAATCGTCCTTGAGTACCGTGACAACAAGCCTATTCTTCCAACTAGTCCCACCCCATCTACAGCCGATGATGCGCCCAAAGCTCCACGACGAGGCCGCTTCAAATTCAGTATGGTAGGCATCAAAATCGGCGAGTTAGTAACGTTCATCCCCACCGGTACAGAAGTCAAAGTAGCGAGCGACGATTCTGTGGAATACGAAGGCCGCATCTACAAACTTTCACCATTCGTTGGCACATTCATGCCGGAAGATCGCCGCAACGCCTCCGGGGCTTACCAAGGAGCAAAGTATTTCAGCTACAAAGGAAAAATCCTTGACGACCTGCGCACTGAATGCGAACAGGGTGAAGAAGAATAAAACCTTTCTAAGTATCATAGACGGATTGCTCGCGGGTTCGAGCCTTAATCCGCTGGGGCATAAGCACAAAAATCGAAAATCCTTGCTTTTTATGAGTGTTTGCTGCCTTATATTTAATAGGTTACGTAAAATAAGAGCAAGTTATTCCTCCTAGTTAACGAGATGAACACCCTTTGAGAGGGGTACGACAACCCGCTGTTTTGTACTCAAAAACGGCGTTTTTACACTCAAAATCCAAGTCCTTTACGAAGTCCTGCGAACTCAAATTATGTAACGCACGGCGAGCATCCAAAAAAAATGAACTTTGCTACCCATGCTACTTGAACACCTCCAATAGGTGTGGTAGTATACAGTTTGTACACTTTATCTGATATCGTATATGTTGCCTTGCTGTTTAGGTCTTATTATTCTGATTGCCATCCCCTTGATTTATTATAAATCACAAGGGCGTAAATGTAAGCAAAAAAAGGAATATGCGTGAATAATCCATCTAGCCGTGCAATTCCTCCGGAACCCACGGAACCATATTGTTCGAGAAGGAAGGTATTTACGAACCCGGTTGAGACGCTCGCAGCAGTACAGAATAAGCGTGCAGCCAACGGCTGTAAGGATGTAGTCAAGCAAGTTGCTCTTGCGGGCGGCGGTGTTGTCTTTATCGGTGTTTTTGGTATTCATGATGTGTTGTGTTTAGTGTTGAGGAAATGGGAAAAATGAGGGGCTGGAGGGAGCCGTGGAGCGCATCAAGCTTCTACCGAAAGGAGCGCAGCCGTTGAGCAACGACCCTATGCTCATTTGCGCTCTTGGCAAGCCATCCGAGACGCTCTTTACTGAGGCGAGGTTTAGCATCTGATTTTACGAGAGTTAGATGAACTTTTCTCAGCTTGCCATGAGGGGCGCTGACGC
>JAZRTR010000009.1:0-64814 GCA_045652085.1 Akkermansia sp.
TCGATACCACCCTGATTAGCCTCATCCACACAGACACCGGAGTAAACCGTATCCCACTCATTACCGGGCTTATTCGGTTCGGTGTATGAGGTGCGATTGAAACCAATAGGACTCTCGCTTGCGGTGAAGTTGAAAGTGGAATGTAATACACGCCCTCGGAAGCGGGGGCACCTGCAGTGGTGTTGGTTGTCGTATTCATGACGGTATTGGTGTTGGTTGTGGCAGCGAAATCGGTGCCGGAGTTGAGGTTTGCAGAAGCGATAGCTGCTGCATTTTCGGGCGTGTCGTTATCAGTAGACATATTTGTTGTTGTAGTAGTGAAGGTGAACGGATATTCGTGATTCACGTTCATCGCAACCACGAATATAAAATCGCCCGGAACAAAAGGCCAACAAACTTTTGCTTCGCCGCATAGTCTCACCTAGTAAGGCGTACAAGGAGAACCTCATGCGCTATTGATGAACATCATATACTCCACTTTATCCCCGAATTGCCTCAAAAATGCGGTCACCAAACTGTGCAGATACAACTTGACATGGCCTGTGATGGCTGCTAACATGTACTATCATGAGAGTAGTAGAAGCCAGAATTGAAATTCCCATGGGGAGCCGTAACAAGTACGAGGTTGATGCGAAGACAGGGCGCATTAAGCTCGACCGCGTGCTGTATTCCTCCGTGTATTATCCTGCTGAGTATGGTTTTGTGGAGCGAACGCTGTATCTGGATGGTGACCCGCTGGATATTCTGGTGTTCACATCATCACCGACGTTCCCCGGCTGCTATGTGGACTGCCGTATCATCGGCGGGATGGATATGATTGATTGCGGCGAGCCGGATGTGAAGATTCTGGCCGTGAATGTGGGAGACCCCCGCTATGATCATATTAACACGCTGGAGGACTTGCCTCCTCACTATCTGCAGGAAATTCAGAATTTCTTCCGCACGTACAAAACCCTGCAGAATAAGGTGACGGAAGTGGGGGAATTCTTTGGCGTGGAGAAGGCGGTAAGTATTCTGGATGAGTCCTTCTCGCGTTATGTGGAGAGCCTGAGGCCTTAAAGGCCGGGCTTGGGCTTATAAACGCGGGGAACACGCGCCGAGATGGAGCAGATGATATTGCTCGGGATGGTCTTGGCGCGGGCGGTGAGCTCTTCCCACGGCACGTTTGGCCCGAGGATTTCGGCTACATCACCGGGCTGTACGTTATCCACGTGGGTGACGTCCACCATGATTTGGTCCATGGTGATACGGCCGAGCACGGGGCAGTAGTGGCCATTCAGGTAGACACGTGCGCCGGTGTTGGAAAGGTAATGCAGGTAGCCATCCCCGAAGCCAATGCCGATGGTGGCCACCTTCGTGGCGCCGTTGGTAATGTAGGTGTGATCGTAGGAGACACCATGATTACCGGGCAGGGTGCGCAGCAGGGTTACGCGGCTGTAAAGCGTGAGCGTATTGCGCAGCTCCTTGTTGTAAGGTGAAGGCATGGGGGAGAAGCCGTAGAGAATACGGCCGAGGCGCACCATGTTGGTGCTGGGTGCCTTGTAATTGAAAACGGCGGCGCTGCTGCAGAGATGGCGGTAGGGCAGCTCTAAGTGCTGCTGAAGGTCTTGCACAGCGGCCTCGTAGGTGCGGATTTGGCTGTGCGTGAAGGTAATATCCTGAGAGGCTGCTGAGAGGTGGGAGTACACGCCCTCGATATTCAGGTATTCGTACTGGCTAAGCTTCTCACCAAGCCCGGGAATTTCATGCGGGAGCACGCCGGCGCGGCCCATGCCGGTATCCACATTGATGTGAAGGTTAACCTTCTTGTTGTACAAGCGGCCAAGGGAGTTGAAGTGCTCGGCTTCTTCCACGCTGGAGAGAGCTGCGCGCCAGCTGTGCTGCACAATGGCCTCACGCTCAGTCGGGAAGCAGGGGCCCAGAATGAAGGGCCGTACCTTGCAGCCGGCGGCTTGCACCCGGGCTGCTTCAGAGGGGGTGGCGACGCCAAAGAAGGTGATGTCTTCATTATCCAGCGCTTTTACGACACCTTCGATGCCGTGGCCGTATGCCTCTGCTTTCACGATGGGCATGCGGCTGTGCTCCGGCATCACGCGGCGCACGACTTGCAGGTTGTGCTTCATGGCATCGGTATCTACCTCAGCCCATGCGCGGTAAGTGGTGGTGGCGTCCATGGCGTCCATGACGTTCATTTTATACTGCTGGGATTGAGAATGCAAGCCTAATCGCTTAATTTTAGGTTGTGGGCGTGAGACGAATGCAGACGGACTGCAGCGGGCGGCTCCAGTGAATGGGGATTCCCTTGCTCATAAGCTCCGCTCCACTGAGCTCCGTGCCACCCATCGGACAGAGCGGGCGGGGGGAATCCGGCAGCAGTTCTTCGATACGGTAGCGCTTTCCGGCACTCAGTCCGCGCACGGGAATGCGGGTGTGCTGGTTCGTGAAAGTGCGCTCAGTTGTATATGCCAGTAGCAGAGCTTGGTGGCCATCCGTGTACAGCAAGGCGCAGTCCGGCCCTTCGTAGGGACTCACAAGGCGGTATAAGTCGCCCAGCTGCACGAGTGGGCGTAGCTCTTTGGCGAGGGCGAGCCGCTCGCTCAGTTCCTGCGCCTCCTCTGCGGAGAGCGTGCGGGGATCCAGCTCGAAACCGAGGCGGCCTGCGAGTGCGACGTCGAAACGGAACTTGAGCGAGGTGCGACGCCCGGTGTAGAGGTTCGGGCTGGCGGTGACATGGGCACCCACGGCATTGGCGGGGAAGAAGTGGTTGGCGCTCCACTGCATGCAGAGGCGGTCATGGGCATCCGTATTATCACTCAGCCAGAATTCCTCATGGAATTGAGCCGCCCCGAGGTCCATACGCCCTCCACCGGCTGAGCAGCACTGGAAGATGACTTGCGGGTGGCGCTGCCTGAGTTCGCGCATGATGCGGTAATAGGCGCAGATGTAGTCAAAGTAGATGTTCGGGTGCGGGGCATCTGTCATCATGCGGTTGCAATCCCACTTCACATAGGAGATTCCGGGATTGGTGCTCAGGAGGTTGCTGACGGTGTTCAGCACAAAGTTCTGCACATCCGTTCGGGCGAGATTGAGCACGAGCTGGCGGCGCTGCTCGGTGGGAGTGAGCCCGGGCAGCTGCAATGCCCAGTCCGGGTGGGCGCGGAAGAGCTCGCTATCCGGGCAGACCATTTCCGGCTCCACCCAGATGCCGAACTTAAGCCCTTGGGCAGAGGCGTAATCGGTGAGTGGCTGAAGGCCTTGCGGCAGTTTTTCGGTATCCGGCTGCCAGTCTCCGAGGGAGGAGGTGTCATCCTTTCGGCGCCCGAACCAGCCATCATCCAGCACGAACATTTCTATCCCGAGCTCAGCTGTGCGCTGCATCATGGCCCGTAGTGTGGGCTCCTCCACATCGAAATGCACGCCTTCCCAGCTGTTCAGAAGGCAGGGGCGCTGCTCTAATCCTCGCGGGATGATGCAGCGGCGCAGGTAACGGTGCAGGCGTCGGGTGGCGTCTCCTTTGCCCTGAAGGCTGTTGAGCATGAGAGCGCGTGGGAGTGCAAGTGTTTGCCCGGCAGCGAGGGTGTAGGGGGCGCGGGCAAAGTCATGTCCAAGACCCAGAAGCCCTTGCCCCTGTGCATTATGGGTGAAGGAAATATCGTAATTGCCGCTCCATTCCAGAGCGGCCAGCAGGCTATGGCCGAATTCTTCATGCGCGGGAGCATCCGTGGCAATAATGATGCCGGGCGTGCCTTCCTGACTTGTTTTGATGCCGGTGCAGGAGCTGACGCTGAGAGTGTTACCGCGTTTGACTTCCTGCTGCTGCATGATATGTTCACCGGCCCAGACGCCGCGGAAGGTGGTGGCATGATAGCTGTGGCCCTGCATGAGGGCGGTGGCGGAATGTGCCCGGAGAATCTGCAGATGGGAGGAAGTGGTGTTATGGATGGTGACTTGCTGGGTGAATACGCCTTCCTCATGCAGCTGCAGGCGCAGCGTGAGAATGATGCCGGGGTGGCGCGGGTCTTCCAGCGTGAGCACAAGCACGCCTTCATTGCAGCATGAATCTTTCAGCTGCGGGTTAAAGCCCATGCTGCCATCCGCAAAGAGCAGTTGCAGAGCGTATTCTCCGGAAAGATGCAGACGGGGATAAGCTGTTCGGGATTGGTAATCCGTGAGGTATTCACTGTGAATACAGCCGGTTTCGCCGTGAAGAACGGTGGCGCAACCATCGGTCCATTCGATGCCGCCGTAAGGGTATTCAATTCGGTGGGGAGAACTCATGGCATCCATGCGGTTTCAGAATTTCGGGGGACGGGTGGGCAGATGCGGCGCTCTAAGCTTTCTCCTTTTTCTTCGCTCAGCGGCTGCTGCGTGTGTATGATGTGCTGTAAATGTAGGAGGAGCTTCCGGTCTGCCTCTGTTGGGCGGCGGCGGTAGATGTTGAATCCGGTGTGCCCCAGTGGGTTGTAAGCGAATACGGTGGCGATGTTGCTGAAGCGAACAAACAGCCGCGGGTGCAACACGAGCTTAACTCCGGTGTATCCCTTGGGCCAGTAATCCTCTGTACCAAGGCTGCTTGTTGCATTCCACCACGCGTTCAGAGCCTGTTCGTTTTCGGGCGTTTGTTGCCATCGCCATACGCTGTGGTTGTCTTCAATGCAGTGCGTTTTATCCTGCCATTGCAGCTCTGGGCGAGAGCGACTGACAAGATGGTGGAACTTGCAGGCACTTAGAGGAACGCAGAGCAGCAGAAGCAGGGCCGTTTTATTCATATTTTCGGGCTTCGCGTCGTGCCATGCGCAGGCGTTCGCGCTCTTCGTGAGCTTGGCGGCCTAAGCGGCTTTCCTTATTTAGGTCTCTCGCTGCCTCGAGGGCTGCAATGGCCTCCAGAAGTTTGGCTTCCGTGGCCGGAGTGTGAGCGCCTCTGTAGCCTTGGGTGTATTGCAGCATGAGAAGGGGATAGAGGCAGCGCAGGCCGATAAACTGCTTGTGCTCTTCATTGCTCAGCTCATGTTCCAGAAGATTCCGGCTTTCTGCGATGAGTTCGGCTACCTGTTCGCTCGTCAATTCTGCATGAGCGCATGCCGCGCAGAGAAGATAGATGGCGGCAGCGTGGCTGCGCGTATCTCTTTCAATCTCGCGATTCTCTGCCGTAGCCAATTCATGGGCGTTCTGAACGTCCTCGGCGCTTAAGTTGTGCAGGGGCAAGGAGGCGTAAGGTCCTTGCTCATCAGCTATAACCAAGCTGGGCAGGTGGGTTACACCTGCTTCCATGGCTTGGGCTTGTACTTCAGCATCTTCCCGGCTGTTGCATTCTGCGCAGATTTCTACGAATCTGCATTCTATTTCACTCTCCTCAGCCGGCAGAAGCTGCTGCACTGTTCTGCGGAGGAGGGGAGTGTCATTACCCTCTAGCAGGTAGACGGTATAAGTTTCAGCAGCCGCGGGTGAAAGAAGCGCCGCGGCTGCTGAAAGGAGACTGATGAAGCGTGCAGAACCGTTGCTCATGTGTGTCAGGCTCGGCTGATAGTAATGCGTTTGAAGCGTGAGTCTGTTTCTTCGGAAGAGGTGAGAATGCCCGGCATTTTAGCCAGTTCATTATGAACCAAGCGGCGCTGGTAGGCATTCAGCTTCTCCATCTGTAAGGGGCGCCCTGTCTGCAGCACGCGTTCGGCACGGGAGCGAGCACGGCGAAGAAGTTTAGCTTCCGTGCGTTCACGATAACGGTCGCAGTCCACGCGGATGCGCGGGGCTGTTTCCCACTCTGCCTGAAGGAGTCTGTTAATGAGGTACTGAAGATCATCCAGTTTATCCCCCTCATCACCGATGATGAAGCGTGCATCAGGGCTGGATATCATGAGGGTTACACCATTCTCTTCATCAGCCGTGGCTTCAGTTGAGATGCTGTAGGTGTACCCCAGCGGTATCAGGATGGAATTGGCCACCCTGACAGCTGCTTCTTCTGCTTTTTCTCTGATATCCATGGCTGCTTAATCGCGGGCTGCCCCGAGGAAACGCAGCAGGTAAAGGAAGAGGTTCAGGAAGTCCAGGTAGAGAGAAACGGCACCCATGATGGCACCCTTGCTGCGGTCCACGCTGTCCGTGAGGTAGGCACCCTCAGCCAGAATACGCTGGGTGTCATAGGCTGTGAAGAGGCAGAATACAATCACGCCGACAGCGGAGATGATGAGATCAGCGGTGCTGTTCCCGAAGAATATATTGGCTATGCCGGCGATGATGAGGCCGATAAGCATCATCATGAGCGTACGGCCCATGCCGCTGAGATTACGCTTGGTAAAGGCACCAAACAGGGCCATTCCGCCGAACATGCCGGAGGTGCAGGCAAAGGTGAGGCCCAGAGACTGCGTGGTGTACAGGCTGAGAATGGGGCCAAGAGCCAAACCTTCCATGGCGGAGAATGCAAGGAAGAGAACGCTCAGTGCGCCGGCGGTGAGTGTGTTGCGGCAGAAGCTCATGATGAGGATGAGCGCCAGTGTGCCGAGCAGAAGCCAAATCTGGTTTTCAGCGCACCATGTGAGTGTCTCGAAGGAGGAGGTGGCGTAGATAGCGGTGCCTGCGGTCAGCAGCATGGATACGGCCATCCAGGCGTAAACTTTGTTAAGATAAGCCTTTGCCATGGCAGCTATCTGCTGCTGCATTTGGGCTAATTCGGGGTGTTGGTAATATTCCTGATTCATGGCGTTATGATATCATTTTAGCGAGGGATGTCAAGAGCAAACTGAGGGGGGCGTGGGTGTCTTCGGGATTCGCGTATTTTGCGGATTGCTAGGCTATGAGTATCAGCGGGAAGGGAACGGAAAACGGGTGCGGCTGTTTCCGGGTGTTGCAGGTAGAGTTCGCAGGCGCACCAAGCTACGGCCATGCGGGCATAAAATGCGTGGCTGCGTACCTGTGGTAGCAGAGTGGCAATGGTTGCTGCCCAGGCTTCTTCTCTGACATAATGGTTCAGCAACATAACCACGCCGAATCGTGCTTCATATTCGTGCTCTGAGAGGATATAAGGGCGGAGAAAATCCAGCGTCTCTTCCCGGCGCTCTCTCACAAACTTCCAAGTGCTGCAGCAGGAGTCACAGATGCTCCAGTTACGGATGGCCGGGATGAACTCAGCCACAGCCTGAAGGCGCTCTTCATAGGTGGCATGTGGGGTATAGCCCGGTAGCATACCGCGTAGCATGACGAGCTCCATGCAGGTGGCATCGGCCAGTGCCCGGAACAGGGTGTGCCAGTCTTCTTGTGCCGCCTGCCGAGCCAGCTTCCTCAGCGCCGGCAGGCGTACGCCGAGTAAATCATCTTCTCCCGGTATGAGGGAGGCTGCAAAACGGCGGTATTCCTCCTCAGCCTGCAGATTTAGCGCTGAGGTGAGGTCTGTAAGAGTCATTGTTCGTCCACGGGGGCCAGCAGCTGTTTTACTTCCTCCGTTGCGGCGTAATCATATGCTGTGTGGCCTTCTGTGTCCTGCATGGAAGGGTCAGCACCATGTTCCATCAGGAGGCGGACACAGCTTGCACTGCCTTGCATAGCAGCTGCCATGAGGGCTGTGGTACCGTCTTTCATGGCCGCATTAGGGTTAGCTCCGTGTTCCAGCAGCATCAGGGTGATGATTTCCGGCTCCGGGCAGCGCGCAATGGTATAGATGAGCGGGGTGACTCCATTAACGTCCGCAAGGTTCGGATCCGCCTTCATGGCCAGCATCACCTGAACGGCGTCTATTGAGTTCTGGGAGCAGGCGAGCATGAGTACGGAGTCTCCCTGACTGGCCCGGTAATTGATATTTGCGCCGTGAGAGAGTAGCAAATCCAGCATGTGGATGTTATTTGTTGCGGCTGCAACGGAAAGTGCTGTGATGCCCGGAGGCTGAGCCATGTTCACATCCGCTCCGCGGCTGAGAAGGAGCTGCACCATCTCCAGTTTGCTTGAGTAGGCTGCTAGTACCAGCAGCGGGGTGCCGTCCGGATGAAATCTTGTGTTAGGAGAAATGCCATTGGTGAGCAGCTCATCCAGCTGAGCGGGGGTGCCTGTTTTCAGGATTTGCTCAATATCTGACCGTGTGATGGGTTGATACTCGGGGGATTCTGCTTGCACAGGCGCGGGAGTCGGCGTTTGCGCTATTGCAGTGGCTGCGGCCAGAATGGTCAGGGCGGAAATGAATCTCTTCATGGCGAGGAGTACTGTGTCACAGTTGATTATAATTGTCAAGCCGTAAATGCGGGCGTTATCCCTGTGCGCCTAAAGTGAGCGCCAGAAGGAAAAGAATGAGGTGCAGGGAGGAGAGCCCCAGCAGCACGTTCATCTTCTTGTTTGCCGGGGTGCGCGTCAGCTTCAGCATGATAACGCCACCCACGATGATGGCTGCTAACCAGCAGAGGTTCCAGCCGACGTACGGCAGGAAGAAGGCGGTCTGTTTCAGCGTGGCGTAGGGGGCTACGAGGAAGGCCATGGCCAGTCCACGGGCTCGTTTCTCTCCAAGGCGTACGGCGAGTGTGCGCTTGCCGGTGGTGGCGTCTTCCTTGCGGTCGCGGATGTTATTCACCTCGATGAGCAGGCAGGAGAGCAGGCCACACTGGATGCCGAGAATGAAGGCTCCCGCATAAATGCCCAGGTACGCTTCCCGCCATCCAATCTGTACGAACACGGTGCCGCATACGGCTACAAGCCCGAAGAAAAGGAGCACGAAAAGTTCCCCCAATCCTTTGTATGCCAGAGGCCAGGGGCCGCCTGTATAGCAATAGGCACATAACATGCTCGGAATGCCGATGGCAATGATAACCCAGCCTTGCGCTGCGATGAGCGGTAACGAGAATGCCGCGGCTGCTGCCAGAAAGATGCAGCCCCATATTTTTACGGCGCGTGAGCTCATGTCACCACTAGCTGTGATGCGGCGCGGGCCTTGTCTGCGGGCAGTGTCTGCGTTTTTGTCGCTATCCAGCGAGTCATTGAAAAAATTGCAGGCTATCTGGATACACATGGCGCTCAGCACGGTGAAAATGGCCAGATTCCAATCCAGCTGAACGCCGGGGACGCCTTTCATCTGGAACTTATGTACAATCATGCAGCCGGCCCATACGGCCACGATACCGGCCGGAAGAGTTTTGGGGCGTGCTGCGAGGAATATGGATTTGAGCTTATTCATTTTTTGCGGGGAAATTTGCGGCGGCCGCCGGCGGCCTGTCTGAAGGGATTGAAGAGGGAATCCAGCCCACTATTTTTGATGAGGAGCGTTTGCTCCATGAGGCGCCCCAGCTTACCTTTGGGCCAGCCCCTTTGCCAGAACCAGTCCAGATACTCTGTGGGCAGGTCCATGAGGGGGCAGCCATCCGGCGGATAATTAGCCGGGCCATACATGCCATAGGGCATGTGCATGGCGGCTATCTCTGCCAGTAGGGCGCGCAGGTCATCCGCGGTGGGTATGGGGATGTTCTCCATCAGCTTTTGACGCTCCAGCTGAGCTGTTCTCCGGCGTACATGGGAACTACCTGCTGGCCATAACTGCGGTAGCATGCAGGCACCTGCATGGGGACATCGTGCAGGGTGACTTTCTTCTGCACGGGGTTAAGACCGTACAGGCGGCAAGCATTGTCGCTCACAAAGGCTTGCAGCTTATCAGCCGCACCATGCTCCGCAAAGAGCGCAGCGAGGCGGGGCAGGGCAAGCGGTGCCGTGAATACACCGGCCGCGCAGCCGCAGGATTCTTTTTTGCAGCGGGGATGCGGTGCGGAATCGCTGCCGAACATAAGGCGCGGATGGGCGCTCAGGGCCGCCTGAAGGAGAGCATCTCGGTCGCCGGGGCGCTTGGCGATGGGTTTGCAGAAGAGGTGGGGCTGAAGAGCGCCGCCGGCCACATCATCCAAAGTGATGATAAGGTGCTGCAGGGTGACGGTGGCGCAGAGGTTTTCGAACTCATCCAGCAGCTGCAAGGCTGCAGCCGTGGTGATGTGCTCCATGCAGACGCGGAGCTTGGGATAGCGCGTAGCGAGGTTGCGGTACACGGCGAGGAACTCAGCCTCACGATCCATCACGAAACCATGACTTTCACCATGCACGAGCAGGGGAATGCCCATTTCCTCCATGAGGCGGAGTGTGCTGTCAGCTTCTGCGAGGTTAGCTACGCCACCCTCGCTGTTGGTGGTGATGCCGGCGGGGTAAAGTTTGAAGCCGAAGAACCCGGGTGTGTTTTTCGCTATCTCCAACTGCTGCTCGGTTTGCGGCGTGAAGAAGAGGGTCATGTACCGGGTGAAAGGTGCGTTATCCATTGCGGCCGCGATTCGCTCGCTGTAGGCCACCATGGCACCGGGGTGTGTCACGGGCGGTACGAGGTTAGGCATGATGACGGCGCCCGCAAAATCAGCCGAGAGCGGGGCCACGAGTTTCATCATATCACCATCGCGCAGGTGCAGGTGCATATCCAGCGGTGCATTCAGCGTAATCTCCATGCGCCAATTCTATCAGATTTCAAGCGCTCGGGCAAGCTTTACTATTGACAAAGCGCGCACGCGGGAGTAGAGTGGACTTGCTATGATACAAGAACACGTACTTCCGACATACGGGCGCGCCCCTATCACGGTGGCGAAGGGTGAAGGTTCCTACCTGTTTGATACGGAAGGGCGACGATACGTGGATTTCTGCGCTGGTATTGCTACCTGCAGCCTTGGACACTGCCATCCGGCAGTGGTGCAGGCTCTTTGCACTCAGGCAGGGCAGCTCATGCACTGCTCTAATCTGTACAATATCCCCCAGCAGGAGGAGCTTGCTGCTCTCATCGTGGACAAGATGATTGGCATTCCCGGCCGTGTCTTCTTCTGCAATAGTGGCGCCGAGGGTAATGACGGCATCATTAAGGTGGCTCGCCGTTTCGGTCATCGCCGCCCCGCAAATGATGGTTCTCCCCGTTATGAGGTGATTACTTTCAATAAGAGCTTCCATGGCCGCACGCTCGGTTCCATGGCTGCTACGGGACAGGCTAAGATTCAGGTGGAGTTTGACCCGTTGCTGGTAGGCTTCCGCTATGTGGATTTCAATGACTTGGAGGGCCTGAAGGCTGCCATTGGCAAGGAAACCTGCGGTATTCTGTTTGAGGCTATTCAGGGTGAAGGTGGTGTGAATCCCGCTACGCCCGAGTTCATGCGCGGAGTCGCGGCTTTGTGCAAGGAGCATGATTTGCTGCTGATGATTGACGAAGTGCAGTGTGGCTTTGGCCGCTGTGGTGCTCCCATGGGCTGGCAGGCCGTTTGCCCCGAGCTGCAGCCGGATCTCGTTTCTTGTGCCAAGGGCATTGGCGGTGGTTTCCCCATGGGTTGTTTCTGGGTGAGCAACCGCGCCATTGATGAGCAGGGAACGGAGCTTTCCTCCATCATGGGCCCGGGCTCTCATGGCTCCACTTTCGGTGGCACGCCTATCGCTTGTGCTACATCTCTGGCCGTGGTCAGCGAAATCATTAAGCAGGACCTTTCCGCTCGCGCTAAGACCCTCGGTGAGCAAATTAAGGCTACGGTGGAGGGCTGGAATCTTCCCTGTGTGGAAACGGTGCGTGGCTATGGTTTGCTGCGTGGCGTTGGCTTGAAGGCTGGTAGTTTCAGTGTGCCGGAGGGCTCAACCCCGGCTGCCTATGTGAACAGCCTTTGTCTGGAGTCTGGTCTGTTGGCTTGTCCGGCAGGACCTGACACGCTGCGCCTGATTCCTGCACTGAACGTGCCGGAAGATGTGCTGGCAGAGGGCCTTGGCATTCTGAAGACTGTGCTGGAAGGCCTCAACTGATAACGCTGTTAAGGATAAGTTTTAAATGGAAACCGCCGCTTTCCTCACGAAAGCGGCGGTTTCTTCTTTAAAGGAATTAATCAGCCAATCAGTTCATCTACTGTGATACCTGTAGTGCAGGGAGTGGGCTGATCACACTTGCTGAGGTGGCAGGGATGACAGGGCGTGTGATTGCTCACAAGACGATGCCCTTCACCGAAGCTCAGCGGGTAACGCTCGGCAAGTCTGCTGGCCATGATGACAGTACAGCGGCAGCCTGTCTGCGCGGCTATGGTGGGTATTACGCCATCCACCGCGTACAGAACGGAGGCGCTTCCCAGCTTGCTGAGAATTTCATCCGCAGCACAGATGCACAGTTCGCACTTAAGCTCCGCTGCCATTTTCTCTGCTTTATCCTTATCCGCAGGCAGGGTCAGCAGTGTGGCCTTGCCAAGGCGGCGCACCAGCTCAGCCCAGTTTTCTTGCGGCCAGCTATCAGCTTCGCCCAGTGATGAGAAGGGGGCAATAAAGTTGCCGGGTGTGCCCTCGCTATTACCGTTCAGGGCATAATCTTCGGGGGAACTTGTCAGCCTGTGGGAAGTTTCCAGACCGTTGAGATAATCCTCCAGTCTACTGCGCTTGCCGGTAGAACAGGTTTCGCTGTAGCGGGAATTGAAGCGGAATGAACGTCTCAGCTTGTTTTCAGCAAAGCCGGAAACATGAAGGGGCGTGAAGGGTTTAAGCGCCTTGAGAACCTTTTTATTCTCACTATACATGAAGAGAATATCGTAGGGCCCGTATTTGTAATTTTCTTCACTATTCAGCTGAGCGGTGATGCTCTGTTTGCTGTCAACTGTGACGACGCTGAATACCAGCTCGTTAAAGCTCTTCCAGTATGCAGCCTGTTCTTCCGGGCAGAGTACGGTAAGCTGCGAATCGATACGGCTGCGCTTCAGGATGCGCAGTACAGGCAGCAGCATGGCCGCTTCCGCAAAGTTTTCCGGCATGCAGACCAGAATGCGGAAGGGGATTGTGACGTGCTTCTTTATCAGCTCATTGTTAAACACTCCTTCCGGTGCGAATACGGCGGTGCACTTCCAGCGGTGGTGCATCCAGAAGCCATCGATGATGTTTTCCTTCTGGCAGCGCTCAAGCGCACGATTCACCTCCATGGTGATTTCGTCTATCTCCTCGCAGCCTTCCGGCAGGTCAATAGTGCGGTCCATGATGGCTTGCCATCTGCCCAGCGAAATATTCTTGGTGTATACAGAAAATAGCTGTCCTTTGCCTTTGCAGCGCTTGTGGATGAGGGCGGGCAGGGGAGTGACGCCCGTAACCTTACCGAAGTAAGGCATGAAGAGGCCTTCCTGAGTGAACTGGTCACTCAGAACGCCCAGCAAGCCGCCTGTGCGAGCCAGCTTGAAGACAGCGCGTAAGCCGTCTTCCTTGCTGAACATTTCGCAACCGAAGGCGGTACGAGTGTTGTAGACGATTTTCTCCAGAATGGGGTTGCTCAGACGGCGGTACATGCAGCCGTAGTGCTCCACTTTAGGGAAGAGCGGGCGGGTGCGGGAAAGGATTTCCCAGTTGCCGGCATGAGGCACAGCGCAGATGGCGGTCTTGCCGTCTGTTCCGCTCTCCTCGAAAAAGTCTCGGCCAACCACAGAGATTGATTTCTGCATTTCTCTGTCGGTCATAATGCCCGTTTTAAGAGCACAGGCGAGGTTCATGGTCGTGCGCACGATGTTGCGGCGTACCATGGAGGAGAGCTTATCCGGGCGCAGGTCCGGGGCTACGACAATACGCATATTGCGCAGCACAATGCGCCGTCTGGAGGGCGAGGCCATCCAGACGATGTAACCGAGGACACGTCCGAAGAGAGCAACCGCTTTAATGGGGGTGATGCGCAGTACACCACACAGCAGGCGGTACCCCAGAGCTCCCAGTCTCTGTTTCAGACTTGCTTTCTGTTCGCTTTCACCCTCTTTCATGGTATTAGGTATTAGTTAAAGGTGTATGCTCTCTTAATATAGAAAGGTTTACGGGTGTAGGGGTCCCACACTTTGGTGCCCACGGGGATGCCCGTGTAATCCAGCTGATAATGGGGCGCGTAGGGGGAGACAACGATATTGCTGAACTCGGAGGTGAGGCCGTAGGGCAGGCCATCTTCCGCATGCTCAATACGCCCGGAAATATGAGAGGAGGGAGGAAGCATGTCCTCATCTACCTTCAGCCAGTTTTGGGAGGCAGGGCTGCCGTTATTATCCCTAATGACCATGGGCGGGCGAGTGCCGGGATACTCAGCGCGGGTGAAAGTCTGGATAACGGGTTGCCATATGCAGGAGCTGAGCATACTGAGGCCGAGAGAGGCGCAGAGAATGGTGATGGTGTAGTTTTTCATGATTTGTCTGTGTTGATAAATGTTTGGAAAGTATTAGTGTTTAATGGGGTGTGTAAGGAATGAGGGTAATGCGTCCTTCTCGTTCATTAGCATTCCTTTCGAAAATGGGACAATACCCGTGCTTCTCGATAGCCTCCACTATTTCAGGATAGCAATCCAGGAGCGTATTCAGCGCCGGTCCCATGACCTGTATGTGCTTTTGAGGTACTCCTACGCTGCCGATGCTGCCACCGCGTGGCATGTTTCCCAGCAGAGGTGCACCGCCGCAGAACTCCACATTCAGCACCGGTCGACCGTGCTGGATACTCCGTTTGAAGGTGAGGTTAACTGCTGTAGTTTGGTGCATATTCGCACCGACGATGCGGTCTACAATTAACTCTGCGTACCCATTGTGTACACGGATAGCCACGCCCTTTACATTGGCGAAAATGGAGAAAATGCCGGTCTGGCGCATGCGGCAAGTGTCTCGCAGGTAGCGGTTTAGTTCACCTTCCGTAAAGCTGACAGGAGCACCATTAGCACTGGTGATAAGAGCGGTGAGATTTTTTGCAGGGATTTTGTCATTGTAGCCGGCAATGTCATCTAGTGATTGCGGCTGCCACATACAGACTACAAAGTAGAGCAGTGCGGCTACAAATCCTAAGAAGAGCACAATAGCCAGAGTGGACCAGAAATTAAAATTCTGCCACAGCTCGCGCAGCAGATTTTCTTTCTGAGGATTATCATCATCTTCCTCCTCAGCGCCTGCATACAGAGTTCCGCGCGTTATATCATTAGCCGGGGGATTCTTGTGGAACAGAAAACCCCAGATGGAGCCCGCGTCCGGTCTCCTAACTCTGCGTCTGCGTTTTCTGTTCTGAGAAGTGCCCATATAGCTCGCGCACCATTATAACTTATTATCTGATGAAGAAAAGCAAAAAAAGCCCGTAACGGGCTTTTTTGCGCGACATAACGGGGGGTGGTATTCTTTATAATCCCAAAGCCCAGCGGAGGTATTTTTCACTTTCCGCCCAGATACGCCGTTTTTCACAGCCAAGAATGACCACAATGACGGCCTGACCATTTACTGAGCCGCAGGAGATAAGGCAGCGTTTCGCAGCATTGGTATAGCCAGTTTTCATACCCTGCACCCAGCTGTGGGAAAGTAGTTTGTTAGTATTATTGAATGTTACCGTCTGGCCGTTCGGGCGTGTGAGAATAACTTGTGTATCATTAATGAAATCACGAATCACCGGGTTGGTGTATGCATAGCAGGCTGCGAGTGCCATATCATAGGCCGTGGAGTACTGGGGGCCGGGAAGGCCGCTCGGATTTACAAAGTGAGAGTTGTACATACGCATGCGGCGAGCTCTTGCATTCATGCGTTGGACGAAACGCTCCACGCTGCCTGCGCTGTCTCGAGCCAGAGCTTGTGCCAAATCATTACAGCTGGCAGTCAGCATGGCGTGCATGATAGCTCCGCGGGTGTAACTTTCTCCCACCTGCAGGCGGGAGCGTATGGGGGTGACACTTATTTTATCCTGTCGGGTGATGGTCATCATACGATCCAGTTCACCTACATCACAGGCACACAGTGCTGTAATGATTTTCTGGGTACTTGCTACTTGGCGACGCTCGTGCATATTATGCCCGTAGAGGACGTTGCCGGTGCGGGGGTCAATAACGCACACAGCTGCACAGTTAGGTGCCGGGGCCGGGGTAGAAGGTACAGAAAGCGGGCGGGGCGGAACAAGAGAGTTCCTGCGATTGCCGTACACTTGGCTCGCCGCAGTAGGAATGGGTGCTTGTGTATGCATGGTCGGCACGTACGAACGGTGCGTTTCGTAGCGGTTTCCACTCAGGTACCCGGTGGTTTGGCTGCAACTGCTGGTGAGTGTGGCTATGCAGGAGATGGCTATAACGGCAAAAATGCGCATGCGCGCATGCTAGCACATGGGTAATTGTTTAGCAAGTCTTAATTAAGGCATTTTTAGCTAATGTCAGCAGAAGCTGGGAATATGGGGAAGTTGTATTCTTGTTGTTTGAGCTTCTGTTTCTTGTGGGTCGCTTTGTTATGAGGAGCTTATCTGCCTCTAGCGCGTAGTCTGCGGTTGGGTGGGTTTCCAGGAATAACGTGTCCCATGTAGGGCAGAAGCTTGTCCATAACGAGTCGGTTCCCCTCGCCGGTGATATGCACGCGGTCACGCCAGCGGATATTGACCGTACGGCCGTTGGGCATGCGGACGCTGTGCATGTAATTTCCTCGGGAGTCAGCCAAGAGCGCTCGCGTATTGATATAGCCCAGTTTGTAGCGCCTGCAGAAGTTGTACATGAGGGCATTAATTTGGGCAAGCTGGGTATTGAGCGGCTCTTCTTCCATGACGGGTGGCCCCATGAAGATGAGTTTTGCCTCGTATCTGCGGCAGAGGGTTGCTATCTCCATGAGTTTCTGCGCGTAAACCCGCATCCATGCCTGAGAACAGGGTTCACCCAGACCGGTATGGCCGTGTATATTTTGAGGGTCATTAGTGCCGACCCACATGACGACTATTTGCGGGCGGTGGCGGCGCAGGTTTTCCTCTAGCACCCTAGGCCAGTTGTAAAAATCAGGGCGGCTCAGGCCTGTGGAGCGCTTACCGATGGGGATGAGAGTTATGTTTTCATAGCCGGCCAGCTCGCGTTGCATCTGTGGCCCCATGGCTTCCATGAGTGAATCCCCGGTAAGAAGAATGCGAACGGGAAAATCAGCTCGTCCCCTTCCGCCGCACTCCAGATGCATGGCAAGAGATGTAGCGGTGGTGAGCAGTAGACAGAGAATGAGTTGGATCAGCGTTTTCATCATCGTCTGCGGTTGTTGTGTCTAATGGTATTTTCCAGCTGGGCGTTTTGTGTGCGTGCTCGCTCTTGCTCAGTAAGAAGTCTCTGAGGATTCTGCTCTCGGAAGGCGGCGATGTGCCTTTCTATGGCCGGCAGTAGTAACTGTACCAGTAGCCTGTTACCATCCGGGGTGAGGTGTTCTTTGTCCTGTCTGCGCAGGCGCACGGTACGGCCGTTCTCATCCGTCATATATGCCCGGAATTGTCCGTTCTCATCACCGAATATCGGGAATGTGTCCAAGAATTCAATGCCTCGCTCGTTGCAAGCTAAGCGCTGGGTGTCGCCTGTTTGGCGCAGAGAACGGGCATAGCGACTGCCCATGGGCGGCAGACCTACCCAAATCATATCGCATCCATAGCGCTGCGCAATGTCAAAGATTTCATACATTTTTTCTTTATATGCTTCACACCAGGGTGCACCATAGGATGGATGTTGGGTTCTGCCGTTGTGGCGGATAGGCATAGCATCGTTTGCTCCCATGAACACTACGATGAGATCCGGGCGCTTTTCGTTCAGCACCCTCTCCATATTTTCTGGCCAGTTGAAATAGTCCGGGCGTGTTAAGCCTGTGGAATATCTTGCCGCAAGCAGGAAATGCAGCCCTTGGCGCTTGCGCAGGGCACGATGGGTGGCCGGCCCGAGATCTTCCATGAGGGAGTCACCCATGAGCATGATTCTGTAATGCACAGGATTGGCAAGATTGGCTTCCTCTAGTGCAGCCTGAATTTGTTCCGGTGTCAGTACCGGCTCGGGCTCAGGCTCGGGCTCCGGTTCCGGTTCTGGTTCGGGCTCTGGTTCTGGCTCTGGTTCTGGCTCCGGCTCGGGGTCGGGTTCGGGTGGAGGTTCCGGAGCAGGGGGGGGCTCCGGGTAAATGAGCGGAATGTAACCGGGCAGGGGCGGCAGCCCGGGCAAGGGCTCAGTCAGAGCAAGAAAATCAGGTTCTGTCGGCGGTTCCCAAAGTACAGAGAACGCGGTGAAGGAAGCTTTCATCGTGCTGAACCACTGGGGAAGCCAGGTGTAGTGTGCGGCTTCGTTCATGGTTGCTGCTGTTTCGTGAAGTTCCGGGTAAGCACTCTCCAGCTGCTGGCTATATTCGTTGATATTTTGAAGCCCAAGAAGCAGAGCAGCCAGTCCGGTGCTCAGGCAGATTTTCACGCTCTGTGGTAATTTAAAGGGCATGGGCTTTATTAGAAATCAAAGTATATGAATGGCAACATGCCTTCCGGGCCCAGACCCAGAATGGCTCCTCCCAGTACCCCTGCCACCAGAGCTTGAATGACCCACGGCAGCTTTGAATAAATGCTTGAGAATCCCTTGTAGCAAGCAGGACCTCCCCACTGAAGGGCCAGCACAATCAATATGCAGAAGATAATGGGCAGGGCAAAGCCTTCCCCATCCTGTGGGATGAATGCTGCATTCAGCAGGGTGCAGGCTCCCTCATAGCTTTCAGCCCGGAAGAATACCCACAGCAGTGCCAGCACGTGAAGTGTCAGCAGCCAAGCTGCTACCTTGCCGAGGATTTTCAGCACTCGGGGCGCTTGATTTACTTGCGGGAAATAGCGGTCTCTCAGGGCATGGTACCCATGTACTATAGCAAGGCCTAATCCGTGGAAAAATCCCCAGATGAGAAAGTTGAGAATGCGTCCACCGCAGCCATGCCACAGGCCGCCGATGGTCATGGTGGCGATAAGGTTTACATACCGATTGCCGCGTCTGCTGCCGCCGAGGGGGATATAAAGATAATCCCTGAGCCAGCGGGATAGCGTAATATGCCAGCGGTGCCAGAACTCCTGCAGGTTCAGTGAGCGGTAGGGCGCGTCAAAGTTTTCGGGAATCCGCCAGCCCATGAGGCGACCGATGCCGATGGCTATGTCAGTATATCCGGAAAAATCACAGTAAATCTGCATGGTGTAGGCATAAATGCCCACCCAGATGGCGGCCGTGCTATAGTTCTCCGGCGTCGTGAAAAGTGGGTCCACCAGTCCTTGTGATAAATAAGTGGCCAGCACCACCTTTTTGAACAGGCCGCTAAGTATATAGCACATGCCTTCACTCAGATGGTTGCTTTCAGCTCGGGTTGCTCCAAGTTGTCCGAAAAACTGTTCGGAACGCATGATGGGGCCTGCCATCACGCAGGGGAAAAATGAGATATAGGCCAGTACATCCGCAAAACTGCGCGTGGGGAGTTGCTTGTTCCTGTAGCTGTCTATGCTGTAGGAAAGCCCCATGAAGGAATAGAAGGAGAGGCCGGCCGGTAAGGCTATCTCACCTATGCCTGACTCAGCAAGCCATTGCTGAAGTACGCTTTCCGGTGAAATTAAATTGTTCAGCAGTACGTAAAATGGCTCAGCGTACTTGTAGAATGCAAGGAGTAGAATATGAAGCGTTACCGTCACTACTAGCGGCCACCTCTTCCACCCCTTCCGGATGCTGAATTTTACCTGTTTGCCGCAGTGCGGACAGTTTTGCTCATGCCATTCCTCTCGCTCCCTCAGGCATACGCAGCCCCAGTTCATGAATGCCACCATTAGTAGCAATAGCACGTACTCGGCTCCGGCATAGCCATAGAATACCAGACTCGCAAGGGTAATAAAGTATTTATACAGCAACGGATTACCACGAAGCGCCCACCCAATACTCAGTACGGGTAAGAAAAAAAGCACAAAAATGGTCGTCGCGAAATTCACTTGTTAGCTTGCGGTATATGTTCGAGCTTTATATGATATATGGTTCTTTTAGTCAAGGCTAATTTTGTGGCGGGATGTGGTCTGGCTGCGGATTTTTATCTGGACAAATCAGATAGGGTGTGTTATTATGCTGTACGAATCCGGAATTAGTTCGGATGTAACTTCATTATAATTAGATACAATGAAAAAGATGTTTGTAATTTCGCTGGCGGCATTTGCCTCTCTCGCTCTCTCCTCTTGCGGCGGTGAGCCTACCTATGATGCCGATAATCGTGAGGAGAGCCTTCAGGCCATGGTTGAAGGTATGGATGAGGCTAAAAAGCGCCAGCTTGTTGGTGCCATGCTTCTCATTGCTCTTTCTTGTGGTGGTGATGAAGCAGCCACTGCTGCTGCGCTTGATGGTAAGACAGCGGATGAAATCATTGCTTATGCTCAGACATTGGCAGATTGAGCGTATTGAGTTATCCTACACTGTTCTCCCGGCGGTATATAACTGCCGGGAGTTTTTTTGTTTGTTTTATCAGCGGTTGCATGTCAGTTTTTTTTGCGAAGGGGCATAAATTCGGCTTGCTAAACAGGTACGCTCATGGCAGAATAATGGCATGGCGTATCGTACACTGGTGGCTCTTTTTGCCCTTGTCTTGGCTTGCCTTTTTGGCTGCCAGCAGCAGAGCCAGAACTCATATCTGAGAACACCTCCTGCCTTCAAATTTAGGCCGGATGGCAGGCAGATTATACCCCGTTCCATCAGTCGTCTGGCACGTGAGGCGAATATCAAAATCCGAATGATGCCCCGCAGCTCCAGACAGCGCCGAGGTTCGCACCGCATGCGCCCCTCTTTCATTACGATTCACAGCACGGCCAATCATTCTGCCACTTCCACGGCTATGCAACACTCCCGTGCCCTCTGCCGAGGTGCATTCACGAACAGAAGCTGGCACTTCACGGTGGATCAATTCATGGTGGTGCAAAATCTTCCCCTTAATGAGTCCGGTTGGCATGCCGGTACCGAGGCCGGTAACAGGCATTCTATCGGTATTGAAATGTGCGAGTGTGAGAGCAGGGGACATAACCACTTCCGTACTTGGGACCGCACCGCTAAGCTCACAGCAGTTCTTATGCGCCGCTATGGCATTAACCTTCGCCGAGTTGTGCCGCATCACCACTGGACGGGTAAGAATTGCCCCATGCCCCTCATGACGAATGGACGCCCCGGCCCGAAGTGGGGGTGGTTCCTCTCGCGTGTGGATTATTACTACCGCTGTATTAATGAGGGCCGCTCAAACCGCTGAGCTGCTTCTTGACCGGGTGAAGTTCCGTGCCCTTGACACTCACAGATTCTCTTGAAGGGCTCTCTTTGATAAGCCAGCGTGAGCTGCATGCTCTTCACGCGGCTTCCTTTCGAACCGTGGGCGATATATTGCTGCGGATTCCCCGGCGCTATGAGGACCGCCGTAGCACTAAGCCGATTGCCTCACTCCTGAATGGCGAGACCGCAAGTGTGCCGGTGCATGTGTATAGCGCTGGCTGGCGTTTTGCACGTACTCGCTTTTATGAGGTAAGTGTGGGGGCTGCGGATGACCCTCATGGGGCCCGCCTGCAGCTGCGCTGGTTTAATATGCCATATGTGGCAAAGATGCTGGCTACAGGTATGAATCTTTCCGTGTACGGAAAAGTTCGGGAGTTTGGTGGTAAGCTCACCATGATAAATCCGGATTTTGAAATCATGGAGGAGGAAGATGCCGGATATCGGTTGGTGGAAATTGCCATGGGGGGGATGGAGGCCCCGTTGGGGGACACCGGCCCGGAAACGGTGCTTATTCACACCGGTCGTATCGTGCCGATATACCGCGGTATTTCCGGCATGGGGGCGAGGCGTTTTCGCAATCTCGTGTGGGAGCTTATGGCGGAGCTGCCTGCTCAGCTTTCCCCGCCTGGGTATGATGTGGCGCCGGCTTACCCATTCCGAGAGGCTTTGCAAGATTTGCACTTCCCGGCCGAGCCGGAAAATTATCGCAAGGCACGCTTGCGTTTTGCCTTGGCTGAGTGTTTTGAAAGCCAGTTCCGTGTGGCATGGCGCCGCCGCCAATCACTGGGAAGAATGGGTAGGGTAAATGTTACAACGGATGGTTATCTGCAGGAACTGTTGGAGAGCCTGCCTTTCCGCCTTACCTCGGCCCAGACGCGCTGTGTGGAAGAAATCAGGGCTGATATGGCAAGTCCCCGCCAGATGAACCGTTTGCTGCAGGGTGATGTGGGTAGTGGAAAGACGCTAGTAGCCCTTTGTGCGATGCTGTTGGCGGTGGAGAGTGGAGGTACTGCTGCTCTTATTGCTCCCACGCAGATACTTGCGGAGCAGCATTTTAATAACTTCCGGCGCTTGCTGGCCGGGATGGATGTGCGTCTTTCTCTTCGCACTGCTGACCGCGCAGAGGATGTCGGTTATGTGCCGGATAATCCGGATGAAGCGGATGATACTCCGCGCCTGCTGGTGGGCACTCACGCCCTGCTGTACCGCAAGAATCGACCTCGCAATCTTGTGCTCGCCGTCGTGGATGAACAGCATAAATTCGGCGTGGCTCAGAGGGAACAGTTTGTGAGCAGCGGTGATAATCCGGATGTGTTGGTGATGACGGCTACGCCCATCCCCCGTACCTTGACGCTGACTCTGTATGGTGATTTGGATGTTTCTGTCATTGATGAGCTTCCGGCAAATCGTGGAGAGATTGTTACAGCCCTCCGAAATCCCAACCATATGAAGCGCATTATTGCCTTCATGAAGTCTGAGCTTGAGGCTGGTAGGCAGATTTACATTGTTGCTCCTCTTATCGAGGAGAGTGACACGCGCGAGCAGGCTGCGGCCGTCTCTGAACTGGAGAAGTGGCGCGGTATTTTCCCTCAGGAAACTATTGGCTTGTTGCACGGGCGTCTGTCACCGGAAGAGAAGGATGAGGTGATGAGTGCTTTCCGGGCGAATGAAACGCATATTCTCGTGGCTACTACCGTGGTGGAAGTGGGCGTTGATGTGCCGAATGCCACTATCATGATTATTAATGATGCGGATACCTTCGGGCTTTCTCAGCTGCACCAGTTGCGAGGTCGTATTGGCCGCGGTCAGCATAAAAGTTACTGTATTCTCCTCTCTGAAGCTAAGCCCGGAGAGCCAGGCCGCGAGAAGCTGGAGGTGCTTTGCCGTACGCTGAATGGATTTGAGATTGCAGAGGAGGATTTCCGCCTTCGTGGGCCGGGTGATGTGCTCGGAACTGCTCAGAGCGGTCTGGGGGCGGTTCGCTTTGCTGAATGGCTATCGGACATGCGCCTCATTCATCGCGCTTCGCGTGATGCCGCTGCTATTTTGGATGCTGACCCGGAGCTACGCCTTCCGGCTCACCGGTCACTGCGCGAGCTTGTGGCACCAGAGGCAGAGCAGGGGGTAACAGCCTGAAGACCCTTTTTTGGTTACTTTTTTTTGTAAGCCTGATTTCGTGCTTGAATTCAACGCTGAATATGTTAAGCTAACCTAAATAGTTCCTATTTGCATATGATGCACAAATCAATGTATGTATTAACTGCTGCTGTATGCTGCGGGCAGCTCATTGCTAACCCGATGACGTATTCTGCCGAGAGTGATCCGGGCGCTGCCATGGCAGCTGAGGCCGCTGCTCTGGATGAGGGCGGTGGCAACTTTCTGGAGACTGACCCGGCCGGTGATTATGAGGCCAACATAGCCACACGTTGTCTCATGGCACAGCTTTCCATCGTTCAGGGGCTTCTGGAGCATCTTTCCAGTGATTTGGTGGCCGCTGTTCCGGAGGAGGTAGCAGAGCAGCTTCAGGAACTACTGCAGGAAGCCCGCTCGCTGGAGTCCATGGCTATTGAGATTGGTGCAGGGGAGTATGAAGAGCTGCAGGCGGAACTGTCCGCAGATTCTTCCGTACTGGAGCTTCTGGATAAATTGGATGAGGTGACTTCTCAGCTCGAGCATAGGGCATATTATAATTGCCCGGAGTTGGAAGAGGTTGTCAGTGAAATCCTTAATATTTTGGCTGACCTTCAGTAAGCTTTCCTTTTCGATTTTAATGAAGAACCCCGCTCGGCTTTGAAGCTCGGCGGGGTTCTGCTTTTAAGAAGGTTAGCTGTTTATATCAGCGTCTGGCCGTGTTACGGTGGCGGTTCTGCTGCTGCAGGGCTGCCTGCATGCGGGCGCAGTGGCGGTAGCCGGTGCGGCCCTGAAGTGTGCGCATGCTCTGCTGGGATGAACCCCACTGGATAATCTGAATTTCCACCACACGGCGGCCCCAGCGGCGCATAAGCTCAGGCGTGGGCTGGTAAATATCTATGGTGCCGGTGCCCACCAGAGCGCTACCGTAGTCGTCAATCACGTAAATATACGGCTGCCCCTTGATGCGAAAACGAGTCCCTAGAGGATATACAGACCAGTCCGCAGCGGCGCTGCGTACCTGTTCGGTGTACTTCAGCGTTGTGCCGATGGCGTTGCGCGGACCATAGCCGATGTGGTCACTTTCCGTGTGTGTATAAGCAGTAGTGCGCACCACGCGGTTAAGCTGTGCAGGATGATAGAAAGGCATACCATGCTTATCACGGCCAAGCCGGGGAAGGCGGGGGTCCGGTCTAGCTGAAGGAGAAGGAGCTGAGGGCATTACAAAGCCTCGGCTTACTCCTTGATTCGCTTCTGCAGGGGTGGCGCAGAAGGCAAATGCTGCGAGCATGCCCAGCACGCTCACGGCAAGTGATTTTACTGTTTTCGTCATGATTGGCGGTTTTGGTAAGGTGTAAGGAGCTTCCCCGGAGGGTGCTCTATTTACTCGCGGTTGGCTGCATTCTAGCATACATGATACTGGCTTGACAAGCGTTTTTTTAACGGGGAGGCTTCGCGGTATGCTCCGTTTTAAGGCTCGTGTAACAATATGATGTATGGTTGTTCGTAGGTGCAGTGTGTTATATTGTGGTTAGTTAACTTAACCTAAATAATTAAATATTTATTGTTTTTCGAGGGGGAAAGGCGGCAGAACCCAGTCATCCTGCTGCATGAGTATGTCATAATATTCACGAGCGCTATCCCCAAGACTGAATCTGGCGAGGTTGATGTAGCGCTCAGCTTCGCGCATGTCTGCGGGTTTTCCGTGCAGGCCTTTTGCGGCCAGATAAGCGATATAGACGTATGCATGAGCGAAGCCCATAGCTGCGGATTCCTGAAGGTATTCCACAGCCGTGGTAACATTTCTTTCGGTGCCGAGTCCCTTGTAGTGAGCATAGGCCAGCATAGTTCTGGCATAGCTGTAGCCGGAACGCTCTGCGAGAGCGATGTAGCGGAGGCCGGTTTCCACGTCCTGCGCCACCCCGTCACCGGTAAGAAGCATGAATCCCTGTGCGGCGAAGGCTATCTGGTCTCTGGTGCTGCAGTTAATCCAGCGCAGGTGCTGATAAGCTCTGCTGTGGTCTCTCGGGAATCCCAACTCACCGCGATAGTAGGCGCGGGAAAGTGAGCGGCGCGCCTGTGAGTTACCCTGCAGCGCGGCAAGGCGTATCAGCCCCACTCCCAGCGGAATGTTCTGCTGTAGGCCTGTACTCTGGTGAAATTCGCCGGGAGGGGATACGAGGAAGGTGCCGTAAGCGAATGTAGCGGCCGGGTCATGCAGCGCGACGGCTGACTTGAGCAGAGAGAGGCTGAGCTGAGGATTTTGGGAGCTGGTAATGGAAGCCAGAGCATAACGGGCAGCTGGATTGCCGGCGTCAGAGGCCTTTTGCAGCCAGCTGATTTGCTCCTGAGAATTAGGGGCATAGCGGCTGATGTAATAGGTGACGTGGTGGTTGCCTCGGTTAATTTCACCGGCCACTTCAGGGCGGTCTTTATCCTCCCAGCGGTTCAAACGATTATTCTGAAGGAGCCAGCTGAAGCGTGTTTCAAAATTGCCGCTTCGACTGGCGTTCAGCAGGAGTCGGTTTGCGGCCTGTTCATCACGTTCCACGCCTATGCCGGTACGCAGGAACATACTGTAATCCAGCATGGCCGGAATGAAGCCTAAATCTGCAGCTTTTTTGAGCCATTGAGCTGCTTCACGGGCATCATCCCTCCTTTCATTCAGCAAAGCCTGCCTTTGGGCTGGCGGAAGATAGCGGATTTCCGGGGCTGCATTCTGAGCCGCACTAGTCATGCCAATGTAGTGCATGCCTACGGCGTTGCCTTCTTCAGCGGCTTTCCTCATCCATGATTCTACGGCAAACTCATCTCCGGTAGCAACTAGAACGATGGAAAACGCCTTGCTGCAATCCGAGGAGTTCTCCCGCTGCTGAGTTTCCAAGTGTCCCAGGAACTCTCTGTAACGCTCGGGGTGTGCTTCCGGTGATGTATCAACAGACGCGGTTTCAGTACCAGCCCCCGGTGCGTCCTCGATAGAGGCTAGCGGCAGCGATGGTCTCGGGCTAGGGTGGGAGATGCGTCTTACATTGCGGTTGCGAATGCCGTTGGCTGTACGCTGTCTGAGCTGTTGGCCATTGTGATTACTTTGGGTACATTCTGCCTCAGGGATAAGAATAGCAGAAAGTACGAGTAGGCTGGTGGTGAAGAAAAACGGCTTCATGTAAATTTGAGAATGCGATTATTTTATGCTGCCTAGCATTTGTTGGCAAGATAAAAACGCGTCTTGATGAACGATAAAAACGCTTTGTTTTTATGAGCGTTTATTGCAACGCTGCCCGCATGCGGGCTATGGATGGAAGGTGCCCGAACCAGTGACGGAAGGCAAAGGCTCCTTGCCATAGCAACATGCCTAAGCCATTATCTGTATGGCAGCCTTTTTCCTTCGCAGCTCGGCGCAGCGGGGTGTCATGCGTCACGATATCGTACACCATTTGCCCACTCTTCATCCACTCTGCCGGTAGGGGGAGAGCGTCTCCTTCATGCAGCCCCAGACTGGTGGCATTCACCACGAGGTCTGCTTGTTCAACCGCTACTCGGGCCTCCGGGGTGTTGAAATGGCAGGTAGATATGCTCCCCTGAGTGTGAGGTCGGAGACCGGTGGCTAAGTTTTCTAGTTCCGGGCGAGGGCGATTGATAAGAGTGAGGGAGGGGCAGTTGCTCAGGGCACACTGGGCGGCAAGCGCTGAACCGGCACCGCCGCAGGCGCCAAGGATGACGATACGAAGGTGACTGAGGCCCTGGCCTCCCAGCTCTTGTATGGCTTGCTCGAAACCCGGACCGTCCGTATTGTAACAGTGCCAGCCATCTTCCTTCAGCACGAGGGTGTTAGCGGCGCCGCATATGCTGGAAAGGGCGTCCGCCTGCACAGCTGCGGCATAGGCCTTTTTCTTGAAGGGAACCGTGACATTAACACCGGTGAATCCCCTGTCAGCCAATGCTGCCAGTAGGCGCTCGAATGCCCCTTCCTCCGTATCAGCGAGCAGGCGTATATAGCGGTACGGCAGCCCGGCTTCGTTTAGCGCGGCCTGTTGCATTTGCGGGGATTTACTGTGCGCGATGGGATTACCGATGACGCCCAGTTTCACCTCAGCATCTAACGAGGGAAGGTCATCTATGGTGTAAAATGACATGGGAAACCTATTGCTGTGTTCAGGCAAAAGCCACTGTCCGCGCCATTTCAGGCGGCGGGACAGCGGCTCGCTATAAAGTGGCTGGTGAAGTATGTTTACTTGGACTTCACGCGTGCGATGGCAATCTTCTCCATCTTGATCGTCACGCTGGGGGACACCTCGATGAGAACAGTGCTTTCCTGTACGTCGCGTACCTTGCCGTGAATGCCGCCGATGGTGACTACTTCGTCGTCTACCTTCAGACCATCCTGACGGGCTTTGTCCTCCTTTGCCTTCTTCTGCTGCGGGCGGATGAGAAGGAAGTAGAAGATAACTACCAGCAGAATGAGCGGCAGGAAGGAGGAGAGCATGCTGGGCTCCTCAGCTACCTGTGCGGGGGCGCTGGCTGCGGGCTGAGTGGTGGAGGTGGTGATGCCCTCGGCGGGAGCTGCGGTCTGACCCTCTGCGGGGGCAGCTGCCTGTGCTAATACATTGATGTAGCTCATGGTATGTCGTTTGCTTGGTAACGCGAGATGAAGCTGCGTTTGAAGGCAGCGAATTCACCGGCTGCGATGGCGCTTCTCGCTTGCGCCATGAGCCGCAGGTAAAAGTGCAGGTTCTGGAAGGAGAGCAGACGCAGGGCCAGCATCTCTCCGGCACGGAAGAAATGGCGGATAGCTGCGCGGGAGAAGCGGGTGACGTGCGGGTGACCTTCCGGGTCCAGCGGGCGGCTGTCATTCTCCCAGCGCTTGTTCTTGATGTGGATGGGGCCATCCGGAGTGAGGGCTACACCGTGGCGGGCTAAGCGGGTGGGCATCACGCAGTCAAACATGTCCACGCCTCGCTCAATCATCTCCAGCAGCTGGGTGGGGGTACCCAAGCCCATGGCGTAGCGGGCCTTGTTTTGCGGGAGGTATGGGGCCGTGTTTTCAATGGCTCGGAGCATTTCCTCTTCCGGTTCGCCCACGGATACACCACCGATGGCGTATCCATCAAAGTCCATAGCCGCGAGCTCTTCAGCGCAGAGCTTGCGCAAATCTTCATACACTGAGCCTTGCACGATGCCGAAGTGCTGCTGCAGGCCGTTCCCGCTGGTGGGCTGGTGCTCATCCACCCACTGCTTGCAGCGTTTGGCCCAGCGCAGGGTGTAGCCGAGAGATTTTTCGGCATACTTGCGGTCGCAGGGGTAGGGCGGGCATTCGTCAAAAAGCATGGCGATATCACTGCCCAGATTCGCCTGAATTTCCATACTGCGTTCCGGGGTGAGCATCATGTAGGCACCATCAATGTGGTTGCAAAAGCGCACGCCTTCCTCCGTAATCTTACGCAGGCGGGCGAGGCTCCATACCTGAAAGCCTCCGCTGTCCGTCAGCATGGGACGGTTCCAACCGGCAAAGTTGTGCAGGCCTCCGAGATTGCGGATAGCTTCATCACCGGGGCGCAGACAGAGGTGGTACGTGTTGCCCAGAATAATTTGAGCACCGAGTGCTTCCAAATCCTCAGGGTGCAGGGTTTTCACCGTACCCTGAGTGCCTACGGGCATGAAGATAGGGGTAGGCACGTCACCATGCGGCAGGTGCAGGGTGCCGAGGCGGGCTCCGCTCGGGTCAGTACTGTGAAGGGTGAAGCTCATGAGTTACGCAGGAATCTTGCAGCGAAGATGGGCTTCCCCATAGCCTCCCACTGCTGTTGGAAATCCGTCTTGGGGTAAAAGGGTGCATTCCACTCAGCCTGAGTGAAGAGCGGGCTGTCGTTAAATCTTTCGCATACCCATTGGAAGTACTCCTCGTGGTCTGTCTTGAAAAGTACCTCTCCACCCTCTGCAAGGGCGCGATGCAGCACGGGGATGAAGCTGTCCTGCACGAGGCGGTTCTTGTGGTGCTTCTCCTTGGGCCACGGATCAGGGAAGAGGTAGTGAAGGCGGTGGATGCTGCCGGGAGCTACCATCCATTCCAGAAAATAACGGCTCTCTACACGAAGACCACGCACATTTTCCAGCCCTCGCCGTGCACTTTCACTACATACCTTGCGTATGCGCCCAAGTAGGCGCTCCACGCCCAGAAACTTTGTCTGCGGATAATGCTCCGCCATGGCCAGCAGAAAGCCGCCATCTCCGCAGCCCAAATCCACCTCGCAGGTCTGCTCGCCACCGGGCCCGAACATTTCGGCAACCGTGTAGCGCTTGAAGTAATCCTCCGGTACGAACGCTGTATTCATCTTACGGCGCACATTGTATCAGACCTTACTCCGATTGTCAAAATTATGTTCTGCCATATCAGCGCAATTTGGTATTGACAGCGGCGCACGACCGCGTATAATAGCGCTCTCTTAATTTCAACCGTTTATATTCACTATGCCTGACGCCAGATTCCAGCCCCTTACCGGTTTCCGCGATTTTGCCCCCCAGGAGTACGCCCTGCGTGCTTATCTCTTTGATACCTGGCGGAAGGTAGCCCATCGTTATGGCTTCGTGGAATGGGAGGCCCCCACTATTGAAGCTACTGAGCTTTACCTCAAGAAGTCCGGTGGCGAACTGCCCACTCAGCTCTTCCGCTTTGTAGACCAAGGTGAGCGTGATATCACCGTGCGCCCTGAGCTTACTGCTTCTCTCGGCCGAATCGCCGCCGCGTACCAGCGTGAGTACACTAAGCCCCTTAAGTGGTTTGAAATCGGTAGCTGCTTCCGCTACGAGAAGCCTCAGAAGGGCCGCTTGCGTGAGTTCGTGCAGTTCAATGCTGATATCTTGGGTGAGGCCGGCGAGGGCTCTGACGCTGAGTTGATTGCGCTGGCTATTGACTGCATGCGCGAGTTCGGATTCACGGCTGATGATTTTGTGGTGCGTGTTTCTGACCGTGAGGTGTGGCTGCGCTATGCTGCTGAGCACGGTGTGCCTGAGGAAAAGACCGGCGATTTCCTTGCTATTATTGATAAGTTTGAGCGTGACCGTCCGGAGGTCTGCCAAGAGAAGCTTGATGCTTTTGGTATGAAGCGAGCTGATATTGAGGCGTTTATTCAGAATCCTCCCGCTGGATGCTCTCCCCGCTATGAAACAGTGTTGGCTGAGCTGAAAGCCCGTGGTCTGGCTGATTATGTGAAGCTGGATCTTTATGTGGTGCGCGGTCTTGCCTATTACACCGGCCTGGTGTTTGAGATTTTCGACAAGGGACACAGCCTGCGCGCTATTGCTGGTGGTGGCCGTTACAATGGCCTGGTTTCCACCCTTTCCAATGGTGCTGTTGACATGCCTGCCACCGGCTTCGCCATGGGTGATGCCGTGATTGCTCACCTTATTGATGCATGTCCTGCGGCTCGCGCTCTGCGTGATGCTGCGGTGAAGCCGAATGCCTGCGACGTGTGTTTGGTGCTCGCTGCGCCTGAGATGCGCCCGCAGATGCTTTCACTTGCCTCCACTCTGCGTGACGCCGGTGTGCGTGTAGACCTGCCTCTCTCCCCGGCAAAAATGGGCAATCAGCTTAAGCGCGCAGAGAAAATCGGTGCCACATGGGCTGTTATCGTTGGCTCTGAATACCCTGAGCTCGAGCTGAAGAACCTTGCCACCCGTGAGTCCAGCAAGACGGATATCGAGGCCCTCATGGAAGAGCTTATGCCTGATGCTGAGTAAAACTATTCTGTAAATCCTTCAGAATAAATCCCCGGTTGTCCTGAGACGATCGGGGATTTTTTTGCTTCAATGTTAAAAAAATCGAGCCTCCGTGTGGAGGCTCGTGGGTGGTGAAGGGGTTATTCGCCTTTTTTCTTGCGGGGCTTTTTCGTGACCTTGCTGTCCGCGGTGTCTGCCTTTTTACGCGTGGTGGTACGCTTTCGGGCGGGCTTGGCGGGCTGCTCTGCGGTGAGTTCGAGCTCAGGCTGAGTTGGCTGAGGCTCGGGCTCCGGTTCAGGTGCAGGGGGCGGGAGCTCGGCGAAGTCGATGCGGTCTGTCCCTTCGGGGCGGATAGCTCGTGAAGAGATGCCGGCTGCCAGTTCCCCGCGAAGTATAGCTTCTGCAATGGGGTCCTCGAGCAGGCGCTCGATGGCGCGGCGCATGGGGCGGGCACCATACTGGGGGTCGTAGCCCTTGTCTACCAGCATGCTGACTACCTCGGGCGACAAATCGAGCGAGATTTGCTTGCTTGCCAAGCGGTTGATGAGTTTCTGCGCTTCCAGCACCACGATGCGCTCTAAATCACGGCGTTCAAGCATGCGGAATACGATAAGCTCATCAAATCGATTAATGAATTCGGGGCGGAAGTGCTGCTTGGCGGCCTCCGTGATACGCTCCTTCATGGTATCATAGTCCGCTTCGGCATTATCCATGGCGCCGAAGCCCATCGTGCCCTGACGAGAGGCGAGGCTGGCGCCGACGTTTGATGTGAGGATGATGATAGTATTAGAGAAGCTGACTTTACGGCCAAGAGAATCCGTCATGGCGCCTTCTTCCAACACCTGCAGCAGGAGGTTCATCACATCCGGGTGAGCCTTTTCCACTTCGTCAAAGAGGATAACGGCATAGGGACGGCGGCGCACCTGCTCGGTGAGCTGTCCGCCTTCATCATGCCCCACGTAGCCGGGAGGCGAGCCAATGAGGCGGCTGGTGCTGAACTTCTCCATGTACTCACTCATGTCTACCTGAATGAGGGCCTCTGCCGTGCCGAACATGATTTCGGCGAGGTTGCGGGCAAGGTAAGTCTTACCCACGCCGGTGGGGCCCATGAAGAGGAAGGAACCAATGGGGCGGCGAGGATCCTTAATATCTGCACGGCTGCGGCGCAGTGCTCGGGCGATAGCGGAGCAGGCCACATCCTGCCCGATGACTTTGCTCTTGAGTTCTTCCTCCATGCGGAGGAGTTTCTCAGTCTCCTTCTCTTCCATGCGGGAGAGCGGGATGCCGGTCCACTTGGAGATGACGGCCATGATGTCTTCCTCCGTCACATCAAGGCGTGCAGCGTTCATCTGCTCCTTCCATTCCTCGACTTCGGATTTGAAACTGGCATCCAGCGCGGCGATGGAGTCGCGCAGAGCGGCGGCGCGCTCGAAATCCTGTTCCTTCACTGCTGTCTGCTTGTCTGCCTCCAGCTCCTTGCGGGCCTGCTCACGGTCCTTGAGAGCCTGCGGGCGGGTCATGAGGGCCACGCGCAGGCGGGAGCCTGCCTCATCCATCACGTCAATGGCCTTATCCGGCAGGAAGCGGCCCGTAAGATAACGCTTGGAAAGGCTGGCAGCGGCTGAGAGTGCTTTATCCGTATAGTGCACGTGGTGGTGCTCTTCGTAGCGAGGGGCTATCCCCTTGAGGATGAGAAGTGTATCATCTACGGAAGGTTCGCCGACCTGTACCTGCTGGAAGCGGCGTTCGAAGGCGCCATCCTTCTCAATGTGCTTGCGGTATTCATTCAGAGTGGTGGCGCCAATGGCCTGCAGCTCACCGCGGGAGAGGGCGGGCTTGATGATGTTGGAGGCGTCCATGGTGCCTTCAGCGGAGCCGGCGCCGATGAGAGTGTGCATCTCATCAATGAAGAGGATGATGTTCTTCTCACGCTGAATTTCATCCATGATGGCCTTCAGACGCTCCTCAAACTGGCCGCGGTATTTTGTGCCTGCCACCATGAGAGCCAAATCCAGAGAAATGAGCTTCTTGCCCAGCAGGAACTCCGGTACATCTCCGCTCACAATCATCTGAGCGAGAGCTTCCACAATGGCGGTTTTACCTACGCCGGCCTCACCCAGGAGCACAGGGTTGTTCTTGGTGCGGCGGCAGAGAATCTGGATGACTCGTTCAAGTTCGCTGCGGCGGCCAATGACGGGGTCCAGCTCACCGCGAGAGGCTCGCTCAGTGAGGTCTCGGCCGAAGGCCTTCAGGGCAGGTGTGCGTGTGCGACCTTCGACGGTGGAATTGTTGCCGCTGTTTACGGGGCCGGAGTGAAGGAAAGCGTTAGCATCATCTTCCTCCTCGAACTCGCGGCGGCGCGGGGAATCCTCGCGGTCAGCTGAGGGATTATTATCAAACTTGGGGTCTATCTCACGCAGAATGCTCTGGCGAGCAGAATCATAAGTGAGACCTGCGGAGCTCAGTGCTTCGTGAGCCAGTCCTCCGTCATCCTTCAGAAATGCCAGCAGAATGTGTTCGGTGCCCACATAGGTGTGGCGCAGGTCACGAGCCTCGGTCCCGGCCATAGTAAGCAGGCGCTTTACTCGGGGCGTGTAGGGCAGAGAGCCTTCGGAACCACCGGAATCACCGGTTACCATGGCAGCTTCTATTTTGCTGATGAGTTCCTTAATGTTAATGCCTGTATTCTCCAGTACGGTGACTGCGACACCCTGACCGAGTTTCAGCATGCCGAGCAGAACGTGCTCCGCTCCGATGTAGTTGTGGTGAAAGCGGTCTGCTTCACGGCGGGCTAGATTCAGAACCTGCTGTGCTCTAGGAGTAAAATTATTCATATGTTACTTAAGATAGGCGAGTAAGAGAGAGGAGTCAAATCCTACGGGGATCTGTCAGAAGAGTTGTGCTGCCGAGCAGCTCGCGGATATTTGTGCAGCGGGCAATCTCCGGAGTAGTCGCCGCGCGAGGGTGGCTGCGCGGGGGGATATCTTCTCCTTGGGGGTATTCTCCGCCGCGGATAAGTTGGTCTGCCAGCTGGGCCTGCAGGGCCTCATCCGTTCCTTCCGTGGGCGTTACGAAGCCGCAACTGACGCCGAGGCGAAGCATGGAGATGGCATCTACCCATTCAGCTTGCGAGATGGCTCGGGCGTAGCGCAGTAGTCCGTAGCTGCGGTTGATGCGATTAGTTAGAAAGAGGTCACCCGCCTCATGCATCTCCATCAGGCGGCTCCGTACTTGGTTTTCACGGTCCGCAAGCGTCTGCATGATATCCGTGAGGTGAATGAGAACTTCCTCCAGCGCACCGCGGATGATGGGAGCTGTGTACAGCACGTAGATATTTCCGCATTCTTCTCCGAGGTGAGGATAGAACGGGGCGATGTTCAGCTGAAGTTTGTCGATGCTGCGGTTTACCTGCGGCATCATATTGGAAAGGGTGAGTGCAGGCAAGTGAAGCACGCAGTAGAGCTGGATGCCTTCACCGGCCTCACCGGGCAGGCTTGTGAGGTAGCCGTGGCGAGTGTCGCAGGCGAAATCACAGGTGCTGCTCAGCGCTTCTGGCAGGTGCTGCATGCGGGAGAGCAGGGCGGGGAAGTCTGCTTCAGAACTGAAGGCATGGAGGGCCAGATGCTCCTCTTCATTCAGCATGATGACGGTGTCCTGCTTGCGGGTGATGATAAGGTGGCAGCCATCACGACGGGCTGCCATGCAGGGGGAAATCTGGCGGCGCTCCAACAGGGCCCGGCGTTGGGCATAGCTCAGCCGATTCATTTCCGCATGGTAGGCGGTCTTGTACCCGGGGCTGTTCAGAATGGCCGGCAACAGTTTATCAGCCACAGCCTGACGACCCTCCGCCGTACTCCATCCCGGGAATGCATGGCCCCGCAGGTTGCGCACGAGGCGTCCCATGATACCCAGCACGACATCTCCTTCCGCTCCGGCTTTGCGGAACCAAGCGGGAGATGTTTTCTGAAGTGTCTCGAAGTTAAATGCCATGTGGGGTGAAAATCTTAGTTGAGTTTTTTGAGCTCATCTCGGAGAGAGGCCGCTGTTTCGTAATCCTCTCTGTTAATGGCGGCCTGCAGCTGCTGCTCAAGCTTACTGCGGCGGATGGCGATGGATTCTTCCGTGTCTGATACGGTGCTAGTAGCTTCGTCATCAGCCTGCTGTTCTGCTGTAATTTCTTGGGCGAAAACAGTATAGCAATCCGGACAGCCGAGGCGGCCGCAACGGCGGAAATCCTCCAGCGTGAAATGGCAGGCAGGACATTCTGTTAACATGTCCCCACTGTATTGACGAGTTTGGGATGACTGTGCATCTTCTCCTTCCCTGCTGATGAGTTCTTTCACCAGCTTATCTACCTTCTTCTTAAAGGCTTCCGGGAAGAACTTCTCCGCAAATGTGAGAGATTGCGGGTCAAAAAGTCCCTTTTCACGGGCGCAGGTTTCGCACAGGGCCAGGTCAGTCGCCTGTCCGTTAATAATCTGTGTCAGGTAAATGGATGCGCGTTTTCCGCAAATCTGGCATTTCTTCACGCCATCATTATACATGGTGCTTCGCGCGTGGGCGAGTACAAGTCGTGTCTTTCTGTGTCAGCAATTGGCACAATCTGTGCTTGACTTATGCGGGGTGGCAGGGTATTCTGAACTCAGAATGAAAATCATGCGCAGTTTTTCACTGATTGGTCTGTTGGCTCTTTGTCCGTTGGCAGAGGCCGTGGAGGTGATACTTTCCGGCGGGGTGGCTCTTAAAAGCTGGGAGCACCTGCGCGGACCGGCTGCTCATGATAACTGGTGGGCAAACTTCATACGCGCTGCTACCATTCAGATGGATATGACCCGGCGCAACTCTCCGAATACTTCCATCGTCTGGATTGTATTCCGCCCTTCCTACGTGACCCGTGGAGCTGAGGATGGCAGAGATTATGTACGCATGATTGCTGAGCAGGCTTCCAAGCGTCACGTGCGTCTGGTGTGGGTAAATACGGCGGATGATGCATTCCGAGCCATTAATGGTGCGGCGCGAGGCGGAGATAAGATTACGTCTTTCTATTACTTCGGCCATTCTAATGCTCATGCTTTCATGCTGGATTACAGCAATGACATCATAGGTGCTTCCACGCAGTGGATGCATGAAAATGATTTAGCTGCCAAACTGAATCGTGCTGCATTTGCACCGGATGCTCGCTGCCGAAGCTTTGGTTGTTACACCGGTAATAGCATGAGCGGAAGCTGGTACCGTGCTCTGGGGGTACACCTCTGGGGAAATACTGAGGCTACCCGCTATCACCCCGTCAGTAATGGCTGCCTTCCCATGGGAAATGGCGTTTGGGTGAAGTAAGCGGCTGTTTTTTAGCTATCTTTATGCCGGCTGTGCCAAACAGGCATTGCCGGCTTTTTATGGGCCGGGCAGGGGGGGATTAAAAGTCCTTGGCTCGGCGGATAAAGCTCTTCCATGCGGCCACCATGGGGTGTGCCATAATTTGTTCAAACGGGGTAACGGGGATGGGAGTGCGGGGAATACACACTTTCAGCTTGTGCGGCATACGGCGGATGACTGCGCTATCGCCTGGGTGAAGGGTGCCGGCGTAATCGCCGTCCAGCTGGTAATCCACTTTGCCTTCAGCGGTAATCGTGCAGGATTCGAATGTACGCAACTGGGTGAACTGGCTTACATTGCTTCTGGTAGCGCCGCGCTGCAGCATGCAACCGAGAATCTCGAAGAGGATGGGCATGCTCTCCTGATGGATGATGGCGGCGTCCAGCATGCCGTCATCATAGCGAGCGTTAGCGAAAAGATGCGCTTCACCGCCATAGCGTTTGCCATTTCCCATGATGAGCTGTGTGCCGCTCACTTCTTCACCGTTCGGCAGGGTAATGGTGATAAGTGGGTGGTGCTGTACGGCTACTTTCAGGCCGGTGACGATGTGAGCCGCGGCACCCATGTTCCGCTTCAGTTTGGGGGTGATGAGTTTCACGATGCTGGCATCCGGGCCAAAACCGGCCATTTGTAGGAATGGCTGGTCATTCACCGTGAAGATGTCCACGTCCTGTCGGTCCCCATTCCGTATGGCATCCAAGGCAATGTCAAAACGGCGGGAGCCAATGCCTAGCTCGCGGGAGAACACGTTCATGGTGCCGCAGGGCAGGATGCCGAGAGCCGCCTGTGTTCCCACAAGCCCCTGCGCTGCATTCATGAGGGTGCCATCACCGCCCGCCGCTGCAATGACCGGCTCTCCGGCCTCAGCTAGCTCTCTGGCTTTTGCCGTGAGATCTTCCGCGCTTTTGGTCGGCACCAGAATGAAATCATCGCGGTGCTCATCCAGCCAGCTCTTCAGGCCGGAGCGGAAAAGGCTACCGGCCTTGGGATTGATGAGCAGAGGAACGGTGAGGTGCATAAAGATGTAATTAGATGATAACCATCACCGCAGTGAAGAAGGCCACGGTGAATGCCGGGGAGTCAATAAGGTCAAAGATGCCACCGATGCCCGGCAGAAGAGAACCGCTGTCCTTAATGGCCACACCACGCTTAATCAGGGAACCCGCCAAATCACCGGCAACACTGAGTATGAAGATGCAGGGCATCAGTACACAGAAGAATACCACGGGGGTAATTTCAAAGCCGAAATCAGTGATGGGCAACAGCAGCCAGCTGAGAGCAGAGGTGATGATGAAGGAGCCGATAATGCCTTCCCAAGTCTTCTTGGGAGAAACTACCGGGCTGAACTTCGGCTTGATGAAGCGCCCGCCCAGCAGGACTCCGCTCACGTATGCCCAGATGTCACTCATTTTGGTGGCCAGTACGAGCCAGAGAAGGTTGTGAATACGGGTCGGCTCATCGAGCGCACCAAGGGCGAAGGCAAACAGCCATACGGGGTAAACAAAGGAGAGTATGGTCATGCCGGCACTGCTGAGAGCCTGTGCTCCGGTGCTGCCTTTGTAGTCCATGCGGTAGAGCTCGCAGAAGAAGGTGGCGAGCACAAAGAGAACCAGCAGGCTCAGCGCCATGGCATTGAAATTGAAATGGCTGGCAAGGAAGACGGAGGTGGGGCCATCTTCTCCACCTATTATAGCGATGGTTTCGTTGCTACTGAGAACCAGCATGCACACCGCCATAAGCCAGGGGTAAATAAGACCGGCAATCAGGGAAAGTGCGCGGTTGGACTCCTTGCCACGTTCTTTCAGCATGCGGAACCACTCATAGCTGGTCAGGTTGCAGAGTACGCACACCAGAACGGCGTAGCCGATGGCGTTGTCCCAGCACACGGCACCGCCGAGTAGGCCAAGAAGGATGATGGTGCTGATGCCGCGTTCGATAAAGGTTTTGAGTTTGGGTGACATGGCTTATTATTGGAGAGAGTTAGTGAATGATGTTGAAAATAAAATTGATAATACCCAGAGGTGCTAGGCAGGAGAGCGCGCTCATCACGCCGAGCCACCAGCGGTTTTGTACGCCGCAAGAACGCCAGCTGCGCTGACTCAGCATAGCCCACAGGTCAGGGGTCATGAGCAGAAGTATGCCGGGGATGACTTCTATAATCTCATCGGTTCGAAGTCGCACAATAGCAAAGAAATAAACTACCAATACCAGACAAAGCAGGTACGGCAGCCCGTAGCGCAGAAGCTTGCTGCACGTGATGCGTTCGGGTATGAGTGCGCGGAACAGGTAGCATACCCCGCCAAAAATTAAAAGAAATGCTGCCATGAGAGCCATCACCATACCGCTCTCCTTATCGCGTAGCCCATAGGGAATGAGGCTCAGAGCGCCCACAGGCAGAAGGAAGGCGCCCAAGCGAGCCCAGCGTCCGGCACCGGTGACAAGCGCACAGCCAAGTGTCAGAAGTGCCAGCGCCAATGGCGCGTTGGTGAAATCAAACAGGGTGACAGCCGTATTTCCCCACAGCCAGAGCAGCGCGCTGATGAGGAACGCTAAGCGCAGGGGCTGCCCCTGCATGCACTTATAAAGATAGGCAAAAATGACGGTGCCGCCCACGCACACGAGGCAGGCGGTCAGAGGAAGAAACGGCCCAATGCCACCGATGATACCAACGGCGGTGTAGCAGGCAAGTTGCTTCAGTACCTCTTTTGTTTTATCCGTCATTGTTTAAGTCTTGCCCCCGCTGTAGGAACAGCGGGGGCAGAGAAGGGGCTTTAGTGAGCGCAACCGGGGCAGGCCCAGCCGGCACGGATGTCGGCGAAGAAGTCATTGCCCTTGTCGTCCACGAGGATGTAGGCCGGGAAGTCCTTCACGGTAATCTTCCAGATGGCTTCCATGCCCAGCTCGGGGTACTCGATGCACTCGATGGATGTGATGCAGTTCTTAGCAAGGTCTGCAGCCACACCACCGATGGAACCGAGGTAGAAGCCGCCGTACTTCTGGCAGGCATCCGTCACGCACTGAGCGCGGTTACCCTTGGCAATCATAATCATGCTGCCGCCGTGGCTCTGGAAGAGGTCCACGTAGGAGTCCATACGGCCGGCGGTGGTGGGACCGAAGGAACCAGAGGGATAACCCTCGGGGGTCTTGGCGGGGCCGGCGTAGTAAATCGGGTGGTCCTTCACGTACTGGGGCAGATCCTTACCGGCGTCCAGCAGCTCCTTGAGCTTGGCGTGAGCGATGTCGCGGCCTACGATGATGGTGCCGTTCAGGGAAAGACGGGTCTTAACCGGGTACTTGGAGAGCTCGGCGAGAACCTCAGTCATGGGGCGGTCGAGGTCGATGGGTACACCGGCGCTCTTAGTCTCGCGCAGCTCAGCGGGGATGTACTTGCCCGGGTCGTACTCGAGCTCCACGATGAAGATACCCTCGGGGGTAATCTTAGCCTTGGCGTTGCGGTCAGCGGAGCAGGATACACCCAGAGCTACGGGGCAGGAAGCACCGTGACGGGGCAGGCGTACCACGCGAACGTCCAGGGCGAACCACTTGCCTCCGAACTGAGCACCCAGGCCCAGCTTCTCAGCTTCCTTCTTCAGCTCGTTCTCCAGCTCCACGTCGCGGAAGGCGCGGCCGTGCTCGTTACCGGTGGTGGGCAGGCTGTCGTAGTACTTGGTGGAAGCCAGCTTAACGGTCTTCAGGCAGAGCTCAGCGCTGGTGCCACCCACAACGAATGCCACGTGGTAGGGCGGGCAGGCAGCGGTGCCGAGGGTGCTCATCTTCTCCACCATGAACTTCTTGAGGGAGGTGGGGTTAAGCAGAGCCTTAGTCTCCTGGTAGAGGTAGGTCTTGTTGGCGGAACCGCCGCCCTTGGCGATGAAGAGGAAGCTGTAATCCATGCCGTGGTCTGTAGCAAAGAGATCAATCTGAGCGGGCAGGTTGGTGCCGGTGTTGATTTCCTTGTACATGTCCAGAGCCACATTCTGGGAGTAGCGCAGGTTGTTCTTGGTGTAGCAATCGTAAGCGCCGCGGGAGATGTATTCGGCATCATCAAAGCCGGTCCATACCTGCTGACCCTTCTTGCCCACGCAGATGGCCGTGCCGGTGTCCTGGCAGAGCGGAAGCACGCCGAGGGCTGCAACCTCAGCATTGCGCAGCATGGTGAGAGCCACGCTCTTGTCGTTCTCTGAGGCCTCGGGATCGCTCAGAATGCTCTGCACCATCTGCAGGTGCTCCGGGCGCAGATAGAAAGCCACATCATGCCAAGCTGTTTCAGCCAGCAGTCGCAGACCTTCGGGCTCAACCTTCAGAATCGGTTTGCCCTCAAATTCACTGACACTCACGTAGTCTTTAGTGAGCAGACGATACTTCGTGGTGTCTTCCCCCATGGGGAACATTTCCTGATAGACAAAAGGAGGTGTTGCCATAACGAGATTATTTATATCACATTCTGCCCTGATTTGCCAGCAAAAAAAGCTGTACGGCATGTGCGCTGGCGGATTTTATGCTTGCATATGTTGCATAGTCATGGGATGATATCCGCATGTTAGCAGTAGCGACGGCAGTCATTACCGGTGCTTCCTCGGGGTTCGGGGAGGCTTTTGCGCGCCATCTGGCCGGGTATTTGAAAAACTCGGTTAAGGCGGAGAAGGTGCGTATGGTGTTGATAGCTAGAAGCGAAGATAAATTGAACTCGCTGGCAGATGAGCTGCGGGCGCAAAGTGGCTGTGATGTGATGGTCTGCCCTTGTGACTTGGCGGACTCTGCAGCACGCGCGCAGCTTGCTGAGAAGATTGGCAGCCTGCAGAGTGAGTGGATGATGCTGATAAATAATGCCGGGCTGGGGGACTATGGTGAGTTCATCAGCTCTGAGCCGGAGCGAAATCGCCGCATGATTGAGGTGAATATGACGGCTCCCGTGGAGCTTACCCGTGCCATGCTGCCATCATTGCTCCAAGCTCAGAAGGCGTATGTGATTAACATCGCCTCGCTGGCGGCAGATTTGGCCATTCCTGATTTTGCGATGTATGCTGCCAGTAAGTCATTCGTGGCTTCATTCAGTGAGGCGCTGCGTATTGAGCTGAAAGGTACACAAGTGCATGTGACGGCAGTGTGCCCCGGGCCGGTGCATACGAGTTTTGGAGATGTGGCACGTCGTACCGGCAAGAGTAAGAAAGAAGTGCCTTTCCGCAAGTGGTTTTATACGTCGATTCCCTGCGTGGTGGAGTCCGGCTTGCGTGCGGTGCTGGCGAATAAGCCCCGCTGTTATCCTTCCCTGAAAATCCGGTTGGCCGGATTATTTGTACGCAATGCACCGCTGTGGGTGCTTCGCCTTATCATGAGCTCACGCCCGCGCCGGGCTGTACCAGCTGAATAAAATGGAAAAGAACTCTTCGAGAAAGAAAAAGAATGCGCGTAGTGTGACTTGGTTTAAGCTGGGGCTACTGGCTGTGCTGGGTGGTGCGGCGGGCTCTCTGTTTACACCGTATCCGGCCCAGTTGGCACGAGTTTTGATGGGAACTGAGTCTGCCTCTGTTCCCTCGGATTCTCAGCAGTCAGCATCCCCCAC
The DNA here is from genome assembly GCA_045652085.1 of Akkermansia sp. Taxonomy (GTDB): domain Bacteria; phylum Verrucomicrobiota; class Verrucomicrobiia; order Verrucomicrobiales; family Akkermansiaceae; genus Akkermansia. Next base: position 41,781 of record JAZRTR010000009.1, read on the forward strand.
GCCTGAGGTAGTAGCTCCGCAGCCTGAACCTGAAGCGGAGCCTACTCCGCCAGAGCCGGTGACGCTTGCAGCACCTGAGCCTTGGTCTCCCCGCACATCCTTTGCCATGCCGAACATTGTGCTCCCTCCGTTCCCTCCGGCTCTGCCTGAGCATGTGGAGCCCGGTAATTATGAGCATATCAATGATATGGGCCGTGGGGTGAGCATTCGTAGCAATGTGAACTTTGCCACCGGCACTACTTGCAGTCAGGATCGTGGCGCTGCAGATGCTTACCAGCTTCGTGTTTCTCTGAATCTGCGTTTGCCTCATGCCGCAGAGGGTGATGAGCTGCTGCATGCCAACCCGCAGCTGCCCAATGTGCTTCCGGCCTTTTCGCGCCTGATGGATGCCGCCCGTGTGTCTCCTTGGTTCCATTCTCTTTATCTGCATAAGCAGAACCGAGTGCGTAAGAATGCTGCTACCCTCAGCCAGATGCTGGACCGCCACAATTTCTATGATACGGATACAATCCTCCAGATACAAGCTCCGGATTCAGGGCGAAGAGTCCTCTGGATTCAGGCTGACATGGATGTCGTGTCCGATGGCTCGGATGGTGACCGCCTGCCTACCATGCCGGAAAATATCCGTAATAGCGACCATTATCAGCCCACTACGTCCTACCGCTGGCGCAAGCGTACAGATACGCCGAATCCTCTTTTAGAAGGCTGGCAGGAGCGTCTGCGCCGTTATCGCCGTGAGGGAAAACGTGAATCTGCTGAGCATGCCAGCCGTGTGATTGCGGATTTGGAGCGATACAGTTTCTTGCTGGCAGAGTATGATTCTTTCATTGTGGTGCCGCTTACTGTAAAGGAAGGTAGTGATGATACGTACCGTCCTCAGCCCGGTGATTATGCCGTGGTGGTGGTGGAAAATCGTGTATTCCCGGCCATTGTCGGTGATTTTGGCCCGCGTTTCAAGACTGGTGAGGCTTCGCTGCGTCTCAGCCAAGCCATCAACCCGCGAGCTACGGTATACAGCCGCCCCGTATCTTCGCTTGGTGTGAGCTATATCATTTTCCCCGGTTCAAAGGAGCCGGAGAATGGGCCGATTGATTATGCCCGCCTGAACGCCCGCTGCCGCGAGCTGTTGGGGGAAATCGGTGGCATCGGGCCTGAAGCCCAGTTCGTGGAGATGGAGGACCTGCTGCCTCAGCCTGCTCCTGCTGCAAATAACTGATAGATTAGCAACAAGCCTGTAATATCCTGTAGCCATGATTGCTTTTTTACGCGGAACCGTAGCAGAGGCTCTTCCCCAATGCCTTGTGCTGGATGTGAACGGAGTGGGGTATGAGGTACAGGTGCCTCTTTCCACATTTGACAGCATCAACCCTTTGCCGGGGCAGGTAGTGACTCTGAAAACGCATTTGCACATCCGCGAGAACGCTCAGGTTCTGTATGGTTTTGCTACAGATGCAGAACGTGATATTTTCCGTCTGCTCATTGAGCGTGTGAGTGGAATTGGCCCGGCTACGGCTATATCCATTCTTAGTGGGTTGAATGTGAGCTCATTTAAGGCCGCTGTGGTGGGGGGCGATGTGCAGGCAATAGCCCGCGCGAAAGGTGTGGGCAAGAAGACCGCTGAGCGAATTGTGCTTGAGTTGAAGGATAAGGTGGGGCTTGCTGCCACTTGGGAAGCTCAGCAGCAGGGCGCTACCAGTCCGGCTGCGGCGGATGCTGAACTCGCCCTTGTCGCGCTGGGCTTCAAGCAGGTGGAAGCCAGAAAGGCGCTCAAGGCTCTACTCAAGGATAATCCGCAGGCTGATACGGATGAGCTTATCCGCGGCGCGCTGCGTATCATGACTCGCTGATGTGGTTCCGTCGCTTGTTATATCCTTATCTTCCTGAGCGCCGGGTCTGGATGTCACATGTGGTGGCTCTGACATCGGCCTCCTTTGTGACGCTGAGCGCTTTTCTTGTGTTGGGACCGCGTTTGCGGGAACATTATCGTTCCTCTGAGCTGCCTCCGGAGCAGCAACACTCGCTTCCCTTGGAGGCGGTGTGCCTCGTGCCGTATGCAGCGGATCATCAGGTGCCGGAGGCGAGGAAGTCTGATAGTGCGATTGTACGCCTGCGTGAGTATGCCCCAAATTGCTATGAGTTGCTCTATTGGGGAAATCCCATTCGCCCTCGTTATGCTTTTTCTATTCAGGAATTTGGTACGGGGCGCTCCGTTCTGCTGAATGAGGCGGGAGAAACTCTGCGCATGCAGCCGCTGCCTGTACCCGTAGCCCGCCGTCGTGATGGTCTGCTGCCGCAGCAGCCGGTGGTGCGCCTGAGTAATCTGCGGGGCAGGGTGGGTGATTTATATGCGGTGCGGGTAGCCGTGCATGATGCCTCACGGGGCACCGTGCTTTGCTCAGAGGTGTACCTTATTAGCGGTACCCAGAAGTAATGAGTATATTCCTCCGGCTTATATGAAAAATCCCGGTTCCGCAAGGAACCGGGATTCTGATTAAATGCTGTCAGCTGCTTTAGAGCGGCATGAAAATGAGCGGAGAGGTACCCATCCAGATAAGTGCAATGGCGCACCCAGTCAGGACGGCTACGGTCACTACAGGCACCTGCAGGGGAACATCACCCTCCTGAGGCTTCTCCCAGTACATCTCACGAAGTACTTTGAAGTAGTAGTAGAAGCCTGCTGCAGCACCCACAATCATAAAGGGCAGCAGCCAGATGAGGCCACTCTGTGTCTGCATGGCGTCCACAAAGAAGGCAAAGGAATTGAACTTAGCCAAGAAGCCATAGGTAAGCGGTACACCGGCCAATGAGGCAAAGGCTACCGTGATGAGGAAGGCTGTGCGGGGATTGGTCTTACCCAAGCCGCGGAAGGCGGAGATTTCCTCACTGCCGCGCTGAGTGCGCACCATGGCGATGGCGAAGAATGCTGCCACAGTAGCGAGCATGTAAGCCACGAGGTAGCCTGCTACGTTAGCGGTGAGGCCGGGGGCGCTGAGGTTCGTGTAGAACACGATGATGAAGCCGGCCTGACCAATGGAGGAATAACCGAGCAGACGCTTGGCATTGTTCTGGCAGATGGCACCCAGATTACCCACCAGCAGAGTGGCTCCTGCCACTACGGCAATGGCGCTGATGATGGAGGTAATCTTATCCGGGTATACCTGCATGAGCGGAGCAAAAGGTAGCAGGATAGCGGTCAGTACCGCAAAGCCGGCAGCCTTGGAGGCTACTGCCAAGAAGGCGCTCACGGGGGTGGGAGAACCCTGATATACGTCCGGAATCCAAATCTGCATGGGAGCAGCACCGGCCTTGAAGAAGGCGCCGATAAGCAGCAGGCCGATAGCCAGGTAGAAACCTGTGTGCAGAGCCGGGTTGATGTTGCTGAAGAGATTGTACACCAGCTCAGTGCTCAGCAGGAAGGAACCGGTGGTACCATAGTACCAAGCGGCGCCGAACACCAGAAGACCTGTGCTGAGAGCACCCAGTACAAGGTACTTCACACCTGCTTCCACGGAGCCCTGATTGCGGCGGAAGTAACCGGCCATCACATAGGAGGACAGCGTGATTACTTCCAAACTCACGAAGAGCATGATGATATCATGGGCCTGTACCAGACAGCAGACGCCTGCGCAGGCGATGAGCAGAAGTGCAGGGAGCTCGCATGTGCCATCCTCCACATCGGGGCCGCCCACGGAGGCGCAGGTCACCTTGTGGTAATCAAAGGCAAGCAGCAGCACAAGTGCCGTGGAAAGGCAGGCAATAAGGCCGAAGCTGTTGTGGTACTCATCCGACGTCATGAAGATGGCGGCGATAATGGCACCAGCGGCAGCTATGATGGAGTATGCACGCTTGGGAATCTTCGGAATGAAGCAGTCTGCCATCAGGATGATGACGGCCAGCGTCACCAGGCCGAACGCCGGTGCAAACTGTCCCCAGCTGTATATGGCTGAAATGGTTTCGATAATCATGGTATTTCAGATGGGGTGAGGTTCAGATGAGGATGAAGGGCATGACGCCGAAAAGTACGATGAAGAAGGCCAGGAATGCGGCTGCAATCTTATCCGAGCAGCTGAGGCCAACGGCACGCTCAGAGGCTCTGCCGACGTTGCCCTCAAACACGCGGCGGAAAGCACGCAGCATGTAGATAGCACTGATGACCAGACCCCACAGGGCGAACACCGTGGCAATCTGTACAGCACCCAGACCACCGAACCAGCCGGAAATCGTATCGAGAGCGCAGTTGATGCCTCCGAAAATCCAGCCGAGTACCGGCCCAATGAGCCAGATGCTTTCCAATCCGCTGAGGATGCCACTCAGAGCATCCGGAGTAGCGGTAGCAGCGGCAGCACCGGGCTGCCAATTCTGGAAGCATGATACGAAGATGCTGAACTCACCTGCAAAGTTTGCCAGCAGGGGAAGACCGATGCTGGCCAGACCAGCCAAGCCAAACAGGAAGCCCAGAGTAGGCAGCTTGCTGGCGAGTCCGCCCATGGAGTCCAGCTCCAGTGTGCGGGTCTGGCTCTCAATCTGACCGGTAAGCAGGAAGAGGAGCGCAATGGTCAGACCGTGGGCAAACATGAGCGTAGCAGCACCCTTGATGGCCAGCTCGTTAGCGGCGCCGGAGCTGACGTACACTGCAAAGGCCAAGAAGATGTAGCCCATGTGCATGACGGAGGAGTTACCCAGCATGTCATCCAGACGAGTCTGAGCTACGGTCACATAACCTACCCAGAGTACATTACCCAGCAGCAGAAGCAGCAGAAGGTTGTTCCAGTAACCGAAGAAGTCCTTGCAGGCGGGGCCCATCAGCCAAGCGAGCGTGAAGAGGCCATAAAGACCGAATTTCTTCAGAACACCGGCGTGCAGCATGGCAATCGGTGTGGGTGCGCTGGCATAAGCAGGAGCTGCCCATGCGTGGAAGGGGAAGAGGGATACCAGCGTGCCGAAACCGGCCAGCAGCAGCCCGGGAACAAGACCATTGGAGGGTACTGCGCCAACGTGAACGGCATAGGCAATGCCCGTGAAGGTATAGGCACCCACTTCATAGCAGAGCATCAGAAGGCCAGCCAGCAGTACCATGGAAGCAAGTCCCAGATATACTGTAGCAGTCCATGCTACGGTGCGGCGATCGCCGCGGCCATAGAAGCCAATCATCACGAAGGTCGGGATGAGGGCAAGCTCGTGGAAAGCGTAGAAGGAGATGACGTTATCGGAAACGAAAGCGCCGATAGCACCGGTGGAAAGCAACAGCGAGGAGATGGCCCAGCTGCGCTCAGCATCCTTGTTCGGGGCCTTCATGCCGAGAATGGCGGCGAAGGTAACGATGACTGCCAGCAGCAGCATGATACGGCTCAGGGGGAGCTCCAGAGAGAACCAGAGCTCTCTACCGCCGACTTGGGACCAGCTGTCGATGCAGGCCTCAGGGCAGAACGTTGTGCTAATAAATGCCCACACACCCATAATCAGCGTGAAGGTGGCACTTACCAGCGCCGTGGCACGGCCCGGCGCCTTCAGCAGCCCGATGAGGGCGGCTGCTATCACAGGTACGATAATAAGCCAAATAAGCATGATAGTGATGTGTTTTTAGTGTGAGAATGAAGAGGAGGCCAGCAGGAACAGGAATACAAGCATACCAAGGGCTGCCAGAATGGCGTAGCGGCGCAGTACACCGCCCTGGAACCATGTGAGCAGCTTGCCGAGCTTGCCGATAAGCCAGCCGGTACCCAGAGTGCCGATGCCGCGCACACCTGCATTATCTGTCAGGTCAATGGCGCGGGCAAGGCTGCCCTGTACGAAGCCGATGAGGCCCTTGTCATAAAGGTCATCAATGTAGAGGCGCTTGCGAAGAGCCGTGCTGAGGGGATTGCCAGCAAGCGGATCCTGCTTGCGCTTGCCCAAGCCGTAGATGGCGAAGGCGAGTACAAGACCGAGGGCAAGGGAGGCCATACTTACATAGAAGGGAAGACCCAGCGTGAAGTCATGGGCGTGGAAACCTTCGAAGGGTACCAAATCATCAGCCACAAAACCATAGCCGGAGATGATAGCCATTACAGAGAGTGCCAGCAGGGGCAGCAGCATGGTGGGACCAGCTTCCTTTGCCTCAGCCGCACCGTGAGCACGGGCTTCACCCCAGAATGCCACAAGGCAGAGGCGAGCCATGTAGAAGGTGGTCAGAGCAGCAACGCCGGCACCCACCCAGAAGAAGACGGGGTTCTTGGCCAGAGCGGCATCCAGAATGGCCTCCTTGGAGAAGAAGCCGGAGAAGCCGGGGATGGCGATAAGGGCACAGGTGCCAGCAAGGAAGCTGAGCACGGTGAGGGGCATGCGCTTGCGCAGGCCGCCCATCTTCCAGATGTCCTGCTCGTGGTGGCAGCGTACGATGATGGCACCGGCGCCGAGGAAGAGCAGAGCCTTAAACCAAGCGTGCGTGTAAAGGTGGTACATGGCAGCTTCACCAGCCAGCAGACCCACAGCCATGACCATGTAGCCCAGCTGGGAGAGTGTGGAGTAGGCCAGCACGCGCTTGATGTCGTCCTGCTGAAGGGCCATGAGAGCGGCCAGTACAGCGGTGATGGCACCCACGGTAGCGATGACGGTGCATGCGCAGTCCGTAAAGGCGGCTTCACCCATGTTCACCTGAAGGCGCACCATCATGTACACACCGGCGGCCACCATGGTGGCGGCGTGGATGAGGGCGGATACGGGCGTGGGGCCTTCCATGGCGTCCGGCAGCCACACGTGCAGCGGGAACTGAGCGGATTTACCTACGGCACCGCAGAAGAGGCAGATGATAGTTGCCGTGAGCACGGCCGGGGCGATAGCGTCAGCCTTGCCAGCCATCTCTGTGAAGTTAAGGGTGCCGAACACTGCGAGAGTCAGCAGGATACCGATAAGGAAGCCGAAGTCACCCACGCGGTTGGTGATGAAAGCCTTCTTAGCAGCGTCAGCGGCGCTTTCCTTATTGAACCAGTGGCCAATAAGCAGGTAGGAGGAGAAGCCCACCATTTCCCAGCCGATGAAGGTCATGGCCAGATTGTCAGCCAGTACAATCATCGTCATGCTGAACATGAAAATGCTCAGGCCGGCGAAGTAGCGGCTCAGGTTGGAGGGGTCGCCCTTCATGTAGCCCAGAGAGAAGATGTGCACCAGCAGGCCGATGCCGGTTACAACCAGCATCATGCGCATGGCCAGCGCATCCATCATCAGACCCAAGGAGAGGGAAATGGCACCCTCACTTTCAATGGGCATCCATGTATAGGTATCAGGAGTGCCGGTTTCCCAGCCTCGCAGGTAAGCTACGCACATCCCGAAGGTGACGAGCGCTGAGAGGATGGAGAATGTGGCTGCCGCACGGGAGCACTTGCTGAAGCACAGCCAGTTGATGGCAGCTACGACCAGCGGCAACAGCAGGAATAACCAGGGGAGATTCTGAATCATATGAGTGAGCCGTGGGGGTTAGTCTTCCTTAAGAGTGTTAAGTGCCTCGCTGGATACGGTGCGGCGGGCACGGAACATGGCAACGATGAGAGCCAGACCGATGGCGACTTCCGCCGCTGCGATGGCTACGACAAACAGGGCAAGAATCTGTGCATCATACACCGGTACGCCGTTCACGCCGTTAGCACGGGAGAAGGCCACCAGAGAGATGTTTGCTGCACTGAGCATCATCTCCAGGCACATGAAGACCACGATGATGTTCTTGCGAATCAGCACGCCGGCCAGACCTATCGAGAAGAGCAGGCCGGAGAGTATGAGATAATGAGCTAAGGGGATATCCATGGTTATGTACCGGGGTTAGTCTTTGCGGATTTTGCGGCTCAGGGCTACGGCACCCACCGTACCCGCCAGCAGCGCAAAGCTGAGAATGACGAAGGCGATGTTATACTGGGAGAACAGGCGCTGGCCGAGCAGCTTCACATCAGGAATGCTGGTGGCAGCAGCGGCCTCAGAATCACTAATGGCAGGATTCAGCACGCGAGCTGCGGCCTCGGGGTTGAGGCGGGGCAGAGCGCCACCGTAGGGAAGCTGGCCCTGAGGAGCTGCAGCAGCTTCCTGCTGGCCAATGCAGAGCTCACCCATGGAGTCGCAAACCTGGCAGAGCGGGTTCTGCCAGTCACCGGCACCGGGCAGCTTAATGGCTGCGATGCAAATCATGGCGCTGAGGATTCCGGCTACGAGAGCGCCGGGAGCCATGCGGATGAGGCTGCGGAACACGGAGAAGCTGCTATCCTCCTCCTCCGTACGGATGTCAAGCATCATGACGACAAAGAGGAAGAGTACCAGAATAGCACCGGCGTATACGATAATCTGGATGATACCCAGGAACTGTGCACCCATGCCGAAGAGCAGTGCAGCTGTAGCCGCAAAGCACAGAGCCATGCTCATGGCGGAGGTCACGGGATTGCGGGCAAAGACCACTGCGCAGGCGCAGATGAGGGCCATTGCCGCAAAAAGGTAAAAGAGAATGGAGGAAATTGCGGGATCCATAGTCGTGTATTATTTGAATTGGTTCCACTTGTTGACGAGGCCCTTGCGGGTTCCGCCGAGTTTGTAAAGGGTTGCCTTGTTACGGACAGCCTGCTTGCGGTCAGTTACCGTGATGAGGTACTCCTTGGAAAGGAAGATAGCCTGTTCCGGGCAGACTTCCTGACACATGCCGCAGTAGATGCAGCGGAGCATGTCAATCTCGAACTCTGCGGGGGCCTTCTCCTGCTTCTGGCAGGAGGCGTCAGGGCTGACGGCTCCGGGAGTAATCTTAATGGCACGAGCCGGGCAGATGAACTCGCAGAGCTGGCAGCTCACGCAGCGTTCACGGCCGTCCTCACCGCGCACCAGCGTGGGTGCGCCGCGGTAGTAATCCGGCAGCTGAGAGTCCCAGCGCTGTTCAGGGAAGGGCATACAGGCGCCCACGCCCTTGCCGTTGAAGTCTTTCTTGCTGCGGCTCTTGCCCACCAAGGAGAGCACGAGGTGCTTGAGTGTGATAGCAAGACCCTTCACCAGCTCCACAACGTAAATCTTGTCGAGGAGGGAGAACTTGGGTCGCTTTACAGGTGTATATGACATAGCGTGAAATTCTCAGGTGTTACTTTACAAAATAGAGTACAGCTGCCGTCAGGAAGATATTAGCAACGGCGAGCTCCAGGAATACCAGCCAGCCCAGTTTCATCACCTGGTCCCAGCGGAAGCGCGGCAGGGTCCAGCGCACCCACACGAAGAAGAAGATGAAGGCTACCAGCTTAATGAGGAACATGATGAACTGGCAGAAAACCGCCAGCCAGCTGCACACGGAGTGCAGAGCAGCATCAGCACCGAAACCGATGGACCAGCCACCCAAGAACAGGGTAACCACCAGAGCGGAACCGATGACCATGGCTGCGTATTCGCCCATGAAGAATGAGGCGAACTTCATGGAGGAGTACTCGGAGTGATAACCACCCACAAGGTCAGTTTCACACTCAGCCATATCGAAGGGGGTACGATTGGCTTCAGCGAAGACGCAGGTCACGAAGATGATGAAGCTCAGAGCGAGCGGCGCCATGAGAGCCCAGCGCTGCCAGCTGAGGCCTTCGCCCCAGAGGGGAAGGAGGGTCCAGCCGTTATCAGCCTGGTACTGAACGATATCCTGCATGTTCAGTGTGCTGAAAACCATGAGGAGGGGAATGATGGAAAGTCCCATGGCTACCTCGTAGGAGATGAGCTGAGCCGTGGCTCGCAGACCGCCGAGGAAGGGGTACTTGGAGTTGGAGGACCAACCGGCAAGAGTAAGGCCGTATACGGAAAGACCGGAGATGGCGAAAATCCACAACGGGCCGATGCCGAGGTTAGCCACCACCATGTTAATCTCACCGAACTTGGTGCTTACGCTGGAGGCAAAAGGAATAACGGCTGCTGCTACCATGGGCGGGCCAAGCACGAGCATGGGAGCGATGGTGAAGTACACCTTGCGCACATAGCTGGGGGTAAGTTCCTGCTTCAGGAAGAGCTTACCGCCGTCCAAGCAGGGCTGCATGAGGCCGAAGGTGGGGATTTCGCGGTCCAAGCGCAGCCAAGTGCAGAGCTTAGCAATCCAGCAGGTCTCGGGAATACCGAAGAAGTGCAGCAGGTCTTTGAGCGGCTGCTTCTCCTTGCTGCCGAAGCGCTGGAAGAGCTGCAGCGGAATACCGGCGCGGTTGGGACCGGGGCGGTCCTGAATCCAGCCGGCTACGCGACGCTCAATCCACACGGAGAGCACCACGAATGCCAGAATCACGGCAAACATGAGCACCAGCTTTACAACGGTCGTAATCAGGTAGAACCAGATGTCGTTGTGCAGCAGGTCCACGCACCAGTTCCAGATGGTATCGAATAAGGACATGATGTGTTAATGTGCAGGTGTTAAATTACTTCTTGGCTTTCTCGCGCTCGATGAGCGGGATAGTGACGCCGGTATCCATGATGACGATACCACCGTTGCCGATCTTACCCCAGGTAAGACCCTTCATGGGCTCGAACTCCTGGGCCATTTCTTCCAGAATAATCATGGGGCTGGGGCAGGCGATGACGCGAGGGCAGTCGCAGCCCAGCTGCTCGGTGAGCTGGCGAAGAATATCCCAGTCCGGGCGGGCTTCACCCTGCGGCTCAATGGCCTTGTTCAGGCGCTGAATGCGACCGGCCACGTTAATCATGGTGCCGTACTTCTCAGCGAAGGTCACGCTGGGCAGCACTACGTCTGCAGCCTTGGTGGTGGCATTCTCGCTGTGGCTCATGGCCAGAATGTAATCCAGAGCCTCGAGGTCTTCTGCTTCAATGCCGGCCTCTTCGGTGACGTCTTCACCGAGGGCGATGAGGAAGCGGATGCTGTTATTCTTGATGCCGCGGCGGATAGCGGCCAGGCCGCTGCCGTTCTTGCCAAGGATGAGCTTAGCACCGTTCGTGTTCGGGTTGAGGTCATCGCTCACGAGCATGCCGTCGTTCTCGCCCTTGCGGGGAACGATGTCAATCTTGGTAACGCCGAGCTGGCGGGCAAGAGCGCGCACCATGTAGAGCTCTTCGTTCGTCATGCGGGCAGAGCAGATGATGGCCGTTTCCGTGGGTGCGCAGGAGTGCAGCTGCTCCACCACCATGTTCAGGGTGGCGTCCCAAGTGCTGGGGCGCTGCGGGGCACCGTGGTCGGTCTTCACGAGGGGCGTGAGGAGACGCTCCGGGGCATTGATGTACTTGTAATTCAGGCGGTGGCTGTCAGGCATCCAGCAGCTGTTCACCTCATCATTCTGGCGCGGGGTAATGCGGTATACCTGCTGCTCGCGGGTCCAGATGTTGATGTTGGTGCCGGTACCGCAGTTCACGTCAATGGTGGGGGTGCTCTTCAGGAACCACACGCGCATCTTGAAGGGGAAGTCCTTGCTGGTCATAGCGCCCACGGGGCAGATGTCCACCACGTTCATGGAGTAATTGCTGTCCAGACAGGTGCCGGGATAGCAGGATACGGCATTGTGAGTGCCACGGCCTACAACGCCGAGCACTTCTTCACCCACGATTTCCTTCATGAAGCGGATGCAGCGGCGGCAAAGCACGCAGCGCTCCTGGTCCAAGTTCACGCGGGGGCCGATAGAGAGGTTCTTGCCCTTCTTCGTCTTATTTTCGGTGAAGCGGTGAGTACCGCTGCCGTAATCAGAGGTGTACTCCTGAAGTTTGCACTCGCCGGCCTGGTCGCAGATGGGGCAGTCCAGCGGGTGGTTGGTAAGGAGGAACTCAAGCACGCCACGGCGAGCCTCACTGGTGAGCTTGCCTTCGGTGCGGATACCCATGTTCTCAGCTACGGTGTTAGCGCAAGCGATGACGGCACGGGGCATCCACTGGATGGGCTGGTAGCCGTCTTCTCCATAAGTGGGAGTGGCGCCGGGGGCCAAGCGGGGAGGCATACCTTGCTCCACGAGGCACATACGGCAGGAACCGGCTACGGTGAGTTTCGGGTGGTAGCAGAAGCAAGGCACGTGGGCGCCTACGGAGTTACAGGCGTCTGCGATGCGGGTTCCCTTGGGGAAGCGGTACCACTTACCGTTAATCTGGACGTTCACCTTGCCCTCGGCAGCGGCGGCATCCTTCGGCAGTATTGTAGGATTATTGCTCATTCTTTTTAAAAGGATTTAGTCTTCACGAGTCAGGAACTTGCGAGCCTCGGCAGTTTCTGCAGAGTGCGGCTTGAGGGCGTTGATGGGCTTGGTGAGCGCCAAGAACTCCTCACGGAACTTGGTGGTGAATGCCTGCGTGGGCCAGGAGCAGGCTTCGCCGAAGGCACACACGGTGCGGCCGCAGATGTTATCAGCCACGGACTTCAGGAGGTCCACGTCCTCAGGTGAGCCCTTACCCTCGCAGATGCGGGTGGAGAGCTTGTACATCCAGGGGTTGCCTTCACGGCAGGGGGAGCACTGGCCGCAGGATTCCCAGGCGAAGAAGCGGTTCAGGTTGTTCAGCACCTTGGGCATGCTGCGGGTGTCGTCCATCACGATAACACCGCCGGAACCACTCATGGAGCCGAACTTGGCAATGCTGTCCAAATCCATCGGTACGTCGAAAATGGTCATTTCACGTACGGTACCATCCGGATTGCGGTCCTTAAGGATTTCATCGCAGCGCATGACCTTGGCAGAGGCACCACCGGGAATGATGGCCTTAAACTTGCGGCCGATGCGGGGGCCTCCGCAGATATCGTACAGCAACTCACCGTAGGTGATGGAGCCGGAGATGATTTCGTATACGCCCGGGCGCTTCACGTCACCGGATACACCGATAATGCGTGTGCCGGGGCTGCGCTGTGCGCCTTCGGCAGCGTAGGTCTCGCCACCCATCATCATGACCTGACGCACCTGGCAGAGGGACTCCACGTTGTTCACGATGGTGGGGCAGCCATACAGACCGATGGCAGCGGGGAAGAAGGGGGGCTTAATGCGCGGGTAGGGGCGCACGCCTTCAATGGAGTTGATGAGGCCGGTTTCCTCACCGCAGATGTATGCGCCGGCACCGCGGTGCAGCACAATCTTCAGGTCAAAGCCGGAGCCCTGAATGTTCTTGCCGAGGAAGTTCTTGGCCTCAGCTTCTTCCAGAGCCTTCTGCATGATTTTAGCTGCCTCGGGGAACTCTTCACGCATGTAGATAACTGCGTAATGAGCCTGCACAGCATAACAGGCAATAATCATGCCCTCGATGAGCTGGTGCGGATCCTGGTGTACAATGAAGCGATCCTTGAAGGTGCCGGGTTCGGATTCGTCACAGTTACATACGAGGTAGACGGGCTTGGTGTTGCCCTTGGGGATGAATGTCCACTTCACGCCGGTGGGGAAGCCTGCACCACCACGGCCGCGGAGGCCGCTCTTCTTCACCTCGTTGGTGATGTCAGCAGGTTCCATCTTAAGGCACTTCTTGAGGGTCTGGTAGCCACCATCCTTCATGAAGCACTTGATGGAGGGATCATACCCCTCGCGATCAATATTCTTGAAAATGCGGCGAGTTTCCCGCGGATGCGGTTCCTTGCCGGGTTTGTAAGTGATTTCGCTCATGTTACGCTAAAGGGGTTACTTCTTCTTGGTAGTGGCTTTCTTCTTAGGCGCGGCCTTCTTGGTAGCGGGCGCTTCTTCGGTGGTCTCAGTAGCTTCGGCAGCAGCGGCAGCCTTAGCTTCACGGCGGGCAGCAGCAGCCTCCTTCTTGGCGGCAGCGGCTTCCTTACGCTCAGCAGCAAGCTCCTTCTTGCAGGCAGCCATGATTTCGTCAATCTTGCCGCGGGTGACCTGAGAGTACAGCGTGTCGTTCACCATCACATTCGGGCCAAAGCCGCAGTTAGCAAGGCACTCCACAGCTTCCAAGCTCCAGAGGCCGTCCGGGCTTACCACCATGGGCTCCTCATCCGTCATCTCAGTGGGCTCCACGCCCATTTTGCTGCAGATGTAGGGCAGCAGCTCTTCGCCGCCAGCAAGGGCGCAGGCGATGGTGCGGCATACGCGGAAATGGAACTTACCCGGGCACTTGCGGTGAATGCCGGGGTAGAAAGTAACGATGCCAGCCACGTGGATGGGCGTGCTCTTGCACATTTCAGCAATCCAAGGCATGGCTTCGGGGCTTACATAGCCAAACTCTTCCTGCACGTGGTGGATGATGGGCAGCACAGCGGACTGTTCCTTACCCTCGGGGTAGAGGGCCACGAGCTCCTGAGCTTTTGCCACGAGCTCAGGCGTTACCTCAAACTTGGGGAAGAACTTCTCACCGGGAGAGGAAATGGGGGCCGTGATGGCGTCTATCGCGTTCGGTGTTTCGGACATGGTATAACTTTTGCTCTGTTTAAAGGTTTAGCGGTCACATTCGCCCTGTACGAAGTCGAAGGAGCCAAGGATGGCACCCACGTCACTGACCAAGTGACCGGGCAGCAGCTCGGGCAGGATGGAAAGGGTGCAGTAGGAGGGGCTACGCATCTTCAGGCGGTTTGCAATGCCACCACCCTTGGAGTCCAGGAAGAAGCCCAGCTCACCCTTCGGGTTTTCGGCGGCAAAGTATACCTGACCGGCGGGAGCGTTCACACACTCGGTGCTCACCATGAACTGGCGGATAAGCTCCTCGATGCTCTGCATGGCGTCCTTCTTGTTCGGCAGGATGCCCTTGTCCAGCTGCACGCAGATGGGGCCGCCGGGCATGGTGGCCAGCACCTGACGGATGATGCGTACGGACTGGCGGATTTCCTCCATGCGTACTTGGAAGCGGGCGTAGCAGTCGCCCTCGTAGGCCACAGGTACATCAAACTCGTACTTCTCGTAGCCAAGGTAGGGATTCGTCTTGCGCAGGTCGCGCTGCACACCGCTGGCGCGCAGGTTGTTACCAGTCATGCCGCAGTTAAGAGCCATCTCGCGGCTGATGACGCCCACGCCTACGAGACGGTCAATGAAAATCTTGTTATGGAGCAGAAGCTTCTCCATTTCATCCACGGTGCGCAGGGCGCTATCGCAGAACTCAAGGATGGGCTTATCAATGCCCTTGGGCAGGTCACGTGTCATGCCGCCGATGCGGGTGTAGCTCGAGGTAAAGCGGGCACCGCAAATCTGCTCGTATATGTTATGCACCTTTTCTTTCTCTTCGAAAGCATACAGGAAGGCCGTCATGGCGCCGGTGTCCATGGCATACACGCCTGTGCCAAGGAAGCAGGAGGAGATTCGGGAGAGCTCGCTGCAGAGCACGCGGATAGCCTGACCTCGCTCGGGCAGTTCCCAGCCCAGCAGTTTTTCTACGGCGCAGGCGTAAGCAATGTTGTTGCTCATCGGTGCCAAGTAGTCAAAACGGTCGGTATATGCCACGTACTGGTTGTAGTGGCAGTTCTCCGCAATCTTTTCCATACCGCGGTGCAGGTAGCCAATCACAGGATCGCAGGACACAATCACCTCACCATCAATCACCAGCTTCAGGCGCAGCACACCGTGTGTTGCAGGGTGGGAGGGGCCTACATTCAGTGTCATCAGCTCGCCGTTATCTTCGGCATCATTCTTCAGATAATCCGATGCAGCGCTCAAAGCATCAGGCACTTGTATAAATTTGGTCGTGTTCATAATCTCGAGATTTATGGCCACCTCAGGCCACATTGGTGCCCAGTTATTAAACACCTAATCCGCCCAAATTTCAAGCCTAAAGTGTAAGCTTGCCTTATTATTTAATGCTTTTTAATGGTTAGCTACGACTAACATTGAATGCTATACAACTAGCTTCTGTTCGTTGGTTGCTTAGTTTTTCTGTTCCTGCCGGAAAATGGAGTGAAGTTTGGCGTAGGTGCCATAAACAACCGCTGCCGGTATGAGGGCGGTTGTCATCACAACCGTGGCCGGTAGGTCAATGGCGACTGCAGTAAGTCCGGCCAAGGGGTAAGCATAGTAACAGTGGGCATCGGTTGTCGGCTCCACAAGGGGGACGACTGTTTCTGTTACTGCGGTGGGAAGTTGAGTGCGGGTGATGCGCCGCGCTCCCGGTGGGAGGGTCGCGAGGTAAGAGCTGCCGGAGATGTATAATTGTTGTTCCGGCGCCTGAGTGATGTCTCCGCTTTCGTGTCTTGTGACTTCCACGTAAACGAGCTCACCTGAATTGCAGGTGGGGGTAAAAGTATGGGTTGGTTGCTGGTAGAGTACGCTATTGATGGGCACACCTCTCTGCACGCCTCGCGCTTGGCATAGGCTACCTTGCGCATAATATTTATCCCCGACTTGCCATATTGTCTGCAAGGGGCGTTGTACCAGTGCAGCCTTCTCGACGACAAGCGCTCGTCTGGCTGCGTACTGATTCACTGTGCTAACACAATTACTGAAGAGCAGCGGTAGTATGAGACTAAAGAGATACTTCACTATTGCGCGATGGTGGCTCTGAGGTTGAAATCGCCTTCATTCAGGCTGTTGCCTGCTGTCAGTAAGCTGATGGTTTTGTAGATGATAGTATCTCCGGGGAGAGCAGAATCTCTGGGTATTGTCAGTCGGAAAGTGGTGGATTTACCGGCGGGAATGGTGACTTCTGAAGGAAAGAACAGCTGGGTTGTTCTACCTCTGTGCATAACGATACTAGCAGGCGCTATAGTTCGAATTTTCCGCCCTGCGGTGAACAGGTGTACGCTGGTGCTGCTACTATTTTTCAGCGTAATTTCTAGCTGTGTAGGTGAGATGTACCTCGCGGTCATGCGTATGATGTCCTCTGGCCTGATTTCTGTGTGCCGATACCGCGGAAGTCCTTGCGATATCGGTAAAATGAACACCGGAAAGGTGAACAGAAATAGCAGAGGTAAGAAGATTTTTTTCATATGGAATGGACTATTCCGGGGCCTCTATGAGCACCTCTCGCGGGCGGGAGGTATTGCCGGAGGCGGGGCCGATGACGCCACGGGCCTCCATCATATCCATTATCTTGGCCGCGCGACCATAGCCGATGGAGAATCGGCGCTGAAGCATGGAGGTGCTGGCCTTGCGCTCGGTAATAACGAGGTTTACGCAGCGGGTGTAGAGCTCTGCGTCTTCATCGCTCATGCCGTTACCGCCGAGACGGCCGCCGCCATCGCCGCCGTCAGAGCTGCCGCCTTCCGCATTATTCATTTCCGCGGTGACACCCTGTACGAAGTTTTGCTTGGCGTGAGAGGCGCAGAACTTCACGATGGAAGCGATTTCCGGGTCGCTCACGAAGGCTCCCTGTGCACGGGTCATCTTGGTGATGCCGCCGGGGGGCAGGAAGAGGAAGTCCCCCTTGCCGAGCAGGTTCTCGGCGCCGTTCGTATCCAGAATCACGCGGCTATCCAGCGGGCTGGCTACTTTGAAGGCGAGGCGGCTGGGAATGTTGGCCTTGATGATGCCGGTGATGACGTTGGCACGCGGGGTCTGGGTGGCCGCCACCAGATGAATACCGGCTGCACGAGCCTTCTGGGTGAGGCGGGCGATGTAGTTTTCCAGGTCCTCCTTCACCTGCATCATGAGGTCAGCAAGCTCATCAATGATGATGACGATGTAGGGAAGTTTGGCTGGAATTTGTTCATCCGCGTCGAAGTCAAACTCGCCCTGTTCCTCTTCCTCGGGGAGGTATTCGGAGCCTTGGGAGTCCTCGATGTCGCGCACGATGGCGTCTGCTGCATCAAAGTCATCCGGGAGCGAGTTGTACTCCTGCACTTCTTCCTCCTCGGGCTCGGGGGCATAATCCTCGGGACGGTTGTTGAAGTCTTCGAAATTGCGCACGCCAATCTTACTGAAGAGCTTGTAGCGGTGCTCCATTTCATTCACGGCCCAGCGAAGCGCGCCGATGACTCGGGCGGCATTTGTTACCACGGGGCATGCAAGGTGCGGGAGTTTCTTGTACGGCTGCATTTCCACCACCTTGGGATCCACAAGAATGAGGCGGAGTTCATCCGGGCGGAACTTGTAGAGCATGGAAAGAATCATGCTGTTCACGCAAACGGATTTACCGGAACCGGTGGTACCGGCCACAAGTGTGTGGGGCATGGCGGCGAGGTCGCCGATGACGGGGTTGCCGTACACGTCCTTGCCCAGAGCCACGGGAATGCGGAGTTTGGGGGAGTGGAACGCTTCGCTCTGCAGGAGCTCGCGCAGGTAAACGGGGGATTTGAACTCGTTCTCCAGCTCGATGCCCACCGTATTCTTGCCCGGAATGGGGGCAAGGATGTTAATGGACTTACTCTGCGTGGCCATTCTGAGGTTGTCAGCCAGATTAGAGATGCGGTTGAGCTTGAGGCCTTTGGGAGGATAGAACTCGTAGCGGGTGATGGACGGACCTCGCGTAATGTCACCAGCCTCTACATCAATGCGGAAGGAGGAAAGTGTCTCGATGATGTTCTGCTGCGTGCTGTACATTTCTTCGCGCGCGGCAGCAGTATCTTCCTCTGCCGGAGGACGGTAGTTCAGCATGTCGTACGGGGGCAGGGGGTAATCGTCGTACATGGTGCGAGAATCCTCAAGCGGTTCCTGTCGGGCGGGTTTTGCTGCGGTCTTTATACGCTCAGTCATGCCCTGATTCGGTGTGGCTTTGGGAGCCGGAGCCGGTGTGGGCTTGATGTTTGGATTCAGCCTTGGCAGGGGAGCAGGGGCAGGCGGCGTATCGATGTCGTCCTCGTTATCATCAGCCGGTCGGGCTTTGGCTGTAGACAGGCGAGTTTTTGTGGAAGGCGTTTCTTCTGTATCATCCTCGTCGTCAGTGATGCCCTTGAAGCGGCGGTATGCTTCTCTTGCAGCATGGCTCAGGGGCATGCCGGAGCGGCGGCGGATGGGCTCATCATCATCGTCGATATCGTTCTCCAGTCTTCGCTCGATTTCGTCCTCCACCTCAGGCATAAGGTCGAGCAAGTTGTCACCATTACCCTGATTACGCAGAGTTCGGTCTGCGGGGCGAGGTGTTTGCGTGCGTACGGTCGGGGCCGGAGTGGCGACTTTCTGAGTGGCCGGGCGGGGTACAAAATCCGGCACGCGCTCTTCTTCCTCACGGTCTTCGGGGTCAAAGGGATCTCGCACGGGTGCCTGGCGAACAGAGCGCTGTGGCTGGCGCAGCTGTGCAGGGGTCTCATGAGCCGGCACAGGGGGCGGGGCTGTTTGAATGGTCGGGCGCACTCTCTGCGGAAGTTGGCCTTGCGGGGCAGACTGCGGATTATTCTGAGGAGCTGGAGTCTGGCGTACGGGAGGAATGGGAAGCGGCTTGCGTGCGGGCTGGGGCAGTTGTGCTGCAGCCTGCGGGTTGAAACGCTGCTCGTTGCCGTTTTCGGGGCGTTCATCCACGAAACCGGATGGCGTATCAGGTACGGTGATGGGCTGGGCGTCAGTCTTCCAGTCGTCTTCATCCTGCTGGTGAGTATTCTTCCTTGCCTGATATTTGTTCTTCAGGAATCGGCAGACGCTGCAGATGTCTTTCCAGAATGCAATAGCCACGCTTTTTGGCGTCTCGCGCACGAAATAGATAAAGGCGATAGCATGTGCCAGTAGAGTGAGTATAAGAACCCAGCGGATTTCCGCCAGGTTTGCCAGCACGCAGGTGCCATCAAAATAGCCCAGCAGACCACCCACCCCGTGTAACTGTGTGGATTGAGCCCACTCTCTCCATATCCACGGCTGCACATCCAGAAAGGCGCAGGTGGAGATAATCATGATGATGAGTGCCACCCATCTTCCGGTACGAGCGCGGAGCGGAAAAATAACCATGTCCACTCCGAGGATGGCAATAAGGATGTAGCTGTAAATGGATGCCGCACCGAGAAGGGCATAGCTGATGCCGGCAAGGTACAGGCCTACTACCCCGAGGATGTTTGTGCAGGGGGGGGTTTTAGCAGCTTCATGGCCCGCTTGATTGAGGGCGCTCCAGCCCATTTCATTGATATTGTAGGAGAGTAGGCTGAGCACCATCAGGACGCACAAAGACACTACACCTGCGCCGATTAATCGGGTAGGCCAAGTTCTCACCGGCTCCAAATAGTCGTCGGTGTAGTTGTTATCATCAAAATCCATCAGCTCGGAAACTTCATTCTATGTTTTTTTTCGCCGGGAGCAAGCCTAAATTGCGTTCTACAGTACGCGCGAGCGATTGTGTTCCGGGCTTATCCCCTCAGTGTCTGTCCGTTTTCCGGAGCAGGAAATCTTTCCGGGGAAATGCCGGCTGCAGAAAGAGCTGCCGCGAGGTCATCCAGCGTTTCCTGGTACCCTTCATTAGCAAGCTGCCATGTGCCGAAGTGGCAGGCGATGGCTTTCTCAGCCCCCAGCATGCCGAAGGCTTCCACGGCATCGGCCGGGTTGGTGTGATTCTTGCGAATCCATTCGGGTTTGTACATGCCGATAGGCAGGATGGCCAGCTGAGGAGCACCCAGTCTACGGCGGATTTCCTTGGGCCAGTCGCAGCGGGCGGTGTCTCCGGCAAAGTAGATGTGCGGGCCGTTTTTCACCAGCATGGAGAAGCCGCACCAGAGGGAGCGGTTGGCGCTGGCTGCATCTCGGTAGCGCTTGCTCCAGTGCAGGGCCGGCGTGAGAACTATTTTCAGCTGTTCACTAATTTGCACCTCGTCCCACCAATCCTTTTCCTGACAGTTGGGGTTCGCGTCCAGATGGTAGGTGAGAAGACTCTTCAGGCCGAGGGGGACGATGAAGAGAGGGTTGTCACGCAGGAATAACCTTTGCAGCGTGGGTACGTCAAAGTGGTCGTAGTGGTCGTGAGAAATCAGGCAGATGTCTATTTTAGGCAGCTGTTCCCACGGAATGCCGACGGGGCGTTTGCGCTCAGGCCCCAGCGGCACGGGGCTGGTGTGATCACTCCACACGGGGTCTGTGAGGATATTCAGTCCTGCGCAGCGGATAAGCAGGGTGGAGTGATTTACCATGGTTACTTCCCAGTCGCTTCCGGTGACTTCAGCTGCGAGCTCTGGCTTGCTGCTGTTTTCATTCACGGTGGGGTAATGCCCTTTTTCTCCTCGCTCGCTCAGCCAGCGCATGGCGGCTGATGTGCTGTAATCCAGGCTGACGGTGGGGTTGAAGAAGCAGGTGCCATCAAAATGATCCGTCACGGGCCCATGCCATTCTCCCGGGCGGCAGATGGTGTGGGCCAGCAGTCTGTCCAGCCCCCATCCAGCTGCTAGAATGCCTGCGGTGCCGCCCGCAAGACGGCGCAGAAAGCGTCTGCGGCTCATTTTTTTAGGCTTCTCTGATGGCGTTTCACTCATATCAGAAGTCGAAGTCCGGTTCCGGCGGCGGCATGGTCTGTTCCAACCATGTGTTCAGTATTTCCACGGCTGCGGCTTGGTCGATAATAGGCTTGAAGTCTTTCGCTTTTTTGCCGGCTTTGTGCAGCTTTTCTTGGGCTACAGTGGTCGTCAGGAACTCGTCTACATAGATGAGGGGCAACTCCGGGAACTTTTCTCTGAGCTTCTTGCCAAAGCTTCTCACTTTTTCACAGGCGGTGCCCTCGGTGCCGTCCAGTCTCAGCGGCAGGCCCAGCACGAGACTGCGTATGCCTTTCTGAGCTACAAGCTCTGCGATGCGATTCAGCGGCTCGGTTTTGGACAGATGGATGCTTTCCACCGGGTGTGCCAGAATACCACAGGGGTCCGTGGCTGCGATGCCGATGCGAGCCTGTCCGTAGTCTATGCCGAGTGCTGGGTGCATGTTTTGTATGCGGGTTAGACCAAGTTTTCGGGAAGGCCGTTCACGATTTTCTTGATGTCGTCCGCTTGGTCTTTGCGAGCCACGAGCAGGGCGTCACCGGTGTCAACCACAATGAGGTCATCCACGCCTACGAGAGCCACGCGCTTGTTATTCTGGGTAAAGACGATGTTGCTACCGGCATTCAGCGCGCTCAGGGTGGTGTTTGAGGCGTTCTGCTGTTCGTCCGTGGGCAGGTATTTACTCACGGAAATCCAAGAGCCTACGTCGTCCCAATCGAAAGTGGCTTCGAAGTTCAGCACGCGGTCAGCCTTTTCCATCAGCGCGAAGTCTATGGAAATGGGGGTGAGTGCAGGGAACTCAGTGCGGATGAACTCAGGCAGGTTGTCCGTGCAGGTGAGACGGGTGATGAAATCGGCCAGCTGCGGAGTATGGGCTGCCAGCTGGGAGCGCACATGGGCTACGTTCCAGATGAACATGCCGGCGTTCCAAGTGAAGTTCCCGCTTTCCAGATACTGGGCGGCGGTGGCGGAGTCCGGTTTTTCGCGGAAGCGTACGACTTCGTAGCAATCGTGAGTTAAGCCTTCTGCGCTGAGTTTTCCTGCGCGCTCGATGTAACCATAGCTGGGGCAAGCCCATGTGGGGCGGATGCCGATAGTCATCAGCGCATTTTCCTTTTCTGCCAGAGCCAGCGCATCCGCGGCCAGTGCTCGGAAGGCGTCATCATCCAGTATCAGAGAATCACTGGGGATGATAATCATGTTCGCCTGCGGGTCACGCGCGGCGATAAGGCCGATTCCCAGTGCCACAGCCGGGGCTGTATCTCTTCTTGCCGGTTCGGCAACAATGTTTTCAGCCGGTATCTCAGCTACCTGTCGGCGTACTTCTTCCTCCTGCAGATGATTTGTCAGAATGAAAATGTTTTCTGCCGGTACTAAGCCGCTCACTCGGTCCACTGCCTGTCGCAGCATGGTGCCTTTGCCGAACAGGTCCAGTAACTGTTTCGGTTTCGCATTTCTTGAAAGCGGCCAGAAGCGAGTTCCGCTTCCCCCTGCAAGTATCAGAGCATAGTTTGACATCTTAAGCAGAGTATAAAGTTCGCGTTGCCACTGGTCAAGTTTTTTTTCTTTATCCACCTTGGAGGTTATTCCGAAAGCGACCCATGCTGCTGTGACCGGTGGGCCGTGGCGCGTGCCGAAAAAGCCCTGTAGGTTATTCTGAAAGCGACCCATGCTGCTGTGACCGATGGGCCGTGACGCGTGCCGAAAAAGCCCTGTAGGTTATTCCGGTGGCGACCCATGCTGCTGTGACCGGTGGGCCGTGGCGCGTGCCGAAAAAGCCCTGTAGGTTATTCTGAAAGCGACCCATGCTGCTGTGACCGATGGGCCGTGACGCGTGCCGAAAAAGAAGTCGG
>JAZRTR010000010.1:0-53741 GCA_045652085.1 Akkermansia sp.
AAGTACTTCAAGAACACAACACTGGGCATGGTAGGAGTTTTCTCCTCCATGCTCAATGTTTTTCTGCTTTTTACTAATACTTTTCTCCGGCTTCTCTTCTTCCTTGCGGGGCTCATTCCACAATTATTGCAGAAGAGCCCATCATTTTCGGTACATTCACGGATACCGAAGGCCGCCCCATCATCCGCTGATAAACGGCAAGTATTTCCCAAAAAACGGAGCCGGGCAGTAATTCTGCCCGGCTCTCATATTTTCAGTAAAAGCGAATCAGCCCTGTCTTAAGCCTCAAGCTCCTTCAGCACAGGGTTAATCTTGGCCATCGTTTCAATGATACGGTCATTCACGCTGTTGCGCACCATGCTGGCAGCCATGCGGCAAGCATTCAGAATGGCAGTAGCATTAGCAGAGCCATGAGCAATGATGGACACACCATTCACACCCATGAGCGGGCAGCCACCAATGGCATCAGCACTCATGCGGCTCTTGAGAGTCTTAAACACGGAACGCATGCAGAGAGCACCCAGCTTAGCCATCGTGCTGGACATAATGCCGGACTTAATCCAATTCGTGTAAGCATGAGCTGTAGCTTCCACGCTCTTCAGAAGAATATTGCCGGTGAAGCCATCCGTCACAGCCACATCCAGCTCCGTCTCAAAGAGGTCATGCCCCTCGCAGTTGCCGGTGAAGTTAAACGGCAGCAGACCACGGTCAGAAAGGGTCTTCAGCAGAGCAAAAGTCTTCAGAGAGAACTCACTACCCTTGCAATCCTCCGTGCCATTGCTCATCACGCCCACATTCGGCACCTCACGGTTATACACATAGCGAGCCATCATGGCGGACATCACGGCATAGCCCACCAGATGGCGGGGCTTAGCATCAGGATTAGCGCCGGTGTCACTCACCAGCACGTATCCATGAATGCTCGGCAGAGGAGAAACGATACCGGCGCGTTCCACACCATCAAGCAAACGCAGCTTAATCGTGCTGGCGGCCACAGCGGCACCCGTGTTACCGGCTGAAAGCACAGCATCGGCCTCACCCTTCTTCACCAAATCCACGGAAATACTCATGGAAGAGTTCTTCTTCTGGCGCACTGCTGCAAGACCGCTCTCATCCATACCCACCACTTCGGGAGCATGAACAATCTCCAGCTTGCTGTTTGAGCCAATTCCTGCGGCATCACACTGAGCCTTCAGAACGCTTTCATCACCAACCAGAAACAACTTCTTGAGAAAATCCATACGGGACAGAGCCTGCACAGCGCCGTCCACATTCACACCGGGTGCAGCATCGCCACCCATCGCATCAATCGCTAATTTCATACGCGTGTTCGTAGAATGTTTGTCCGTACTCTAACACCATTTTTGTATGATGTCAACACAAAAACCGCCCTACAGTCACAACTGCAGGGCGATTGAAGTTTTTTATGTAAGCAGGGGTTCTTATCGCGAGCGGACAAATTAGTCCACAAGCTTCACGATAACCTCAGCCCCACTCTGGGTCTTGTAGGTACCGCACTGGCCACAGGCAGTGTGACCGGGAACGGCTGCACCGCACTTGGGGCACTTGCCGAGTTTGGGGGCCTTCCAGGCCTGAGCGGCCAGGCGGGAGCGCTGCTTCATCTTGGACGTTCTGCGTTTCGGAGCTGCCATAGTTCTTTATTCTGGTTAAGATTTGCTGTGAGTGAGAGTGGGGCCAGTGCGTCACTTTTGAGGAAAATCATCTAAGGCATCCCAGACGCTCTTGCCACTCGGGGTGGCCGAGTTTACACCCGATTGGGGGTCTTTGTCCAGCCTAAAATCACAAAATGTGTCATTTATTTCACATTCAAGGCCTGAAATCTCACATTTTGGGTATCCGGGGAGCTCCAGAAGGACCTCTTCGCGCAGTTCTTCAGTCACATCCGCCTCAGCTTTACCCTTCACATCACATGAAATAGTCAGCTCATCAATCTGCACGGTATACTCAAACTCACGCAGGCAGCGGTCACAGCGCAGGCGGAACGGGGCGGAGATGCTACCACGCACCACCAGCTCCGTCTCATACAGCTGAGCCTCCAGACTGTAGGACAGAGAGCCCACACTCGGAGCACCGGTTTCATCCGTACCGAAGAGAGAGCCATCAGCCTCACCCTCCAGCACCAGACCTTCCTCCGGGAACTCCTCCAGCGGTATTATCACACGCGACTTCATGCCGTTATTGTGCCTGTTCAGCCGCCTACTGTCAAGCGGAATATCACAGATTACATTTGTCAATCGTGCCTCAATGCGCTATAATAAGCCCCATGCAGCAGTCAAACAGGCAGGTTATAACGCGCCGCAGCTTCCTGAAAGGATTGGGGGCTCTGGCTCTGACCGCCTTACCTGCGTGCAGAAGAGCGCAGCAATATGCCATTGAGCCGGAATCCTGCCCGGAGTGGCAGCTGCCTGGTGAGGCCACCTGTTTTGCCACGTCCATACCGTGGGCAGGCGGGGCTATACCCATGCTGGCAGTTTGCCACGACGGCCTGCCGACCATGCTGCAGCCAAACCCACATTACGCCGCACAGCACCCCGGCCTTCCCGCTTTTGCTCAGGCCTCGCTGACGGATTTATACAGCCCCGCGCGCACCACGCCCACCTTCAACGGCACCCCTTACCCCGCTCAGGGTATGCAAGGAGCCTTCCGCGCATGGGGAACAGCCCTGCGCAATGGCCGAAAAGTCGCCTTCCTCTTCCCGGCCGGGTACAGCGCGCTGCGAGCCGCTCAGGTAGAAGAACTCAGGCAGTTTAGCGGCGCCTCTTTTTACGAGTATGATTCCCTAGCAGAGCCGCGCCACTTCACCTTCCCGGAGCTGGACGCCCTCATCACCCGCTCCCTCGGCCCCGCCCTGCGTTATCCTACCGGCCACGGCACCTTAGCCGAACTCACGGCGGCACTCCCGGAGCTGGACGTGCTCTTCATCTTCACCCCGGCGGACCCCGCCGCGCTGCACCCGGAGTTTGCCGAAGCCCTGCGCCATTGCCGGGCGGAAACGATACGCTTCTGCGCCACGTCTCCGGATATCACCGCAGGGCTTTGCCGCTACACAGTACCGCAAACGCACTTCTTAGAAGAATGGGGCGCGGAGGCGGATGCCTATGGCAACCTCTGCTTGCGCCAACCCGTCACCTTACCGCTGGTACCGGCTGTTTCAGAAGCAGAAGCCCTGCACAGCCTGTTGCACAGGACGGAGCTCCCCCTCATCGGGCGGGAAGACAGCTCCCCCATCCGCCAAGTCCTTCTGAACCTCATCCCGGATGCCGAGGAGCTGCTCCGGCGCGGCTTTGCCGCAGAGCGCGCCCCTAAGCCTGAGCCAATCCCCACAATAGGGCCCGAAGCTGATGCCCCGGCGCTGTACCTGCACCCCTTCTTTGCCGATGGACGCTTCTCGCATAACCCGTGGCTGAAAGAAACCCGCTTCCCGCTCAGCGGCTTCACCGGAGCGGCGGAAGCCTTCATCCCCGCAGCGGCAGACACCACCTGTAGCGTACAGGTGAACGCGCACACCCTGCCCGCCTGTGGCATACCCAGCCTGCAGAGAATCTGCCTCCCCCTCAGCGCGGCCACAGTAGGAGCCAATCCCACCCCAGTGGGAATCGAACCCACACTTCCCCACAGCCCGGCGTCTCCCCTTCCTCCGCGCAGCACCGGCCCGGCTCCCCGGCCGGAAGATGCCTCCGTTCCGCAGTGGGCGCTCATCATCGACACCTCCCTCTGTGATGGCTGCGGCGCCTGCACTCTCGCCTGCCGGGCTGAAAACAACATCCCCACCGTAGGGCAAGAAGAAATAGCGAACCACCGCGACTTGCAATGGCTGAACATCAAGCGCTATCGCAACACCGACGGCAGCCTACATTACTTGCCGTCCGCCTGTCGGCAGTGCGAAAACGCCCCATGTGAAGCCGTCTGCCCCGTACATGCCACCGTGCATACCGATGAAGGCCTGAATGCCATGGTATACCCGCGCTGCTGGGGCACTCGCTACTGCTCCGCCGCCTGCCCGTACGAAGCACGCCACTTTAATTACCGGGATTACTCCCGCCAAGCACAGGCTTCCACCCGCACACCCACCAACCCGCAGGTCAGCGTACGCACCCGCGGCGTCATGGAAAAATGCACCTACTGCGTCCAACGACTGAATGCGCACCGACGCAACAAAAGCGAGGAGCTCCCGCAAACCGCCTGTCAGCAAGCCTGTCCGCGTGGCGCCATCCGCTTGGTAGACCTCCGCCACCACGCCCCGGCAGAAGTCATCACCTCCTTTGATGCACCGGGCACACGCCCCCGCACCCTTTATATCTAAATATCAAAAAACGGAAAGCGCCGCAGCCTGCTCGACTGCGGCGCTTTCTCTATACTATAAAGAGTGTGATTAGCCCTTCATGCCGCTGATGTTACCATCGGCGTCCACCTTAATAGCGCAGGCGGAAGGCACCTTGGGCAGAGCGGGCATACGCATGATGTCACCGCAAAGAGCCACAAGGAAACCGGCACCATTAGCGATTTCGAAGTCACGCACCGTGATGGTGAACCCGGTGGGGCGACCCGGCAGCGTGGCGTTGTCAGAAAGGGAGTTCTGAGTCTTAGCCATGCAGATAGGCAGGTCAGTCAGACCATTAGCAGCCATGAGAGCCAGCTTCTTCTGGGCGGCCTTCGTCAGCACCACGCCATCAGCGCCGTAAACCTTGCGGGCGATGGTAGCCATACGCTCCTCCACAGGGATATCCAGCTCATACAGGCACTTAAAGGGCTCAGGAGCGGGGCCTTCCATGCTCTCAGCCACGATGGTGGCCAGCTCACGGGCACCTTCACCACCCTTGCCGAATACATTAGCCACAGCGCAGCCCACACCCATCTGGGCGCAAAGCTCCTTCACAGCGGCGATTTCCTCTTCCGTATCGAAAGCCTCGAAGAGGTTGATAGCCACTGTCACAGGGCGGTTGTACAGCTTAGCGCTCTCAATGTGGGCCTGCAGGTTAGCCAGACCACGACGCACGGCATCAGCATTAGGCGGATCCAGCTCCGTCTTAGCCACGCCACCATGCATCTTCAGAGCACGAATGGTCGCTACGATGACGATAGCATCCGGGGACAGACCGCTCTGGCGGCACTTAATGTCCAAGAACTTCTCGGCGCCCAAGTCAAAGGCGAAGCCGGCCTCGGTCACCGCATAATCAGCGCAGGCCAGAGCCATCTTCGTGGCGATAACGGAGTTACAGCCGTGAGCAATGTTAGCGAAGGGACCACCATGCACGAAGGCGGGCACGCCCTCCAGAGACTGCACAAGGTTCGGATTAATAGCCTCACGCAGAATGGCCAGCAGGGAATCCGTCACACCGAATTCACGGGCATACACAGCTTCATCCTCAGCGGTGAAACCTACCACGATATTATCAATACGGCGGCGAAGGTCCTCCAAATCCTCAGCCAAGCAGAAGCAGGCCATGATTTCGGAAGCAGGAGTAATATTGAAGCCCTCCTCACGCGGCACGCCATTCTTGTTAAGGCCTACCACGATGTTGCGCAGGGAGCGGTCATTCATGTCAATCACGCGCTTCCACAGCACCTTGTTCTGATCCAGACGAGTCGTCTTGTAGAAAAGGGCATTGTCAATCACAGCTGCCAGCAGATTGTTGGCGGAAGTGATAGCGGGGAAGTCACCATTGAAGCACAGGTTGATACTCTCACCGGGAGTAATGCTGGAAGCACCGCCACCCGTTGCGCCGCCCTTGCGGCCGAATACCGGCCCCATGCTCGGCTCACGCAGCGCAAGGCACACGCTCTTGCCGTTCGCTTTCAGGCCCTGGGCCAACCCGATGGATACAGTCGTCTTACCCTCACCGGCAGGAGTGGGCGTCAGCGCACTCACCAGCACGAGCTTGCCCTTGCGAGGACGCTCACGGAGCACCTGCAGACTCACCTTGGCCTTGTCGCGACCGTAAGGCACTATCATCTGCTCATCCAGCCCGAGGGTGGCTGCCATCTTTGCAGTAAAGCTTTCAGTATTCGCCATGGCCGCATTCTAGCACACTTTTCCCACTTTGGCAAACGTAAACAATTCATTTATGATTAAAAAATACTGTTATTCGACACTTATAACACCTCTTCTCGCACGCAAAAACACAAAATAACATCATTGGCAGGCGAATATCAGCAGGTAGAAACACGCAGTTCATCACGAAATTTTGGCGTCATTCCGCAAAAAAAATGCGGCTGATGCTGCCTTTTTGGGTTGATTCGGGGGGCGGATGGGTGTATGATAGCTGTAGTGAGAACTCGCTGCGTTCTGCGCAGACGGGGTCACGAGTGTGCAACACACAATTTTCACATATAAAATAACCATTATGAGCACTACATACAGCACCATTGACGCTAATGAGGCCGTCGCCTCCGTAGCGTACCGTTGTTCAGAAGTAGCCGCCATCTACCCCATCACCCCGTCCTCTCCGATGGGTGAATCGGCAGAGACGTGGACGGCAGTAGACCGCAAGAACCTCTGGGGAACGGTCCCCAGCATCGTAGAGATGGAAAGTGAGGCCGGTGCTGCCGGTGCCGTACACGGTGCCCTGCAGACAGGCTCCCTCGCCACCACCTTCACGGCTTCTCAGGGTCTGCTCCTGATGATTCCGAACATGTTCAAAATCGCCGGTGAGCTCACTCCCTGCGTATTCCACATCGCCGCCCGTGCACTGGCCGCTCAGGGTCTTTCCATTTTCGGTGACCACAGCGACGTGATGAGCTGCCGCTCCACCGGCTTCGCTATGCTCTGCGGCGCCAGCACTCAGGAAGCTCCGGATATGGCCGCCATTGCTCACGCTGCCACACTGGAGAGCCGCGTGCCCTTCACCAACTTCTTTGACGGCTTCCGCACCTCCCACGAAGTGGGCAAGATTGCTGACATCACGGACGACACGCTGCGCGCCATGATTGACCAGAAGTGGGTGGACGCCTTCCACGCCCGTGGTCTTACTCCGGACGCTCCCGTCATCCGCGGTACCGCTCAGAACCCGGACGTATACTTCCAGGGCCGTGAAACGGTGAACAAGTACTATGACGCCGTACCCGCCATCGTGAAGGGCGCCATGAAGAAGTTCGGTGACCTCACCGGCCGCTACTACGATGTGGTGGAATACATCGGCTGCCCGAACGCCACCCGCGTTATCATCATGATGGGCTCCGGCGCTGAGGCTGCTCTCGAGGCTGTGACCGCCATGGGTGAGGACGTAGGCGTGCTGAAGATTCGCATGTACCGCCCCTTCCCGGCTGCAGACGTGATTGCCGCTCTGCCCAAGACCGTGCAGAAGATTGCCGTTCTGGACCGCACGAAGGAACCCGGCAGCTTGGGTGAGCCCCTCCTGCAGGACGTGGTGCAGACCTTGGCTGACGCTCAGGTAGCAGGCACTCTTCCCTACGCCATGCCCAAGGTTGTGGGTGGCCGCTATGGCCTGGGCTCCAAGGAGTTCACCCCCGCCATGGTGAAGGGTGTGTTCGACGAGCTCGCCAAGCCCGAGCCCATGACCGGCTTCTCCGTCGGTATTGAGGACGACGTGACCGGCAAGAGCATCTCCTATGACCCCAGCTTCTCCACCGAGCCTGACACCGTGACCCGCTGCATGTTCTACGGTCTCGGTTCCGATGGTACTGTGGGTGCTAACAAGGACGCTATTAAGATTATCGGTAAGCACACGGACCTGTATGTGCAGGGTTACTTCGAGTACGACTCCAAGAAGTCCGGCTCCTCCACCGTGTCCCACCTGCGCTTCGGCACCACACCGATTCACAGCACCTACCTCATCACGAATGCAAACTTCATCGCTCTGCACCAGCCGAGCCTGCTGAATCTGTTTGACTTCCTGAAGAATGCCGCCCAGAACGCCACCTTCCTCATCAACACCGCCGTGGCTCCTGAGAAGGTGTGGGACAGCCTGCCTGCCCGCATGCAGCAGCAGATTCTGGACAAGAACATCAAGGTATACTGCATCGACGCCTTCAAGGTGGCCAAGTCCACCGGCATGGGCGGCCGCATCAACATGATCATGCAGACCTGCTTCTTCAACCTCGCCGGCGTCATTCCCGCTGAGGAGGCTCTCGGCTACATTAAGGAAGCCATTAAGAAGACCTACGGCAAGAAGGGTGAAGAAGTGGTGGCCAAGAACATCGCCGCTGTGGATGCCTCCCTTGCTAACCTTCACGAGGTACCCCTCGGCACCACCATCACCGGCCACGATATCCCGGATGCCCTTGCCGGCAACCCGCCCGACTTCGTGCGCAACGTGCTCGGCAAGATTGTCACCGGTAACGGTAACTCCGTCACCGTGAGCGAGATGCCGGATGACGGCACCTTCCCCAGCGGCACCACTCAGTACGAGAAGCGTGACCTCGCCCTGGAAATCCCCGTCTGGAATCCTGAGAAGACCGAGACCAGCAAGGCCTGTATCCAGTGCGGTAAGTGCACCATGGTTTGCCCGCACGCTGCCATCCGTGCCAAGATGATTGCCCCGGCTGACCTTGAAGGCGCTCCTGAGTCCTTCAAGACGGCTGACGCCAGCAAGATGCACAAGGACTGGGCCGGCATGAAGTACGTCATTCAGGTATCCGCCTCTGACTGTACCGGTTGTACGCTCTGCTCCCGCGTGTGCCCCACGGCATCTCTGACCATGACTCCGGCAGAAACCGCTCTGAAGCCCGAGAGCGAGAACTGGAAGTTCTTCGAGAAGCTGCCTGACAATGACCGCACCGTGACCGACAACTCCAAGGTGAAGGACGCTCAGCTGCTCCGCCCGCTGTTTGAGTTCTCCGGCGCTTGCGCAGGCTGCGGTGAGACCCCGTACGTGAAGCTGCTCAGCCAGCTCTTCGGTAACCGCCTCGTGGTGGCTAACGCTACCGGTTGCTCCTCCATTTACGGCGGCAACCTTCCCACCACTCCCTGGACACATGATGCTGACGGCCGCGGCCCGGCTTGGTGTAACAGCCTCTTCGAGGATAACGCCCAGTTCGGTCTTGGCTTCCGCGTATCTCTGGACAAGAAGCAGCAGTTCGCTATTGAGCTTCTGCAGGCCGCTGCTCCCACCATCGGTGCCGAGCTCATCCAGGAAATCATGGCTAACCCCCAGAAGACTGAGGCTGACATCGCCAATGCTCGCGCCACAGTAGCCTCCATCAAGG
The DNA here is from genome assembly GCA_045652085.1 of Akkermansia sp. Classification (GTDB taxonomy): domain Bacteria; phylum Verrucomicrobiota; class Verrucomicrobiia; order Verrucomicrobiales; family Akkermansiaceae; genus Akkermansia. The sequence continues at coordinate 9,187 of JAZRTR010000010.1, forward strand.
CTGCCTGCGGTGACAACGCTGACCTCGCCGCTCTGAAGGCCCACGCTGATTACCTCGTACGCAAGTCCGTATGGATTCTCGGTGGTGACGGCTGGTCCTACGACATCGGCTACGGTGGTCTGGATCACATCCTTGCCTCCGGTAAGAACGTGAAGGTGCTTGTGCTGGATACTGAGGTGTACTCCAACACCGGTGGCCAGTGCTCCAAGTCCACCCCGCGCGGTGCTGTGGCCAAGTTCGCCACCCGCGGTAAGGATCAGGTGAAGAAGGACCTCGGCTACATGGCTATGACCTACGGCAACGTCTACGTGGGCTCCATCGCCATGGGCTCCGATGACCAGCACGCCCTCACCACCCTCATGGAGGCTGAGGAATATGATGGTCCCGCCCTCGTTATCGCCTACAGCCACTGCATCAACCACGGCATCAACATGGCCCAGGGTCTGGACCGCCAGAAGGATGCCGTAGACTGCGGCCGCTGGCTCCTCTACAACTTCAACCCGGACCGCGCTAAGGAGGGCAAGAACCCCCTTACCATCAAGAGTAAGAAGCCCAAGAAGGACGTGCGCGAAGCTCTCCTCGCTGAGAACCGCTTCCGCCTTCTGGCCAAGAGCAACAAGGCCAACTTCGACAAGCTTCTGGATATGGAAGCCGCCGACATCGCTCGCCGCTGGCGTCTGTATCAGGCTCTTGCCGGCATCGACTACAGCCTCCCCGAGGGCGAGTAACTCCCTCCTGAAGGCTGACAGGCCCTTTCAAAAGCCGCTGCTCCCCCGAGCAGCGGCTTTTCTGTGCTTTACGCTTGCGGGAATGGGGGCGGATGTGGTAGGATAAGCGGGAGCATGAACGAAATCCGGGCGGGAGCAGTGCTGAACTACGTAAATCTGGGGCTGCGCATTGGCGTGCCTCTGGTGCTCACGCCGTATATCCTCAAAGTTCTGGGCCCGGCAGAGTACGGCCTGTACATGCTGGCAAGCACGCTTTTGGTGCGGCTGTACCTGAGCGATTTAGGGCGTACCACCAGCACAAAGTTCCTCAGCGAATACCGCGCGAAGGGAGACAGCGAGGGAGAAGCGCGCTTTCTGGGCACGCTGACGCTGCTGTACTCCGCAGGTGGTGCTCTGCTGCTGGGGCTAGGGTTGGCTCTGTACCCCTTTCTGGGAGACATCTTCCCTAAGTTCACAGCAGGCGAACTGGGCACCTACCGCGTGCTGTACCTGATGACGCTGATAAACGCCGCGCTGATGTTCCCGGCGCGCAGTCTGACAGGCATTGCAGACAGCCGGCAGAAGTACACGGTGCCGGGGCTCATTGCCGTGGGTGCAAGCATACTGAATGCGGTGGGCACATGGGTGGTGCTGCAGTGGGGCTGGAGAAGCGTGGGGCTGGTAGCCTTTAACATCGGCACCGGCATACTGGCTCTGGCGCTGAACATGCTTTACTGCTTCATCGGGTTGAAAGCCCGTCTCAACCTCCGCCACGGCTGGAATCGTCCCCTGTGCCACAGCCTGTTCACCTTCTCATGGTGGATGCTGCTGAACCAGCTCATCAACATACTGAATGCCGGCACCGGCAATTACCTTGTGGCCATTACGCTGGGAACGGATGCCGCCGCCGTGTACACTTGCGGCCTGCAGATATATGCAAATTACTTCCTGCTGGGTGGCTGCTTGGCACAGCTGTTCCTCCCCCGCGTGGTTGGGATGGTGACACGTGGCGCCAGCCCCGCGGCTCAAACAGAAGCTATGGCAAGGCTGGGGCGCGTGCAGCTGGTAATACTGCTGCCTGTGGCCATGGCTCTCATCTTTTACGGCCGAGAGTTCTTCCACCTGTGGGTGGGTGAAAAACTGGGGAAACAAGCCGAGCTCAGCTGGCTCATCGCCTTGGCTCTCATCATACCGCAAACGTTCAGCCTCGTTCAGGCGCTCGGCTGGCAAATCAGCCAAGCGCGTGATGCCCTGAAGCAGCGCGTAGCCATCACCGCTTTCAACAGCGCGCTCTTCATCGCCGTGAGTTACTTCGTCTGCCTGTGGTGGGGAATTGCCGCTCAGGCCATATGGGCGGCCCTCTCCATCACCATTCAGCTGCTCATGCTGAACCTCATCCACTACCGCTCGCTGGGGCTGAGCCCCCTGCGCTTTTACGCCCGCACCTTCTCCGGCTGGTACCTGTGGCTCCCTGCCCTCATGCTCACCGCTTGGGGCATAGCAGAGCTGGTTCCCACCGGCAGCTGGCTCACCCTCTCAGCTAAGCTCATCCTCTTTGCTGCCGCCTACCTCGTTATTTTCCGTCTTCTGCTGCGCCACCGCAAATCATAATCCCCTTTTCCTCCCACCATGCATATCCACCCATGTTCCATCATTCGAGAGGCTGAACAAGCCACCTTTGCTCAGGGAAAGATTACTTCCTCCGCTCTGATGAGCGCCGTGGTGGAAAGGCTGTGGCAGGCTGTACAGAAAGAGCCGGAACTCTGCGGGTTCAAACCTCAGCGGGTCGTCATTTATGCCGGCAAAGGGAATAATGCAGGAGATGCGCTGGGGCTTGCAGCTCGCTTTTCCTGCCCCATCACCCTGCGCAGCGTGTGCGAACCTGATGATTTCTCCCCGGAAAGCCGTGAGCAATATGCTCTGCTGGCCGGGCACGAACTGAGCCGCAGCGCACCACAGCCTCAGGAAGGGCTTCTCATCATCGATGGTCTGCTGGGCAATGGAGCCAGCGGCCCGCTGCGTGAGCCGTATGCCACTCTGGTGCATGAGCTGAATGCCCTGCGGGCCTCTTCCCCGCGCAGCCGCACCCTCGCCATAGATGTGCCCACCGGACTGAATGCCGACACCGGGGAACGCCTCGGCGAAGCCGTGGTGGCAGATGTGACAGCCACTATCGGCTGTGCCAAGCCCGGCCTGCTGGCTGATGGCGCGGAGGATTACACCGGGCGCTTGCTGGGCATTCCCCTCCTGGAAGTAGCTCTGCCGGAGAACTCCGCCGCAAACATCTCCACGGCTGAGGTACTGAACTGGCTACCGAGTCGGGATTATTCCTGCTTCAAAAACCGTGCGGGACGAGTGCACATCATCGCTGGCAGCGTGGGTTACACGGGAGCGGCACAGCTCTGCGCCGAGGCCGCTGTGGCCGCAGGAGCCGGGCTGGTAGCCCTGTACTGCAAGGAGGACATTTACCCCATTCTCGCGGCTCGCGTGGCGCCTGAAGTGATGGTTACACCCGTGCGCAGTTATTCGGAAGTCCCCACAGAGAACGCCCAAGCGGTCGTCATCGGCCCCGGGCTGGGGAAACTACGCGGGGCGGAGGTACGCACCCTGCATGATTTGCTACTCCGCTGCCGAGTCCCCCTTGTGATGGATGCGGATGGGCTGAACTTGGCAGCAGAATACGGCTGGGAGCTTCCGGCCAACAGTATCCTCACCCCGCACCCCGGCGAAATGCGCCGCCTCTTCCCGGCCTCCGCCGGGCTCAGCCGCGCCGCCTGTGTGCAGCAATTCCTGCAGCGCACGCCCTGCACCCTCCTGCTGAAAGGGGCTCGCAGCATCATATCTGATGGTCGCGAAACTTGGTATAATACCACCGGCGGCCCCTACATGGCCAATGGCGGACAAGGAGACGTGCTGGCCGGTGTCATCGGCGCCTTGGCAGCCCAAGGGCTCACACCCATTCGTGCCGCTGTGCTGGCTGCCTATGCCTGCGGACAAGCCGCCGCCACCGCACACATGAAGGCCGATTACCCCACAGCCATCAGAGCTTCCGAGGTAATCGGCCATCTGCACAGGATTCTCGCCTGAAAAAAGGCGCTGCCTAGCTGAGCATCAGTTCTTGGTATAATAGCGAACGTAATCAATCTCAAAACGGGCAGGATAATCAGCCGGGTTGGCACGCTCCGGCCAAGTACCCTCACCACCGATAGCGGTGTTAATAATGATGTAACAGGGCGTACGCAGCGGATTGCCGCCATCCGGATAATTAGCGTCAGATATATTCACACGTCCCACCTCCTCATCATCAATGAGGATACGCATAATCTGATCATCCCACTCCAGCACATAGGTGTGGAAATCACGGCTGTAATTCGGGATTCTGCGCGTTCGAACAACCTTCTGCTCTTGGTTGGTACCATTACGCCCCCAGCGGAAAATGGAGTAGCAAACATCCGGCTCCTGAGAGATGTGCTCGAGGATGTCAATCTCACCATTGGCAGGCCAGCCGTATTGATTCTCATGCATGGTCCAAATAGCCGGCCACACACCGCGACCACGAGGAATGCGCGCACGGAATTCCAAGCGCCCCGGCGCCTCAAAATTCCTAATACCGCGCGTTGTAATGGAACCACTAGCAAAGGGCTGAGTACGGATTCGCTCATTCCAACGCTGCGAACCTTCTCGGTAGTTACAGTTACGAGTTTCACGAGCACGAGACGTGATTACAAGGTGCCCATTGCGCACGCGCACACAATCACGTGTGTATGCCTGAGAAGCACCGGGATTTCTCACCACACCCAACTCATAGTTCCATTTAGTTCTATCAAGACGAGAGCCGTTAAACTCATCACCCCAAGCATACACCCATCCTCCGGGAAGTTCACGGGGAGCTCGCTGAGGAGCTGCTGCCAGCACCGGAAATGCCAGCGCGCACATCGCTATAAGAAGTTTCTTCACCATATTCCTATACTACCTGATACCCACCTGCACGTCCAGCAAAAAACGCTCGGCGTATAATTATCTTTCCAGCACAAAAAAAAGCCTGCTGCCCAGAAGGCAGCAGGCTCAAAAAATACCTCAGATTTATCAGGATTAACGGCTGTAGTTGCCGGGGTCCTGAGTGATGGTAACATCGTGCGGGTGGCTTTCCTGAAGACCACCGGAAGTGATGCGCACGAAGCGAGCATGCTCGCGCAGCTCCTGAAGACTCTTGGCACCGAGGTAACCCATGCCGGAGCGCAGGCCGCCCACCAGCTGGAAGATAACGTCTGCCAGCATACCCTTGTAGGGCACGCGAGCCTCCACACCTTCAGCCACGAGCTTGCCGCTGCCATTCTGGCCGTAGCGGTCGCCGGAGCCGGCACGCATGGCGCCCAGGGAGCCCATGCCGCGGTAGGTCTTGAAGTTACGGCCCTGATAGTGAACGATAGCGCCGGGGCTTTCCTCACAGCCTGCCAGCATGCCGCCCATCATGATGAGGTCAGCACCGGCAGCGAGAGCCTTCACAGCATCACCGGAGTAGCGGATACCGCCGTCAGCAATCACGGTCACGCCGGCAGGACGAGCCACGGTGGCCACCTCCTGAATAGCGGTGAACTGGGGCATACCCACACCGGAGATGATACGGGTGGTGCAGATGGAGCCGGGGCCCACACCCACCTTAATGGCGCTGGCACCGGCGGAGATGAGGTCACGAGCGCCGTCCTGAGTTACCACGTTACCGGCAACCACGGGCTTGCCAAGCTCGGCAAGCTTCTCAATCACGTGCAGCACGCGGCTGGTGTGGCCGGTAGCGGCATCAATGAAAAGAGCATCAGCACCGGCATCCACCACAGCCTGAGCGCGAGCCATGAACTCCGGGCCCGGACCTACGGCTGCACCGCAGCGCAGACGGCCAAGTTCATCCTTAGTGGACTCCTGGAAAGCCTCACGCTTACGGATGTCGGTATCCGTTATAAGACCTACGAGACGGCCGGCCTCATCCACGAGGGGCAGCTTCTCGATGCGGTTGGAATAAAGAATCTTGCGAGCCTCCTCCTGAGTAGTAGCAGGAGTACCGGTGATGAGGCGGGTCATGGGGGTCATCACATCGGCCACGGTGAGCTTCTCCAGGTCATGGCCATCCACCACGCGCATATCGCGACCGGTGATAATACCCACCAGGAGGTTACCCTCAGCCACCACGGGCAGACCGGAGAAACCGTTCTCCAGCATGATACCCTTCACGCGGCTCAGGCTCATGTCGCTCGTAACAGTGAGCGGCTTGGTGATAACGGCGTTCTCGAAACGCTTCACCTTGGCCACCATCGTAGCCTGATCATCGATGCGGTTGTTGCGGTGAATAACACCCAGACCACCCTCACGAGCCATGGCGATGGCCATGTCTACCTCTGTCACCGTATCCATCGGAGCAGAGAGAATGGGCAGGCGGAGTGAGAAACCCGCGCACAGTTGAGAAGAGGGATCGGCCTCGCCGGGAAGAATGGTGCTCAGGCAAGGAAGCAGGAGCACGTCGTCAAATGTAAGTCCAAGCTGAATTTCTGCCATAGCGGAGGATATAACGCCTCGCCACCTTTTGCAAGTCTAATCTGACAAAAAAGTGCATTTTTCTGCATTTTTTTCTGTTGGAAGAGGTATCTGTACGTCATTTTGGCCGGAAGAGGCAGCCGGAATGATTGACGCCGCGCTGCTTTTCGTGTAAACTAAGGCCATGAGCACCACATACACGGCACCGGCAAAAATCAACCTCTCACTGCGCATTCTGGGAAAGCGTGATGACGGCTACCACAACGTGGACATACTGATGGCACGTCTGGACTTGGTTGATACGCTGGATTTCCACAACTCCCGCACCACCACCCTGCTCTGTGATACTCCGGGAGTACCCACAGATGAGAGCAACCTCGTCATGAAAGCCGTGCGTGAATTTGAGAAAGCTTACGGCCGCAAAGCCAAACAGAAAATCACCCTCACCAAGAATATTCCCCACGGCGCCGGCCTCGGCGGTGGCTCGGCAGATGCCGCCATCACCCTGCGCGCTTGCAATGACATCATCGGCACCGGTTATTCTGATGAGGAGCTGCACACCATGGCCTCCGCACTCGGCAGTGATGTTCCCTTCTTCCTGAACCCCGTCATCAGCCGCTGCACAGGCCGTGGCGAAATCGTGGAGCCTGTACCCGAGCTGGCAGAGTGGCGCAGCCCCATCGTGCTCATTAAGCCGCAGTTTGCCGTTTCCACTCCCAGCGCTTACAAGCTGCTGCGTGGCGATCACCGCATTAAGGGTGTTAATTACAACGCCCAGATGGTGGATGGCATCAAGTTTGTCAACGAGCTGGAACGCGCCGTCTTCACTAAGTTCCCCGTCCTCGGGTTCTCCAAGATGTGGCTTCTCGGCCAGCCCGGTGTGCGTGCCGCACTCATGTGCGGCAGCGGGTCCACCCTCTTTGCCCTCACCGAAACTCTGGAGCAAGCACAGGCCGTGGCCGAAGCCGCCCGAGCTGAGCTGGACCCCACCCTCTGGACCTACTGCGGATACGTGAACTGATTATCGGTTGGCACATGCCAATCACAAATAATCAAGAGTGATTGTTTTATCCATAGATCCGGCCATCCGGAACACGGGGTACGCGGTACTGGAAGGAGACCACCGCAACGCCTCTGCGCTGGAGTACGGCACGCTTTCGCTGCCGCAGAAGCTGCCACAGAGCCGCTGCCTGCTGGCAATCCATGAGAAAGTCTGCTCGCTGATAGAACAATGGCACCCGGATGAGCTGGCAATCGAAGGCATCATCTACGTGCAATCACACCGCACAGCCATCACCATGGGCTCAGCCCGTGCCGCCACCGTACTGGCTGCAGCACGCTACGAGCTCCCCATCATGGAATATCCCCCTACCTGCGTGAAACTTGCCACCGTGGGCCGAGGCGGCGCCGGTAAACAACAAGTGGCATTCATGATGCGTGCCATGCTCCGCCTCACGGAGACACCTGCACCGGATGCCGCGGACGCTCTCGCCATCGGCTTCACACACCTAGCCGCCACAGACCCGCTGAAAGCGCACGTCTTCCGTGACCGCCGCTACATCTGACGCAGAAACGGCGAAGTATTAAATTCCCTTGCGGCCTTCCAATGCACGGGTCAGCGTAATAGCATCCGCCTGACTGAGTCCCGCGCCGGCAGGCATCCCCTGAGCCAAGCGGGTAACACGGCAATTCAGAGCTGACAGCTGCTCTGCAAGATAAAGGGCCGTCACTTCACCCTCCACATCACTGCTGATAGCCAGAATAACCTCGCAGCCGGGCAGTTCGCGCACGCGCTCCAGCAGCTTCTCTACTGCCAAATCCTCCGGCAGCACATTGTCCAAGGCCGATATCTTGCCTCCAAGGCAGTGGTATAAACCGCGGAAAGTACCACAGCGCTCTATGGGCAACACATCCGTAGGCTGCTCCACCACACAAAGCAGCAAGTTATCCCTCGCAGGATCAGAACAAGCCGTGCACAGCTCACCATTACTCGCAAAAAAGCCACAGCGAGGACAGGGCGTAACCTCATCCGCCGCAGCAGTAAGAGCAGCCGCCAGAGCCCGAGCATCAGCCCGGCCATGCTGAAGAAACCAGAGAGCGTGCCGCTCTGCCCCACGTGTACCAACACCGGGCATGCGCTTCAGGCGGGCGATAAGCTCCCGCACCGGCTGTGGATAATCCTGAGCCTTCATGAGTGAGCTGCACGGAAAAAGGGAATAACGGACGTCAACAGCCACATCAGACACACACTAAATAGCAAGGGCGCCACATAGAACACGCAGTCCCACAGCACACAAAGTAAGCCCGGCAGCCCCAGCGCCACAAGCGCAAGAAACGCTATCTGCAGCCTCCCCACAAAGCCGGGTACCCGCAGCAGAACTACACTTAAATACAGCGTCACTACGATGCAAAGACCAAAGGTACCGGCCAGCCCCAATGCCGAACACTGCGCACCTTCAGCCTCCAGATAAAATGGAGTACCACACAGAAGCTTAAGCTGAGCATCATTCAGCGGCTCAAAACAGCCGGCGAGCATCAGCCCCATGGTCACAAGCAGCACGGACACACTCAGCAGCCCCCAGCGCAACCACAGCATATCTGTATCACTCCTCTGGGCGTGCAGTTGTTTCCCCAGCGCACAGCGCACCACTCGCAGCTGGCATATCTCCCAAATGCGGCGCGGTGTTTTTTCACGGCTGTTCGGTTCCTTTTCCATACCGGGAATACAGCGCGGCGGCGGGGTATTTCCCCGGCCGCCGCCACTGGTTTTCAGTTTAACAGATAACTATGATATTCAATCAACAAAACGCTTCACGATAAGAGAGGAGTTATGACCACCGAAGCCGAAAGAGTTGCTCAGCGCCACATCCACCTTCTTTTCACGGCCCACGTTCGGGCAGACGTCAAGGTCACACTCGGGATCCTGATTGAATACGTTAATGGTGGGGGGAATGAAGTTATCCTGAATGGCCTTCACGCAAGCCAGAAGCTCGATACCGCCGGCTGCGCCCAGCAGGTGACCGGTCATGGACTTAGTGGAGCTCACCACAAGGCCGTTCGTAGCGTAATCACCGAAGGTGCGCTTAATGGCCTTCACCTCACAGATGTCACCCACCGGAGTGGAGGTACCGTGCGTATTCACGTAATCCACGTCCTCAGGCTTGAGGCCGGCGTGCTTCAGGGCCATCTCCATGCAGCGGCTGGCACCCTCACCTTCCGGAGCCGGAGCGGCATAGTGGTATGCGTCAGAGCTGAGGCCATAACCCACAAGCTCAGCAAGAATCTTAGCACCACGAGCCTGAGCGTGCTCAAGAGTCTCCAGCACGATGACACCTGCACCTTCACTCATCACGAAGCCATCACGATCCACATCATACGGACGGGAAGCCGTGGCAGGATCATCATTACGGGTGGAAAGGGCCTTCATGTTTGCGAAACCGGTGATGCCGATAGGCAGAATAGCAGCCTCAGCACCGCCGCAAATCATCACATCAGCGTCACCGAACTTCATGATACGCCATGCCTCACCAATGCAGTGATTGGAAGTGGCGCAAGCCGTGGAAATGCTCATATTCGGTCCACCGAAACCATACTCGATACTCACAAGGCCAGAGGCCATGTTCGTAATCATGTAAGGAATGCAGAAGGGAGACACGCGACGGGGACCGGACTTAATCAGAGTCTCACAGTTCACACCGTGAATACCCAGACCACCAATGCCGGAACCTACCATCACACCCACGCGGGTCTTGTCCACCTTCTCGGGGTCCAGCCCGGCGTCCTCCATGGCCATACCGGCTGCAGCCATAGCCAGCAGCTCGAAACGGTCACAACGGCGCACAGCCTTGGGATCCTTCTTAAAGTAAGGCGTAGCATCAAAATCTGCTACCTCACCACCTATATGAACAGCGTAAACTTCCGTGTCAATGCTCTTGATTTTGGTAATGCCGGAGCGGCCCGCCTTCATACCAGCCCACGTCTCCTCAACACTATTGCCGAGGGGAGAAAGGGCACCCATGCCAGTAATAACGATTCGACGGTCTTTCATGACGTTTGTGTACTCACAATAACCGATAGTTTGAGCAAAGTCAAGCATAAATCTCCATCTTCCCCATATAAAATCAATTTTCGGAGCTTTCCGAATCCGTTAAAAACAGACATTCAGAAGTGGGCGCGGGTTTTGGCTTGCCAAGCCTGAAAGCGGATGATATAATGTCGCGCGTATGAAGCCCCTTACAAAACTCGGTGAAAGCAAGATGGTAGACGGCAGCGTGTGGGAGCTGTGGGAACGCGATGGTGAGCTCTCCCTGCAGCACGATGGCCTGCCCTGTGCAACCTCATTCACCCATGGCAGTGAAGACGCCATGGCAGAGATAGCCACCTCTCCCATCACACGCGCCACTCAGCCTTGCATCATGATAGCAGGCTTGGGGCTTGGTTATGGCTTGGCAAAAGCCATGGAATGCCTGCCCCGCGAAAAGGCCAAATTCATCGTAGCTGAGCCGATTCCCGCCATTGTGGCATGGAACCGCGAATACAGCGCAACCAAGAGTGTATGGGAGGACAGCCGTGTAAGTGCAGAAAACGCTACCGCTGCGGATTTGTGCCGCAAGCGCACCGGCTCATTGCATGCCATTCTGCTGCGCCACGTACACGCCCGCTGCGAGATGAATCTCAGTGATGCTCAGGCATATTTCAACGCACTGAAAGGTGGCAGCCTGCTGGCTATCACCGTAGTCAAGCGTGACAAACGCCTGGAGAGCACCCTCATGCGCGCCGGTTTTGAGGTAAGCACCACGCCCGTTCCCGCCTCCTCCAAAGGCAAGCAGCTGCGCATGCACACCGTCGTACTGGCCCGTCGCGGCCGTTTCGTCCCCTTCGCTGAGCGCCAGAACAACAAATAACCCACCCTCCCCCAACCTCTATGAATATCCCCCTTCTTCGCCGCGCATACCCGACTCTGGAAGAGCTCGAGCTTCTGCGAGTACAGCGCACCATGGGCATTCGCCGCGTCATCGGCGTATCCGCCCTCATCTTTCTGGGCTTCGTCTCCTTCCTGGGTTCCATGCTGGTACTAAAACCCATGCTGGAGCTTGAAGAACTCAGGCAGCAGAAAGAGCAGGCAGAACTTCAGCTCACACGAGCACAGGCAGAAGAAGCCAGAGAGCACAACCGCTACCTCTGGATGAGCGACCCCGAGTACTACATGGAAATGGCACGAGACCGCGCCGACATGGCTCAGGAGAATGAAGTAATCCTCCGCCGCCCCTCACCGGCAGAACTGGAGCAGATGCGCCGCAGCCAGAACAACAGGCGTCCCGCCCGTAATTAAATTTCACCCCGGCTTCCATCAGTAAGCCGGGGCTTTTTTTCGTCACTCTTTAATGGTGGTGGTGGTGACAACCGCAATCACAATCATGCCCATGCTCCTCATGAGGCGGCACATAATCCGCATCCTCAATCTCCGGAGGCAAGGGAAGGTCATCATCAAAAAGGGACGGCGGGGCGAGGCGGGCCTTCAGCTCCACATCATCCGTCATATCCGCGGCAAATTTACCGGCGTGGTTTCGTACTGTCACCTTAGCACCTGCTGCCAACAGAGTATCCACAATAGCCACATACCCATACTGAGCTGCCAGATGCAAGGGTGACTGCCCATACGCATTCAGGGCATTCACATCTGCCCCCGTGGCAATCAACAGCGTGATAAGCCCCATATCAGGCTCAATCCCCATCTCCGCCAGCTCCGGAGAAAAATCCACTTCATCCTGAAGCAACAGCGTGGATGCCTTGCGAAGATCTGTCAGGTCATCCGTCTGCATCAGCTCCTCCAAAAACTCCTGCACAGGCTCATCAAAATCATCAGGGTCCAAATCAGCCGCCAGTTCGCGCAGTTCAGCCACACTCACCACAGGCTTCTCATCATCACCGATTGTCACACTGTTCCACTCATTATCGCTCATGCGCGTATTGTAATACATTCCTCAGATAAAAGCGAGACTTTTATCAATTTACGGCTTGCCAGAATACAGAGCAAAGTGATAAAATATGTGGCGCTAAATATCCTCCGTATTATGATACACGCACTGGTCATAGGACTCACCGTAGCGCTTGGGCTGGGAATTCTGGCCCACAAACTGAAGCTTTCCCCGCTGGTAGGTTACCTCATAGCGGGCATTCTGGCTGCGCAGCCATGGTGGGGTGAGCCGGTGGACAGTAAAATAGTGGAGGACTTTTCGCATCTGGGTGTCATTCTTCTGCTGTTCGGCGTGGGACTTCAGTTCCACATCAAAGACCTTCTGGCCGTGCAAAAAGTGGCTATACCGGGTGCCCTCGTCTGCATGGCGACCAGCACCGGCATGGGGGCTCTGGCCTTCCACACCTTCGGTGGTGAATCGCACTGGGTTAACTGTATCATGTTCGGCCTCTGCATCTGCGTAAGCAGTACCGTGGTACTCACCCGCGTATTGGGAGACAACCGCCTGCTCCAGACCCCCACCGGCCACACAGCTCTGGGCTGGCTGGTGGTGGAAGACATCTTCACCATCCTCATGCTGGTACTGCTGCCGGTGATGATAAGTGGCAAGGAGCTACTGCCTGCCCTCGGCAGTGCAGCCATCAAACTCACACTGCTCGTGCTGTGCGTAGCCTTTTTGGGGCGCAAAGTCATCAAGAAAGTGCTCACCTATGTATCCCGCAGCGCATCTGGAGAGCTGTTCACGCTGGCGGTACTCGTCTTTGCGCTGGGCTTCGCGGTACTGGCCGCAAAGGTATTTGATGCGAGCATGGAGTTCGGCGCCTTCCTTTCCGGCATGGTAGTGGGGCAAAGCCGCTTTGCAAGCAGAGCCGCGAGTGATGCTCTGCCCATGAAGGACGCCTTTGCCGTGCTCTTCTTCGTATCAGTAGGTATGGGCTTTGATTTCATGGGAATGATGGAGCACTGGCAGCTGGCACTTGCCACCTGCGCCGTGGCCTTCCTCGTGAAACCCATCATGGCGTTCATCATCATCCGCGTGCTGGGCAAACCGCTCCGCATGGCCATGAAGACAGCCGCATCCCTTTCCCAGATTGGTGAATTCTCATTCATCCTCGCCACGCTCATCGCCACACAATACCACATGCTCCCGGCCTACGCCGCCAACGTCATCACCGGTGTGGCCATCATCACCATCACCCTGAACGCCGCGCTCTACCGCTTCGTTCCCAAAATAGCGGATAAGCTGGAGAAGCGAGGGGTGGGCGCACGGAAAAACGTGGCCGGCAATGTGCCCCCCGCCTCTGAAGAGCGCCATCGCATCATCGTAGTAGGTTACGGCCCGTGCGGTGAAATCATGAGCGACATCCTGCGCAAGTATGATTTGGAAGTCGTGGTACTGGAGATGAATATCGACACCGTCAATCGTCTGGCAGAAAAAGGCATTCCTGTCCTGCATGGTGATGCCCGCCTGCGTAACATCTTACAGATAGCCGGTGTGGAATATGCAAAAGCCATCATCATCACCACGGCGGCAGCCCCCGCCCAGGACATCGCAGAAAGCGCCCGCGGGATTAACCCAAATATCGACGTCATGGCCTACACCACCTACATCCGTAACGCCCGTCTCCTGCGCAGCCAAGGTGCTAAAACAGTCTTCTCCGGTGAGGAAGAAGTAGCGCTCTCCATGGCCTCTCACACCCTGCGCTCCCTCGGCGCTACGGAAGAACAAGTGGCGCGCGAACGCTCCGAAAATCAGCGCCGCCTTGCCGGTGAACAGCCCTCCCAACCTAGTGCCTGACATTTATGTCCTCCGCACCCAAATTCCCGGACGACGAAAAAAGCCTTTTTCCTTGGGAAAAAGGCTGCTATGTACTTTTGCTCGGCATAACGCTGGTGCTTCTGGCTTCATGGATGAATGATATATTTGAGGTAATGAGCGGCCTGATGATGGGCATATTCTTCCTGTGGCAAGTCGTACGAGGCCTCATCATTAAGCGCTATTACTGGCACATAGCGGAAGAGAAAGTAAGCTTCTGGAGCCTACTTGTCGGGCTGCTGCTGGCTATCGGCTTTTACTTCCTCTGCAAAAAATAAGCTACTGCTCATCTTTTACAGGCGCCCCCACAGCCTCCAATAACTCCTGCGGGCTAAGGTGCAGCAGCAGATTCTCCAGCCCACCGGAGAGCAGCCTATCAGCCATAGCGCTCTTGCGGGTGAGCATATTGTGGATATTTTCCTCAATGGTACCGCGGCAGATGAGCGGATGAATCAGCACGGGCTGAGTCTGACCAAGACGGTAGGCGCGGTCGCTGGCCTGATTTTCCACAGCGGGATTCCACCAGCGGTCAAAGTGAATCACATGCCGGGCCCGGGTGAGAGTAAGCCCCGTGCCGGCGGCCTTCAGAGAAAGCACGAAAAAGCGCGGGCCACCCGCTGCCTGAAAAGCGGCCACAAGCTGCTGACGCTCTGCTATGGGAGTACCACCATGCAGCATCAACCCCGGAGCGCCGAAAATATCCGTCAGGAACTCATGAATGGGGTCTATCATGCTACGATACTGAGTAAACACCAAGCAGCAATCCCCCGCAGCCGCAATACTGCAAGCCAGTTGCCCCAAGCGTTCAAACTTACCACCGGCGGCGGGCTCAAACCACGTCTCACCCCGGTACTGAGCAGGATGATTACAGATTTGCTTCAGGCGCCCCAGAATGGGCAGCACAAGCGTGAGGCGCGTCTGCGGGTCCGGCTCCATAATGACAGCCCGGAGATTTTCCACCTCGCCGGCATACAGGCGAGCCTGTTCCGGGGTAAGATGACACCAAGCGGCCACCTCCGTTTTAGGCGGCAGCTCAGGCAACAAAGCTGGGTCACTCTTCAGGCGGCGCAGCATGAAGGGGCGCACAAGGCGGCGCAGCGGAGTATAATCACAGCCCATGCTCTGCACCAGTGAATTAAACTCCTTCTCTGTCCCCAGAAGACCGGGATTCAGGAATTCAAAGAGGCTTCTCAGCTCAGAGAGAGAGTTCTCCACCGGTGTGCCGGTCAGCGCCACACGCCGCGGGCTACTCAGGCGACAAATGGCGCGGGTACGCTGCGAATCCGCATTTTTGATAGCCTGCGCCTCATCCAGCACCAAAGCAGGATAATCACAGCGAGCCAGCAGCTCATTACGGGTGGCAATTCCATATGTGGTAAGAGCCACATGTGCCCGCCGCATCAGCCAAGAGGGATTCGTGCGCAAATAATCCGCATTCTGCCTATTCAGCGCATAAGGATGCAACACGGCCACCTGCAGTTGCGGTGCGAAACGGCGCAGTTCCTCCTGCCAGTTCATCAGCAAGGAAGCCGGTGCCACGATAAGCGCAGCCCCCTTCCCTTCGCCCAGCACTCCGGCACCGGCCAAGTGCGTAAGCCAGCTGATGACCTGCAGAGTTTTGCCAAGCCCCATATCATCAGCCAAGCAGGCGCCGAACCCCGCCTCCGTGACATTCAGCAGGAAGCGCACGCCGTCCATCTGGTAATGGCGGAGAGTATCCGCCAGAGGTTGAGGAAGAATCGGCGCCACATTTCCGAACTGAAGGTTGGAAAGAGCCAGCGCCAACCGCGCACTGGCCACAGCCCGCATACCATCCTCCTGCGGGGGCAACTGGGGAAGCGCCTCACTGCGTTTACCCAGCAGGTAGCGCAGCCCGACCAGCAGAGGAATCCCGCCGGCTGCCATTTTCATGGCCTGCCTCCAGCTCTCCAGCAGATTCTTCAGCTTATCACGGTCCAAGCGCACCCACTCACCGCGGAAACGCACCAGCCCGTCATCATCCCCGGCCAGTAGCTGCTCCAGCTCCTCATCCGTAAGATTATAATCCCCCAGCACCACGCGCGGGAAAAAGCGCAGCAGGGAGTTCACATTCACCGAAGGAGCTGCATCCGGCTTTCCCGCACCGGGCTCAGCCATATCCAGCCTCACCTCCAGCTCCACACGCGGAGGCTGGGTCTTCCACAGGTTCACCATGCGAGTCTCAATACCCGCTGCCTCCAGAAGAGGCAAAGACTCCAAGTAAGCGTGCGCCTGACGAGCACTCCACCCACAGGGCTTATACACCGCTTGCGAATTAATCAACTCCTCCAAAAACGGGCTCTGCCCTGCCACCTGTCGCAGCGGACGGAGCAAATCCAGCAAAGCTGCTGAATCCGCCGCCAGAAGGCGAGCCGCCATACCCAGTGGCGCATGCCGAGCGCGGCCATCCTGCCCCACCTTGTGCACAAAGGTAGCGAGAAAGGCGAACGGCGCACTTTCCGCAGCTTCACCGGCATTCTCTGCCAGATGGAAACAAAGCATTCCCAGCTGCTGCCAACCTTCACCCAAACGGCATAACCAACCCTCCGGGGTACAGCATTCCCGATTAGCCAGCCAAGCTAGTGCCGCTTCCAGACTCTCCAGCCAGCCCATCACATCACCGCTGCTCACCGCCTCGCCCTCCATCGGAGGCATAGCCTCCAACAAAGCACCAGCCTGAGCCGGAGAAATGTGAAATACACCTGCAGGTTCCTCCCCACGACGGAGTGTACGCAGGTACAGCATCATGCGTTCTCGGGCCTGCTCCCTCAGCCAAGCCAGCACGGGAGCCGCCCCCGCCGGCAAACCATAGCGCAGCAAATCCAGCATACCACGCCCCGCAGATGCCGCAAACGCGCGCTCCAACCGGGGCTGAACACCGGCTGGCGTAAGCACAAGGCGCCCCGCAGACTTAGTTAGCGTGATATGCATGGCTCCATTCTAGCGGCTAAGCCCCCGGCTGGCAAGCTCCTACCATGACACAGCAAGAAAATATATTCTTTTTTTTCATCTACGAACAAGCCATGAAAACAAAAAGGGCATGACTGAGCGTGACACAATTCCTGCTTGCTTTACCATGAGAATAAGCTACCATATAGGAAGCTCATTTCATGTCTCCTCTCACCACATACACCATCCTAGCTCTCAGCGGCATAACCCTACTGAGCAGTAGCACTTTATGGGCCCAAGCACCAAATACCACCCAACCCGGCACCGTAACCGCCGGCCCACGCAACAGAGTACCGCAGGATCCCGCAGAGGCCCTACTGGTGGCATACGGTCTGCGAACAGACGCCGCCAGAGAAGCTGAAAGAGGCAACTACAATCAGGCTCTTACGAAGGCCAGACGAGCCGAGCGCATCATGGCCATCATCGTGCGTGACCACCCTCAGTGGAAAGCCAGCATGATGAACCACCTGAGGCAGCAGATTGCAACCCATATCAGAAGCTATGAGGAAGCAGCTGCACGAGCACCTATCCCCACCGGTCGCCAACCTGGCCGCCCGGTTCCTCAGGAAGTGAATATCGACCTACCGGGTATACGAGCTAACGCTGAAGCGAGAGAAGGCGTCTCCCCCTCCGGAGTACCGGATGCAAATGCCACCGATCGCGAGCTACGTGAAGAACTCTCCCGCCTGCGCGCAGAATGCAGCAACATGGCCAGAAGTATTCTGGACCTCAGCGAGAGATACCGCCAGACCCAGCAGGAACTCATTACCGCCCGCCAAGAGCAAAGAGATTACCGTGAACGCTATGAGACACTCCTCCGAGAGGTCACGGAAGAACGCAGGCTGAATAATGAAGTTGTGGAGTCATTCGCTCGCCGTCTTGCGGAGGCTGAAGACCGACTCCGCCAGTCGGAACGAGCCAGAGAAGAGGCAGAAACACGCGCCAATGAACTCGCCAGCCAGCTGAGCCAGACCCGTGCAGAGCTCGAACGCGTCACCCGCGAGCGTGACCAACTGCGTGCCGAAAACGAGCAGCTGCGCGCTATCGTGGAGTTAAATAGCCCCGAAAAAACCCGCGCACTACTGGACCAGAACCTCACCCTCGCTGAGCAGCTGAACGCAGCTCGCGCCAGAGTGGAAGCGCTGGAAGCACAGCTCGCCGGCAACTCTGATGCCACGGACGTCCTCACCCAGCAACTCACCGAGGCTCGTTCTGAAGTAAATGAACTGCGCGAGCAGATGAGCCTCGTCTATGACGAAAACCGAGGCTACCGCCGCCGCATCTCCGAACTTACAGAGAGACTCAACAATCTGGAAGCTGAGCTGAACAACGCGGATGATAACCCTGACGTAGACCCCGCCATAGCAGAAGAAAACCGCATTCTACGTGAAGTCATCGCCAAACAGCGCCGCACCATCCAGATGCAGGAGGAAGGCCGCCGCCTCCTCATTGAAACCTACCAGCAAATTCGACAGGGAGACGGCAACGTCGTGGCAGAGCTGGAACGTCTGGAGCAGGAAAGCAGACTGGAACTGACAGACGAAGAGCGAAGACTCGTGGAATCCATTCGCAGCGGATCAACTTCCACCGAACAGGACGCTGATGGCACCAACGCCGTGCGCCGCAGCCTCGAAATTCAAACGCTCGCCAATCTGGCAGATAAAGCATTCTCCCGCGCCCGTTACACCTCCGCAGAACAGCTGTACCGCACCTTGTACGAATTCCAGCCTGACCACGTACCAGGGCTGGTAAATCTGGGCACAATCCTGCTGTACCGCAACAAATGTGAGGAAGCCACAGAATACCTCACCCGAGCCACACGTCTGGCACCGGAACTGCCCATTACATATTATCTGTCCGGCATCTGCTACTACCGCTTGGACCGCATGGAGGAAGCCGAGCGCATGTTCACACGTACCATTGAGCTAGACCCGGCCAATGCGGAGGCATTCTTCTACCTCGCTAATATCGAAGCTATCAGCGGACGTACTCGCGAGGCTCTTACACACTTCGCCGCCTCCGTGAAGCTGCAGCCTAACCTGCATGATGCTCACTACAACATGTCACGCTTGTACGCTGAGGCGGGTAACATTGCAGACGCCGCGCGCGCTTACGACCGCGCCATTCAGAGCGGTGCTGAACCGGACCCTGATTTCGAGAATTTCCTGCGCACGCACCCGGATGCAGCAAAAACTCCGGGAGCAGACCTCATTGCAGACGTGCAACCGGAAGAAGAAGCAGCCAGACTTCGTGCTGAGGACGAAGAAGTGCAGCGCATCATTGCAGATAATGCAGAACCTGCTGCCGAAAACACATCCTCCACCACGGCAGAGACACCGGCAGAAAGCACCCCAACGGAAGCTACTGCCCCCGCGGAACCGACTGCAACGCCCACAGAGCCAACCACAGCAACTCCTGAAACTCCCGTTACGGCCGGGCAGCCAGCGTCACAAAACGTGGCTGAAGAAATAGCGCGCCGCCAAGCACGCAGAGTTCCTGCAGCGCCCACACCGTCCAGCGCAGGACGCCCCGGCGCAGTAGAACGCCGCTACACCTCCGTACGAGTCCGCACGAATGCGGGCGGGTATCGCCACCGCGTTCGCCTCCGCCACAGGCACCCCGTCCCCCGCCGAGTACGCACCCGTGGTACAGATGATATCCGCAATACCGCAACAGCTGAAGATAACGAGCAGGAACGCAATGAGCGCCCGAGACGCCGTAACCGCAATCGCAGAAACTGATTTTCGCCACGCCATGTACATCCGGAACCAACTCCGCGAAATTCGCACCGAAATCGCCGCCGCCGCACAGCGTGCAGGACGCCCCGCTGACAGCGTTACCCTTCTCGCCGTCAGCAAAACATTCCCGGTGAGCGATATCATGCAAGCCTATGAAGATGGCCAGCGCATCTTCGGTGAAAACCGCCTACAAGAAGCACTGGAAAAAATCCCGGCTATGCCGCAGGACTGCGAATGGCACATCATCGGCCCGCTTCAGCGTAATAAAGTGCGCAAAGCCCTGCAGGCCGGAGTCTCCCTCATTCAAGCTGTAGACAGCCTGAAACTGGCAGAAGCCATCTCACGTATCGCCGGCGAGCTGGGAATTACCGCACGCATTCTTCTGGAAGTGAATGTAGACGGAGAAGAAAGCAAACACGGCTTTACTCCAGAGGGCATTCAGGAAGAATGGGCCGCTCTGACAAAGCTGCCCAACTTAGAAATACGCGGGTTAATGTGCATACCGGCCCCCACGGAAAAAGCTGAAGATGCCCGACCGGCCTTCATAGCCCTGCGAAAGCTTGCAGAAAGCCTTCGAGAACAAGGCCCATTTACCCTACCTGAGCTCTCCATGGGCATGAGCCATGATTTTAGCATAGCTGTAGAAGAAGGCGCCACCATCGTGCGTGTGGGTTCGGCCATTTTCGGGAAACGAGATTACTCAGCGCGCTAAAGTATATTTCATCACCGCTCCCCTAACCATCACGGGAGATAATAAGATACTTAACCACAGCCTGCGGACAATTTATTCGCCGGCTGTCTTTTTTTCTTGCGCTCATAAGTTCATAGTGGTAAATTCAGTAAGTAAAATACGCATTCCATCAACATGAAGTACTTATCTCTTTCCCTTATCCTCACTGCGCTTCTTGCATTTACCCCCTTATTTGCCCAATCAGCCCGTGGTAACCGTGCCACCCGCGGCGCTGCAGCAGCAGCAGCAGCTGAGGAAGAGCCCTCCACAGGCGTTCGCTTCGTCATCTGTGCCCCGAACGGCGGCAGCCTGCCCAGTCCCCTCTACTATCAGAGCGGTGAAGAGTTCAAGAGAGTGCGTATCTCCAGCCGCGTGCCCAGCCAGCGCATCCGCCCTGTCGGCGGCGAAATAAGATTCTACGACAAGGATCCCTCCGCCGAAGCAGCCCAAAATCAGACAGAAGCTCCGGCCGCCCGCCCGTCACGCACTACACGTCCTGCTCGCCGCGGCCAGCAGGCTGCAGCAGCACTTCCTGAGCCCTACCTGACTGTAAGTGTACCTCAGAACGCAGGCAGCAAGTCTATCTGCATCGTTATCCCGACAGATAATCCCCGCGCCCCTCAGACCTTCTTCCTGAATGAGGCGCAGTTCCCGGCCAAGGGTGTGCATGTGATTAACTTATCCCCCCGCCCCATCGTCGTTCAGACATCAACAGCCGGCAACTTCAGCGACATTCAGAATGCCACCATCGGTGTTTTCAAGCGCAACGAAGGCATAACTGATTCCAACTCTTGGCACTATACCTCGGGCAACCATGGCGATCAGGTATCATTCCGCCTCTGCACTCGCCAGAATCGTCAGGCAAATGGCCGCAACACTGCCACACTCGTTCCCTTCAAGAGTGGTAAGTTCATCGTCTCCGAGCGCCAGTCTCAAATTAACGTCGTGGTAGAATCCGGAAACACGCTGAGACTCATCAGTATTCAGGCTGCCAGCGAAAGATAAGCGCTTCACCCCAATCCTGCCATAACTGCTATGCCCGCTAAATTATCCGAGGGCCCTGTGGCTGAGCGAATTGCCCGCATCGGTGATCAGTTCGCCATCAGTGGCGAGTTCCTCTACGGTGAGGAACTCTGCAATGGTCACATCAACACGACATACAGAGCCTGCTACCGCACCGAAGACGGCGCGGAAGACCGCTACATCCTTCAGCGCATCAATGACTACGTATTCAAAGACCCCGTAATGGTCATGAAAAACGTAGAGAAAGTCACCCGCCACATTCGCTGGAAGACGATGCGCCGCCGCAAAAATACAGCTGGCCAGCCGCTCACTCTGTATCCCGCACGCGGAGGCAGAAATTACATCAACCTTCCGGAAGAAGGCGGACTGTGGCGCTGTTACAACAACATCGAAGGCACACACACATACGACGTAGTGGAAAACACCCGCCAGGCATATCAGGCAGGTTATGCCTTCGGCTCCTTCCAGGAACTCATCTCAGACATGAACCCGGAAGACCTCCGTGAATCCATACCTGATTTCCATAACACCCCCAAGCGTTATGAAGCTCTGGTACGGAGCGCTGAGGCGGACGTAATGAACCGCGTAGCAAACTGCGAAGCTGAGCTGCACATGTTCAAAAACTGGTCCCCTCGCTACGGACGACTTGTAGAATTGCAGGCTGAGGGAAAACTTCCCACGCGTATCACACACAATGATACGAAAATCAACAATGTGATGCTGGATGAAGATTCAGATGAAGCCGTATGCGTCATCGATTTGGATACAGTCATGCCCGGCCTCTCTCTGTACGATTTCGGTGACATGGTGCGCACCGCTACTTGCACGGCCAGCGAAGATGAAGAGGATTTGACACAGGTTGTCATGCAGATGCCTTTCTTTGAATCTCTGGCAGAGGGGTATCTGGATGCTGCGCATTGCTTCCTCTGCAAGGAGGAAATCGAGCAGCTTGCATTCGCCGGCTGGCTCATTACCGCTGAAATTGGCATGCGCTTCCTTACGGACTATCTGGACGGCGATAAATATTTCCGCACAGAAAAACCGGAGCACAACCTCATTCGCGCACGCAATCAGCTGGCTTTGGCTCGCAGCATTGAGACAAACCTGCCGCGAATGGACCGCTACATTCGCCGCCTCATGAAGGGGCTTGAGAGCAAGCACTAATTCCGCTTCAGGTCATCATGATAAAGCACCGGCACATAGTCAGCCTCTTGGCAGGGGTGGCCATCACCATGGTCAGCCCTGCTCCTCTGGAGGCTGCCACAACCCTTGCAGAATTGCAGAATGAGCTTACTCACTACAGCAAACAGGGAGAAGACGCTCTCACATTCCGCACTGCAGGCTGCCGGGCAATGGTTCTGGCTGACAGCCAAGGTTCCATCGGTGCCGTACTGATACACAGCATCACACGGCGTAATAGCCCGGAAGCCTTGGTTCGCATGATGTCGAATCTGATAACTCATGGAGAAAGGCCGGTGCTGCGATTCTCCGAAGACAAACACTCCGCCATGCTTATCTATCCGGAAATCTGCAAACGAGAGGCAGGTAACCGGAAAGATATGGTAAGCGCCCGACGTCTTACCGTGCTTCACAACATCTTTAGCAACTCCCACGGAAGCTGTACCCCATACCGCTGGCATGAAAGCGGCATATCCTTTAGGTTGAATCAGAGCTCCGGTCAGCTCCTCTGCGAAATCACACCGGACATGAGCGCCACCATCGTGGAGTACGTGGAAATACGCCTTCCCCGGGATGCCCGCTCTGCGCTCGTGCCGGCCATTACCGGGCATGATCACGGACCTCGCGCAGATGCTCGACAGCTGCGCATGCTCTCGGCCTCACTTGGCGGAGCCACCGTCATCTCTAACCACCCGGCGGATGCCACCTTCCTCACGCGTAAGACAAACGTCTTCTGCCTCGGCACACAGACACGCCTACAAGAGGCTAATACTCAGCGCACAAACGCAAACCATTACATCTTCCCCTCACTTCGTTTCCCGAACACTTCTGTTGACACTCCCACGCCGGAAACATACACGGATACACCTCAGGGCGAACAGGCATCATCCACGCCTTCGGATACACCTTCGGACACACCTTCAGCTGAACCTTCAGCCCCAGCCGTACCGATGCCCACTCCGGAAGAAGCTCGCAGAGAGTATATCCGCAGACTGCAGGAAATGTGAGTTCTCAACGAGCGAATGAGCAAATCAGGGATTGCCAGAGCGCAAAAGATGTGCTAAACTGGCCTTGCAGCACATGATAGAAGCCTCCACAGAAGGCATAGGCAACATACCGCCCGCCCCCGCTCTCATTATCCCGAACCGAGTGGATTTACCCACGCTCCGTGCCATGGAAGAGGCACTGGGCGGAAGGGAGCGCGTATCTTGGATGGTGGAAAATTCCCTGAGGCCGGATCCTGAGGTCATGATGTACCTTTCCCAATCCCGAGCAGCAGGCTTCCTGTGCGCCATGGAACGCTCGGACAAAGAGGATTTGGTAAACATGGTAAAAGACCGCCTTGCCCAAGGGCGCCATGTTGTGCTGCTCTGCGGAAAATCCGGTCAGCAGCCCGCTGGAATTACTGATGTTCCAGGAAAACTGCTCAGTTTTGCTGATAACAGCACCCTCTCTGCCGTGCCCGTGTACGTAGGCATGTACCGCGATAGCCTTATCAACGCCATTGCCACCTCTGCGCCCTATGAGTATCTGGGCCTGCAGTTTATGCCAGAGCAGAAAGCTGGCCCCGCGCTCGGTGCCAGAATACGCAGTGCATGGATGGACGCTGCCACCGAACAGATGACTGAACATCCGGCACTCCATCAGCCGCTGGCTCATACCCTCATCAAAAGCCTTGTCACACACCAGAACGCCCTCATCATTGATGGCGTGGATGACAGCCAGCTGAGTTTCAGGCGCCTGCTCATATACGCACTCATCCTCAGCGATAAGCTGAAAAAAATGGTCACAAACCGCCGACTGGGCATCATTCTACCGCCGGGCAAACTGGCTGCTGTGGCTAATGTGGCCTGCATCATCGCCGGTATCACTCCGGTGAACATCAATTACAGCGCCGGAACCCGAGAGTTTGAGCACCAAGCAAGCATGGCCGGGGTGAACCGCTTCATTACTGAAGTACGCTTCACTCACAAACTTCAGGAATTCCCATGGCCCGCCCCCCGAGACCTCATCTTCATTGACCGTGAGCTGGCAGATGCCGGTACCGGTGGTGTAAAACTGCGAGAGATTGCCATCCGCCTTGGCAAGGTGGAAATGCTTACTCGCCACATGAAACACCACACCAAACAGGCAGATAATGAAGCAGTTCTCCACTTTACCTCCTCAACTGAAGGAAAAGCCAAAGGCGTACCCTGCTCCAACCACATTCTCTTATCTGCCATCATGCAGCTAAGCAGTCGCCTGCCCATCGAATCTGGCCGCAGAGTACTCTCAGCCCTGCCACTTTATATGCCGGCCGGGTTCATCTGTGGCTTGCTGCTCCCTCTGCTGCAAGGGTTGGATATCGTCACCTACCCGGACACACACGCCCCACGCCGCCTTTGCGAGCTGGCGCACAATTACGGCACCGTGCTGACGGCATTTACCCCCGCGCAGACACATGCTATCCTCAGTGCCGGCAAGCCTGAGCATTTTGCCACCCTGCGCTATTTCCTCATCACCGGCGGCAAACTCTCCGCAGAGCTTGCGGAGCGAGCTGCCCGGGATTATAAACTGCACCTGCGTGAGTGTTACTCTTTAGCGGAGTGTGCTCCTCCCGTAGCCATCAGTGGCCCCACTCCTCAGCCTGCACCGGGCACACCGCACATCATCCCCGCAGGAAAAGCAGGCTCTGTGGGCGCACCGCTCACGGGCATCGCTGTGCGCATTAGTGATTTGAACCGCCCTGATCACAGCCTTCCCATTACCTCTACCGGGCTCATCTGGCTCAAAAGCCCCGCCCTTATCAGCGCCTATCTCAAGGATAAACCGGAGGCCACCACATGCATGCGTGGCAAATGGTTCTGCACGGGTGACGTGGGGTATATGGATAATGACGGCCTGCTGACAATCTGTGGTCGAAAGGAAAGATTCAGCAAAATCGGAGACGAGCTCGTACCTCATGAGGCGGCTGAGGCAGCCCTCTGCCAAGTACTCGGAGCCTCCACGGCGGACGGCGTGCGGAGACTGGCCGTAGTCGGCGTTCCGGACCCCAGAAGTGGCGGTGAAATCCTCGTATTGCTCTCCACTCTGCACAAGAACGTTGTGCCTCAGGATCTTATCACCGCCCGCTATGGGCTTCTGAATGCACGTTATCCGGCGGCATGGGCGCCTAACCGCATTATCCCCGTGGGCACCATCCCCGTACAACCGGACGGAAAACTCAATTACAACCTCTGTTATCAAGGTGCCTGCCGGCTCCTCGGCATCCAGCTGGACTAATCCCCCACTCACGCTGCTATGAAAATGGACGTCAGGCCCCTAACGCCCCCCACAGGACCGGGCACAGGAGAAACTCCTCAGGACATCATGCCGCACACTGGTGAGCCCGGCTATGATATATGCCCGGCACCCAAGGAATTGCCGCCCAATTACATGATAAACGGCTACCGAATCCAACACTGTCTCGGTGAAGGCGGATTCGGTGTCACCTACCTTGCAACAGACGAACTCCTGAAGCGCCGCGTTGTCATCAAGGAAAACTTTCCCCACAGCCTCTGTGAACGCCGCTGCGGCACACTGAATGTGGAGTACCAATCACACATCAACCCGGAGGATTACCAGCACGCACTGAGCAATTTCCAGAGAGAAGTCCGCTTGTTAGCCCGCCTGGACCACCCCCACCTCCTGAAAATATATTCCTACTTTGAAGCGCATAACACCTCGTACTTTGTGACTGAATACGTGGATGGAATGATGCTTACTGATGTGGTGGCAGACTACCGCAAGCACCTAAACTACTTTCCGCAGAAGGACCTTTACTCACTCATGGTGCGAATACTGGACGCTCTCAGCTATATGCATGAGCGCCATATCCTCCATCTGGACATAAAGCCGGATAACATCCTCATCGCCCGTGATGGACGTCCCGTCCTCATTGACATGGGAGCCGCTCGTGACATGACGGAAGACACCCCGGCAGTCAGCGTAGAAACCCCGTTCTTCAACTCACCGGAACAAGGAAACCCGCACCTTCCTCAGGGGCCGTGGACTGATTTGTACGCCTTCGCAGCCACACTGTATTTCTTACTCACCGGCACCACACCGCCTCCCTCCCGCCAGCGAGCATTGTACGATACTATCACCCCTCTGGCTGCCATGCCATCACTGAGAAGCCGCTACAACGTACAGCTACTGGCCAGCATTGACAAAGCGCTTTCTCCCGCCATTGAAGACCGTTATGAAAGCGTCGCGGCTTGGATGGAAGACTTGCGAGAGAACTAAACCACCGGAGTTAAAAGTTAGCGCACAAACGCACAACATAACTTGCACTTGGAGGCGTCCTGTATTACCATCGCAGCATGAACAGCCTGCACATGATTACCTTCCGCTGCCGTGCCGACCTCTTCCGCCGCCTCGAAGTTTTCTCACATGCCCGCAATCTGGACCGAACCTCCGTGCTCAAACTGGCACTACATTACTACCTGAACCGCTGCGGCCTTTAACCCTCAGCGCCCGCGCCGCTGCTCTCCAACCAAAAGCGGTACGCTATCATCAGGCGCAAAATAAGAGCAAAAAGCATCCCCCATGTCACAGCCAGCGTAAGCTTCCCCTTGGGTGTCAACTTGCGGCTCCGGCGTACCCAGAAGAACAAGATAGCCTGCAGCAAAGCGGATAACAAAAACGCAGCCGTACGGCCACAGCCCCCTGCCCGCAGCAGCATAGCCGGAGGCTCAAGAAACGCAAAAACGCACGCCAACAAATCATCCACATTCCCATACGCCCACAGCACTATTGCACTGGGCAATACTACGCATAAGAAAAGCGTGTACCCGGCCACCTTGCTATATCTCTCCTGCTGAGTGGGAATGTACATATACCAGAGGAATCATAACGAAAGCGCCCGCGCTTGTCAAGATTAACCCGTGCCCTCCGGGCAGCGATGGCATTTTATCTTGCAGTAGAAGTTATTTCATGCTATTCTCTCTGTGTAACAGCATGTGCGCACGCTACAAGGCCCCATCCTCCGGCACCCCGAAAAACAACTCTCAGGGTGGCGGTGCGCTGTACAGTCAGGCAGCTCCGCGCAAGCGTATACCCACAGGCCGTTATGATGAGGAAGAAGAAGTAGCCGAACCGGTCTCTGAATCAACATCCTCCTCGCCCACCGCTCCCAGAGCGCCCCAAAATTCCCCCACCAGACGCCGTGCAGCTAACAGCCCGGCTCCGCTCCCCGGATACATAGAAACGGAAGATCCTCTTCAGGCTCGGGCGGATTCAGAAGGCCGCCGTGTGCTGCATTCGGAGCCCTCACGTAATCCGGAAAGCGCATTCGGCACCCCCGGCCCCAAGCGCGACTACCGCCGTACCCGCCCAGCCCCCGCTCCGGGCGCAGAAGAAAACCCATGGTCCGACCTCAAATACCCGCCACGGAAAGGCACCAGTTTCTGGCAAGGACTGGGCATGTGGATTTTCTTCCCTTTCCGCATGATAGCTTTCATCACGCGCAAGCTGCCGTGGATTATTAAGTGGGGTCTGCGCCTGCTTATCAGCGGCACGTTCGTGGGAAGCTTCTTCGCGCTCATCCTCATCATGTTCTACGCCATCAAATCCGGGCACTATGACCTCACGCTGGTCATGCGCATGCCGGAGCGTACCATCGTTCAGGACCGCAAAGGAAACGAAATCGGCACCCTGCATGGAGAAAACCGCCGCAGCATCACAGATTTGAAAAGCGAGGTACCCTCCTACTTCATCGATGCACTCATACTGCAGGAAGACCGCTCCTTCTGGACGCACGGCGGCATAGACCCCCGCGGCATGTTGCGCGCCGTGGCACAGGTTTTCAAACACGGCAGAACCACTCAGGGTGGCTCCACGCTCACCATGCAGCTGGCCAAGAACACCTACCAGCACCACGTACGAAACTTTGACGCCAAGTTCACCGAAATGGCACTGGCGCGCCGTATCGAAGCCACGTACGACAAGGAAACCATCCTCATGTGCTACATCAACCGCGTGTTCTGGGGCCACACTTTCCTAGGCCTCAAACAAGCCGCTTACGGCTATTTCAACAAAGAACCGCGGGATCTCACCATCGGTGAGGCGGCTATGCTCGCCGGCATCGTATGTAACCCAAACACCTTCTCCCCCTATCGCAACCCGGAGTTCGCCCGTATCCAGCGAGACAAGGTGCTACGCCTCCTCATGGAGCACGGAAAAATCACGCGCACCCAGTATGAAACAGCCTTGGCTGAACCGATTGTCACCCAGCGCCCTGAGCGCCGTGGCATTGACAACTATGCACTGGACCTCATCCGCAGCGAGGTAGACCACATTCTGGAAATGCTGGACACCCGAGAAGAGCGACTTAAAGAATCCTCCATCATCTCCGGTGGCCTGATAGTCCGCACCACGCTGGACGTAGACCTGCAGGATGCCGTGATGCAGGAGATAAACAACCAGCTGGAAAGCATGCTGGAAAATCGCAGCCGCTACCCGCACCAGACCCGCCGGCAATACCAAAGCATGGTGGCCGAACTGGCACCTGATGCCATCCGCCCAGCCCCCAAATACGTGCAGGCAGCCTGCGTAATGATAGACAATGCCACCGGCGCCCTACTCTCCGTGGTAGGCGGCCGAGACAGCACGGAATCCCCCCTGAACCGCGCCCTGCAAAGCCGCCGGCAAGTGGGCTCCATCTTCAAACCCCTAGTCTATGCCACTTTCTTTGAACAGGGGGGCAGCCCGAACAGCCCTATTTCTGACGGCCGCATCCAACCCGGAGAAATCCCCGGTGGGCGCCGTTGGAGCCCCAGAAACTCTGATGGTCGCTTCACCGGCAGACACCCGGCCTCCTGGGGTCTCCTCAAGAGCCGTAACACCATGTCTGTTCGAGTCGGAGCCCGAGCAGGCTTGCAGAACGTAATAAATACCGCCCTCATGAGCGGGTTCCCACAGCCACCACGCCAGCCCGGCCCCACCATCTACCTCGGCACATGGGAAGCCTCCCCGCTGGAAGTAGCCGGCGCCTACACAGCCTTCGCGAATGGCGGCGTACGCCCCACGCCATACATCATTGAAAGCATCACGGACTCCGAGGGGCGTGTCATCTGGCAGAATCCCCACTCCGCATACCGCATCTACAGCCAGAATACCGCAAACGCCATCTCCTCAATACTCCAGCAGATAACCAAGCCCGGCGGCACCGCAGGTAGCATGCAACGCCTTGGCTTCACCGCCCCCGCCGGCGGCAAAACCGGTACCACAAACGCATACCGGAACGCCTGGTTCTGCGGCTTCACATCAGATATCACCGCGGCCGTCTGGGTGGGATTTGACCGCCCCACCACCATCGCAGATAGAGCCTACGGCGGCACCATTGCTCTGCCCATCTGGGTCGGCGCCATGAAGCAGGCTCAGCGTCTCGGTTACCACATGGGCCCCATCCGCCAAACTGTAGCCGGCCAGCGCAACAGAGGTGTGCGCCTCTGCCGCACCTCCGGAGGGCTCGCTCATGCCGGCTGCGAATACCGCCACACAGCCTACACAGAAACAATGACGGATATCACTAGGCCCCGTAGCTTCTGCACGGAGCATCCTGTCATGCAATCTCACAGCGCAAATGATGAGCTTGCAGAGGATCCGAGTGAAACTGAACTGCCGGATGATGACATTGCTGTGGACCCCGAAAGCGAAACACCGCTCTTCACGGATGATGACGTAGCGGAAGAGCCCTAACTCCCACCCCGTCAAATCTCCTGTCAGCGCAGTAGCTCCATCCGGAATGCCAAAACGCCATCATTCTCTATAAGCACATATCCGCTGCTTTTCGGAGTACTAACCGCCCTATCGCACACAGAAATATGCCCATTACGTCTTTTCAGCTTGCATTACGAGAAAAAAATAGTATAATCACACGCGTATCAGCATTTTAACATAAAAGCACCATGAATACAGTACGCACATTCACCACAGGCGCAGGAACTGAGGGCTCATATTACTCTCTGCCTGCATTGGCTGAACAGGGTTTCTCGGGCATAAGCCGCATGCCCGTCTCTCTCCGCATCGTGCTGGAGAGCCTTCTGCGTAACTGTGATGGCCTGAAAGTTACCGAGCAGGATGTTAAGAACCTCGCCGCATGGAATGCCAAAGAGCCCGGTAGCTATGAAATCCCCTTCACCGTGGCACGCATCATCCTTCAGGACCTCACGGGTGTACCCCTGCTGGTAGACCTCGCCGCCATGCGCGCTGCCGTACAGGACCTCGGCGCAGACCCCGCAAAAATGGAGCCGCTCGTACCCGTAGATCTGGTGGTGGACCACTCCGTGCAGGTGGACTGGGCCGGCTTCCCCGCCGCCTACCAGAAAAACCTCACCCGTGAGTTCGAGCGCAATGTGGAGCGCTACGAGTTCCTGAAGTGGGGCCAGCAGGCATTTAAGACATTCTCCGTGGTGCCCCCCAGCACCGGCATCGTACACCAAGTGAACCTCGAGCACCTCGCCCACGGCGTCATGCAGCAGCAGGGCGTGTACTACCCGGATACCCTCGTGGGTACAGACTCCCACACCACCATGATTAACGGCCTCGGCATTGTGGCCTGGGGCGTGGGCGGCATTGAGGCTGAGGCCGGTATGCTCGGCCAGCCTGTCACCTTCCTTGTACCCGAGGTTGTAGGTGTACACCTGACCGGCAAGCTGCAGAGTGGTGTAACCGCCACGGACCTCGCCCTGCACGTCACCCAGATGCTGCGCAAGCACGGCGTGGTAGGCAAGTTCGTAGAGTTCTTCGGTGAGGGTGCAGCCACCCTTTCCCTGCCGGACCGTGCCACCGTGGCCAACATGGCCCCCGAGTACGGCGCCACCATGGGCTTCTTCCCCGTGGATGCCACCTCCGCCGCCTACCTGCGCGCCACAGGCCGCAGCGAAGAGCACGTCACCACTTACGAAAACTACTACAAGGCACAGGGTATGTTCGGCATGCCCATGGCAGGTGAGATTGACTACAGCGTAGAGCTGGAGCTGGACCTCTCCACCATCGTGCCCGCTGTGGCCGGCCCCAAGCGCCCGCAGGACCTCATCCCCTTGGCAAACCTCAAGCAGAGCTTTGCTCAAATTTGCGAGAGCACCTACGGCCACGCCCAGAACACCACTCCCGTACCCGTCACCATGAAGGGTGATGCCGGCAACCCGGATGCCGACACCACGCATGATGTGGCCCTCGCAGACGGCGCCATCCTCGTGGCCGCCATTACCAGCTGCACCAATACCAGCAATGACAGCCTCATGCTCGCCGCAGGCCTCCTCGCCAAGAAGGCAGCAGCCCTCGGCATGAAGGTACCCGCTTGGGTGAAGACCAGCATTGCCCCCGGCAGCCGCATCGCAGCCCGCTACTTTGCCAACAACGGCCTTACGGAAGCGCTGGACACCATCGGCTTCTCCATCGTGGGTTATGGCTGCACCACCTGCATCGGCAACTCCGGCCCGCTGAACAGCGCCATTGAACAGGCTGTAACCGAGCACGACCTCGTATCCTGCTCCGTGCTCTCCGGCAACCGCAACTTCGAGGCCCGCATTCACTCCCACGTGAAGGCAAACTTCCTCATGTCTCCCCCGCTCGTTATCGCCTTTGCACTGGCCGGCCGAGTGGATATCGACATGGCCACCGAGCCCATCGGCACCGCAGCTGATGGTACTGCTGTGTACCTGAAGGACATCTGGCCCAGCGGCGAGGAAATTGCAGAAGCTCAGGCCAAGGCCGCCACACCGGAAGATTACGCCGCATGTTACAGCAGCGTGGTGCCCGAGTGGGGTAAAGTAAGCGCTCCCGAGGGTGCCACCTTCGCTTGGAATGCTGACAGCACCTACATTCACCGCCCGCCCTTCTTCGAGGGCTGGAACGGCAGCAAGGGTGATATCACCGATATCGTGAACGCCCGCCCGCTGGGCATCTTCGGCGACTGCGTGACCACGGACCACATCTCCCCCGCAGGCGCCATCAAGCCCACAGGCCCCGCCGGCAAGTTCCTCGCTGCCAACGGTGTAGAGAAGCGTGATTTCAACACCTTCGGCTCCCGCCGTGGTAACGACCTTGTGATGGCTCGCGGCACCTTCGCCAACGTGCGCATCAAGAACCTGCTCACCGAGGGCATCGAGGGTGGCTACACGCTGTACTTCGGCTCTCAGCCCGTCAGCGAGCCCGACACCACTATCGCAGCTCCCTGCGGCACTCCCACCTTCATCTATGATGCAGGCATGGCCTACAAGGCTGACGGCGTGCCCACCATCATCATCGGCGGTGAAGATTATGGCATGGGCTCCAGCCGCGACTGGGCCGCCAAGGGCACCAACCTGCTGGGCGTACGTGCCGTGGTAACCAAGAGCTTCGAGCGTATTCACCGCAGCAACCTCATCGGCATGGGCGTACTGCCCCTGAACTTCGCTAATCCCGCCGATTATGACCGCGTAAAGGGCCTGAAGGACGTCACCTTCTCCATCACCGGCCTGAGCAACGACCTGCAGCCGCGCGACGGCGCCACCCTCGTGGTACAGCCCGCTGGCGAGCCTGCTTTCGAGCTGCCGCTCATCGTACGCATCGATACCCCCATCGAGAAAGAATACTTCCGCGCCGGCGGTATCCTGCAGTACGTGCTGACCCGCTACTGCTGATAACAGCTACCGGCCCCCAGAACACAACATCTCCTTTCAAAACCCTGCTGTCCACACCCCGTTGCACAGCAGGGTTCTTTTGCCACTCACGTAAAACCCATCATACTTTCACACTATGAACGCCATAGACTTCACCTCTCTTCAGAAAAACCCCGCCGAGCTCATCGGTAAGCAGTGGATGCTTATCACCGCCGGTACGCCTGAGAACTTCAACACCATGACCGCCAGCTGGGGCGGCCTAGGCTACCTCTGGAACCGCCCCGTAGCCTTCATGTTCGTGCGCCCCAACCGCCACACCCGTAGCTTCATCGACGCGCATCCGGCCTTCACCCTCTCCTTCATGCCTGAGCAGTACCGCGATGACCTCATTTTCTGCGGCCGCAACTCCGGCAGAGACGTGGACAAGATGGCTGCCACCAAGCTGACTCCCACCACCACGCAGAACGGCCTCGTAGCCATGGAGGATGCCGACCTCGTCATCGAATGCCGTAAGATGGCCGTGGCTCACATGCGTAAGGAAGACTTCATTGATATCTCAGAAGTAGCTCCCAAGTGGTACGATGAAAACAACGAGTTCCACCTCGTCTACATCTGCGAAATCGCCGCCACCTACCAGCGCTGATAAATCCGTGAAAAACATATTTTCGGCAAATCTTCCTTGACTTGCCGAAAAACAGACCATAGAATACAAACTAGCCAGAACCTACGGCTAATCAACCACAAACAGCCTGAACCATGAGCGAGCTGCATGTTACCATAGAATCTCCCGAACTGCTGAAGTTCATCTCCGAGCGCTTCCCTGTCACTCTTGTTCCCATGGAGAACTTTCAGGAGGCGGACATTCTCATCGCGGATACCTTTACGGATAAGCTGGACCGCTTCAAGGGCGTGCGCGTACTGGCCACAGGTGAGAACCACCATGTGGACCTGAACCGCTTTGATTACTGCCTGACGCACGATTACCGGAATGACGACCGCTGCTACCGTTATCCCTACTGGCTGATGTACATGTTATTACGCTCGGATTTACGGCCGTACCTGATGGGTGAGCGCCCCATGGTCACCCCGGAAGAGCTGCAGGAGCGACAGACGGAGTTCTGCTCATTCGTATGCCGCAACCCCAAAGGTAGGGAGCGCAACGCGCTGGTTCGTGCCCTGAACGCCCGCAGAAAAGTGAGCTGCGCTGGTCCCTTCATGAATAACGTGGGCTTCCTCCTGCCCAAAGGCTACGAGGCCAAACGAGAGTACCAGCGTAAGCATTGCTTCAGCATGGCCTATGAAAATGAGGCCTATCCCGGTTACCAAACGGAAAAAATCGTGGATGCCTTCGTCTCCGCCAGCATTCCGATTTACTGGGGCAACCCCCGCGTGGCTGAGGAGTTCAACCCGGCCGCCTTCGTACACGCCAGAGATTTCCGCAACCGCAATGAACTAGTGGAATACCTGCTGAAGCTGGCAGATGATCCCGTGCGCCGCGCTGAAATGATTAACCAGCCGCTGTTGAAGGATATGGATGTCATCACGAAGACTGACCAAGAGCTTGAGAACTTCTTCGCCCGCATCTTTGAACGCGGAGCCGGCGCCATCCGCCGCACCCGCTTCCAGCGCTTCATGGGAGTAGCGCAGAATTACTATGGTCACGGTCTCTTCCGCACCATTCGCTACACCTCCCGCCGCCTGCGTGGAAAGAAATAAAAACACAGGTCATTTTTTCTGGAGACGGCTTTCCGTACAGGGAAGCCGTCTCTCATTTATTCCGAAAGACATGACGTGTCATACCCGCCACATCTATGGCAAGGGTTGACTCAATTATGGCTTGTCATGTCATGGGGCTGCGTGTTACCATGTGACGCATGAGCAATATCATTCGCCATCTGTTCGTTCTACTGAGCTTCCTCGTGCTTTTTGCCGGGGTGTCTCAGGCTGAGAGCAACAGGGGTAGATGGCAGGTGTATGATATTGGTGGTGTGCAGTATGTGAAGCTCAGCGACGTGTGGCGCTTTTACCGCTTTGCCCCTCGTCAGGGGCGTGAGGGCTGCGTCTCCTACGGTGCAGCGAACCGCACCGTATCCGTTCGCCCGGAGCGTCAGGACTTCTATGTGAATAACTTCCGCTATATTCTTTCCTTCCCCATTCGCCGTAATGGCAACGAGCTTCTCATCTCAGCTATTGATATGAAAAAGCTGGTGGATCCCGTCCTGCGCCCGCGTTTCTCACAGCGTGCAGGTGTTGTCCGCACTGTGGTGCTGGACCCCGGCCATGGCGGGCATGATGCCGGAGCCGTCAGCTCTTGGGCTAGAGAAAAAGACTGCAACCTGAGCCTTGCGCTCAGAGTGAAAGCTCTCTTGGAACGCCATGGCTTCCGAGTGGTCATGACCCGCAGCACGGATGTATTCCTCACCCTCAGTGAACGTGTTGCCATCGCAAACCGCACGCCGGACAGCATCTTCGTGAGCATTCACCACAACTCGGGAAGACGCGCCGCAGAGGGTATCGAAACCTTCACCCTCGCCCCACAGGGCACTACATCCCCCTTCGCCCGCACCCGCAGAGATGCTGATTTGGATGGCAATGACCAGGACAGTGAGAACATCGCCCTCGCCACGGCCATCCACAGCCGCGCCATCCTTTCCACCGGCGCCACGGATCGCGGCATCCAGCGTGCTCGTTTCTCCGTGCTCTGCACCATCAGACGCCCGGCCGTCCTTTTCGAAGGTGGCTTCGTCAGTAACCCCACGGAAGGCCGTAAAATCGCCAGCCGTGAGTATCAGGATAAACTGGCGCAGAGCATCTGTGATGGCATCATAAACTACTGCCAAACTGTGGGTGGACACCCCAATGGCCTGCGCCCGAGAACACAGCGCAGAAGCTCCACGGGCAGCTCCAGCATTAACGGCAACAGCACCTACCGCGGCACCACCCGCCTGTAACCCAGCCAATTCTTCCGTTCATGAGTCTCTCGCCTGCCATCAGATTAATTCTTCCCGGCCTACTCCTGCTGGCCGCCCAGCCCGGCCACTCTGAAGAAGCCCCGGCAGAGCCTTCAGCCCCGGCAGCTCCCACACCGCCGCCCATGCCCGCAGAGCCGCGCTACCTGCAGCTAGAGCAACTGCGCAGCTTCTACAAGTTGCTCCCGCAGCCGAATACAGGAGGAGGCACCCTGCGCACGGTGGCCAATGCCGGCACCACCATCTCCTTCGGCCCCGGCAAAAGGGAGGTAAACATCGGCGGCTATCGCTGGCTGCTTTCCTACCCCATACGTGAAGATGGTTCCGGTGACATCCTTATCTCTGAGGTGGACGCCGTCAAGATTTTTGACCCCGTGCTGCGCCCCACCTACATTGCAGACCGCCGCGTGGTGCGCACTGTTATTATTGACCCCGGCCACGGCGGGTATGATACCGGCTGTACCGCCGGCAGCCTGAATGAGGCAGAGTTCTGCCTCAACCTCGCCAAAGAGCTGAAAGAGGCACTCACCCGCCGCGGTTACAACGTACAGCTCACCCATGAGCACAGCCGCCACATGTCTGACCGCCAGCGTATCAACTGCGTCAGCAGCGCGGACTCCCCCATCTTCATCTCCCTTCATCTGAACAGCGGCCGAAGCGACATACACGGCATCGAGACCTACACCGCCACGCCGGATGGCCCCGGCAACACTCGCCGCCCCGCAAACAACCATGACGCCGCCAGCGCCGCCCTTGCCTTTGCGGTGCATAGTGCTATGGTCTCCACCACCGGTGCGAGGGATGGAGCCTGCCGTCGCGCACGCTACAGCCTACTGAACTCCGTGGACTGCCCCTCCATCATGGTGCTCGCAGGATACGCCACGAACACAGAGGAAGCCGCCAAACTCGCCACGCCTGAATACCGCACCCAGCTAGCTACCGCTATCACGGAGGGCGTATGCACCTTTGCTCAGCATATCAACCCGGATGCTAAACTGGAACCCGCACCGGAAGTAACCCCTGAGCCGGCCACTCCTGAGCCCGTAGCAGCCCCGGCACCCCCGGCACCCGCTAGAGCCAATAACACCTCCCGAAATCGCAGCCGCGCTAACCGGAACAGAAGCTCCAGAAACCGGGCCAGCCGTAGTTCCCGCCCAAGTCGCAGCAGTTCCCGCAGCAGAAGAAACCGCCGCCGCTGATTTTTCAAAAAAACAACATTTGAGACTTTACAATACCCATAGGCAGGAGTATAGTTCCGTCTGAGCTCAATATCAGATATGCACGCTCCCAGTCTCATCAAATCGCTGAAGTCGTACGACAGAAAAACTTTTCTGGCAGATTTGACCGCCGGCCTCACAGTAGGCGTGGTGGCCCTCCCCCTCGCAATGGCCTTCGCCATCGCCTGTGGCATTAAAGAAATCACCCCCTCCACAGGCCTCATTACAGCCGTGGTGGCAGGTTTCATGATATCGCTGCTGGGTGGTAGTAAGTTCCAAATTGGCGGCCCCACCGGTGCCTTTGTGGTGCTCATTGCCGGAGTGGCAGGTAGTTTCGGCATGGGAGGCCTGATTCTCTGCACCTTGCTGGCCGGCATCTTCCTCATCCTATTCGGCATCTTCCGCATGGGGGCGCTCATTAAGTTCATCCCCTATCCGGTCACCACGGGCTTCACCTCGGGCATTGCCGTCACCATTTTCTGCACTCAGGTGAAAGACCTGCTCGGGCTGAACATTCCCCACGCAGTTCCGGCTGAGTTCGTGGAGAAATGGGCCTGCTACTTCCAGTACTTCCACACGGTGAACTTCTGGGCACTGGGTATCTCCCTGCTCACGATTGCCGTCATTCTCATTACCAAACGCCTGCTGCCCCGCGCCCCCTTCATGCTGGTGGGCATGCTCGTCAGCACGGTAGTATGTGCTGCATTTAACTTGCCGGTGGAAACCATCGGCTCCCGCTTCGGCGAGCTGCCTCAGGGCCTGCCCATGCCGGAGTTCCCCACCTTTGACTGGGCCAGCCTTCCCGCGCTCATCAAGCCTGCTTTCATCATTGCTCTACTGGCAGCCATTGAGTCACTGCTCAGCGCCAGTGTGGCAGACGGCATGACCGGCTCCCGTCACCATCCGAACACCGAACTCATCGGTCAGGGTGTGGGTAACATCGCGAGTGCTCTCTTCGGCGGCATTCCCGCCACCGGTGCCATTGCCCGTACCGCCACAAACATCCGCGCCGGCGCTAAGACCCCCGTCTCCGGCCTCATCCACGCCATCACCCTGCTGCTCATCCTCATGCTGGCCGGGCAGTATGCAGCCGTGGTACCGCTTCCCGCTCTGGCCGGTATTCTCGTGCTCGTTTGCTGGAACATGGCTGAGGTAAGCACCTTTGCTCACCTGCTTAAAGGACCTCGTCAGGATGCCGCGGTGCTCATCATCACCTTCATCCTCACCGTACTCATTGACCTCGTGGTGGCTGTGGAAGTGGGTGTAGTGCTTGCCGCCCTCCTCTTCATTGGTCGCATGGCCAAAATCAGCAACGTGGAAGCCATTTCCCGCGAAATCGAGGGTGACGACCCCGAGGAGCAGCCCTCCCGCTCTCGTTACCTGCGCCACATTCCCGATAACGTGGAAGTCTTTGACGTTCAGGGACCCTTCTTCTTCGGCGCTGTGGAGAAGTTTAAGGACAGCGTCTTCCGCACCATGGAGGACAACATCCAATACGTGCTGCTGCGCATGCGCCTCGTGCCCGCGCTGGATGCCTCAGGCCTGCACGTGCTGGAAGACTTCATCGCCTACTGCCGCAGGCATAATGTAACCCTACTGCTCTGCGGTGTACAGCCCCAGCCGTACAAAGTCATCATCCGAGACTCCACCTTCATTGAAGAGCTCACGCGTGAGAACATCTGCGAGAACATTGATGCAGCCCTCCTGCGCATTCAGCAGCTCGAGGAACAGCGGAAATCTACTCCCGATGCTCCTTCTGCCGAGCCTGCGCCCTAAGCCGCACATCCCACCGCATGCCTCCCACCCAGCCGCCGCCCCACTCCGAGCCCACGGAGAGCCCCGCCCTCTGCCTGCAGTGGCCGGGAAAGGCGGCTGCAGCCGCGCTGGCTGAGGAGCCCAGCGCTTTCTGCCTTACCGCATGCCCGGAGGATGGCTGCGCCCATGAGAGCACGGAGAATCTGTACATCGAAGGGGATAATCTGGAGGTACTGAAGCTACTGCAGAAGGACTATGCCGGTAAGGTGGATATCATCTACATAGACCCACCCTACAACACAGGCAAAGAGTTCATTTACAAGGATAAGCTTCCCTCCCGCCAGCATGCGGACTGGCTGAGCATGATGTACCCGCGCCTCCTGCTGGCCCGTCGGCTCCTCAGCGAGCACGGCGTCATCTTCATCTCCATCGGCAGCGAAGAGCTTGAGTACCTCAACCTCTGCTGTAACGAAGTCTTTGGCGAGCACAACCACCTCACCACCCTCATCTGGGAGAAAACGCAGCACTTCGGCCGCCAGACTCGCAATTACTACGCGAATGCAGACTTCATCCTCTGCTTTGCGGCCACGCCCGTACACCAGGGCAGGAAGCCCCGCCTCCTAGCAGAATGCGTACGCGGTGAGCTCACGGATGCCCCACTGTACAACGCAGCGAACAACCCCGCCACCCTCACCTTCCCCGCCGGCAGCGTACGCTTCCAGATACCGGATGGGCTCTACACCCGCACCACTTCCCCCACTTACGAGCTGCTGGACCCCGTCACCGTGCGCAACGGTACGAATACGAACGACTTCCGCCTCAGCTTCAAATCACGCTGGTGCCCGGAAACAGCCCACCGCGAGTACCACGAGAACCACACCACCTTCCTCGTAAAAAGCACCAAATTCTCCATCCGCGCCGTGTACGCTGAGGACAAGACCACCATCGTCTCCCCTCGCCAGATTATCAGCACCGGCCCTGATTTTCCCACCAGAAACCGCTTCGGCACCCGTGTCGGCACGAACGAAGCCGGCTCCGCTGCGCTGGATACGCTCATGGGCGCCCGCGTCTTTTCCTATCCCAAGCCGTCCTCCCTCATCGAGTACCTGCTCACCCTCCCCGGCAAATCTGAGCCGCACGGTTTCGAGTTCCACCGTGCACCGCTTATTCTGGATTTCTTCGCCGGTTCCTCCACCACGGCAGAAGCCACGATGCGCCTGAACGCTGCGGACTCCGGCCACCGCCGTTACATCCTTGTGCAGAAGCCTGAGCCCATCTCCACGGCTGGCATATCACTCCCGAAGGAGAAGCAAACGGCCCGGAACGCCGCCGCCCTTCTTACCTCCTTGGGCAAGCCCCATAACCTCTGCGAAATCGGTAAAGAACGCATCCGCCGCGCAGCAGCAGCCATCCGCGCGTCCCTTCCTCCTTCCGCACCCACGCCGGACCTCGGCTTCCGCGTGCTCAAACTTACCCCCACCAAGGGGAAATAGCACCCGCACCGAACTGTATCGCCCCCCTTTACTGCCGGACACAGCTCCGGCCTTTCTGCATCAAAACTGAGGGGGCGTGGCGAAAAGTATTCCGCCACGCCCCCGAACCCCTGTATTATGAAAAACTGTTCGGTATTCTGTGCGAGCTGCCTTAGCTGAGGTGCATGGGCATGAGCACGTACAGGAACTCGTCCGCCACGCGCATGACGCCGGGGCTGGAGGAGTCAATAAGATCCAGCATGACCTGACCATCGCCCACGGCCTTCAGCGGAGCGAGGATGAAGTCAGCATTGAACGTAATGGCAATCTCGCGGCCATCGTAATCAATGGGCACTTCTTCATTTGCCTCACCGAGGTTTGCAGCACTGGACTGAACTTCCATGACGCCGGGAGCGAAGCGGAAGCGCACGGTGTTAGCCTTCTCAGCGGAGAGGAGAGACACGCGGCGCACAGTCTCGTTCAAATCAGCGGCGGGCATGACGATGCGCTCATTGTAGCGGCTGGGGATAACCTGACGATAGTTCGGATAATTACCATCAATAAGCTTGGTCACCAGGAGGGTATCACCGAAGTCGAAGGAAGCCTGATTGGACGTGATGCGCACCATCACATCACCGGCATCACCAAGGAGGCGGTGCACCTCAGCCACGGCGCGGCTGGGAAGGTCAATAGCTACCTGCTGAGACTCGGGGAACTCCAGCTCGTTCTCGAAGAGGGCAAGGCGGCGGCCGTCCGTAGCCACGAGGGTAAGCTTACCATCCTGGAAGCAGGTGTAGATACCGTTCAGGATGTAACGCGTGCCGTCATTGGAGATAGCAAACTCCGTGTAGCGGAAGCCACGGTTCAGCATGGCCTGAGGCACCTTAAACTCGCGAGCCTCTTTAAATACGGGAAGGCTGGGGAACTCCTCAGCAAGTAGGCCGTTCAGCTTGAACTGGGCGCGGTTGCAACGAATCGTAGCGATAGAACCCTTCGTCTCCAAGCTCACCTCGCCATCACGCATTTCGCGGATGATGCTCTGCAGCTTCTTAGCCGGCAGGGTGATAGCTCCGGGGGTATCCACTAAGCAGGGCACCTTCGCAAGGATGGTCAGCTCCATGTTCGTGGTGGTCAGCTTCAGCTCACCATCGGCGGCCTCAAGCAGCACATTGGAAAGGATGGGCATGCTGGGGCGGGTAGACACCACACCTGCCACTTTATTCAGACCATCCAGCAGGGTTTGTTTGGCTAATGCGAATTTCATCGTTACACTCCTTCGGTTTTTCTGCATTTTACCGACTTTTTTCAGCAAACGCAAGCTAAATGTGTAGCCTTCCCCAGATTTTCTACGACTTTTTTCCGCACACCGCCATATATTGTGCTCTTCAGGCTCCGCAGACAACTATTCAACACCCCAGAATGAGGAAATACGAAAATAGCACCGCGCATCTCCCCTGATGCCGCGCCATTAAGAAACACAGGAAGCGGAAGACCTGGCGCGCAGGCATCACTCCGCAGTAGCGGTGCGTCTGAGCGGCTCCGCACTTCCCTTCAGCAGGAGAAGGGTAATTTCCGGCGAGCAAAACACGCGCATGGGGAAGGAGCTAGTACCCGTACCCCGGCTCACATACACCTGCTGCCCTTCCACCTTTCCGGCATGAAGCCCACCGCGCAGCTCGTCGCTTTCCCATCTGCCAATGCTCACCAAGGGCGAACCACCCGGCCAGCAAACCATGCCGCCATGCGTATGCCCGGCCATCACCAGCTCACCATGCAATTCATAGCGGAGGAAATGGAACGGGCTGTGAGTCGCCACCAGCAAGGGGCAATCCGCCGGCAGACGCTCTGCCGAGAACCGCCGCAGCTGCCCTCCCGGCGACAAATTTTCCGCACGGAAGGGCGCACCTCGCAGCACAGCGCGGCAACCATTAGCAAACCGCAGCTCAATATCCTTATTCTCCACGAAGGTAAAACCCACAGCATCAAAAGCAGTCCTTACCTGAGAGCGGCGGCGACCGCGGTCATGATTACCCAGCACATAATATACAGGGCACTGCTCTCTCAAGGGCGCAAGGCGGCGAGCCAGCTCCTCCATGGGCATATTCAGAGCAGCATCGTCAGACTTATGATAATCACCCAGCAGGATGACGACCTCAGGCCGGAGCGAAATGGCCGCGGCCACCTGCTCATCCACCCAAGCAGCATCCTCCGCGCCCGCATGCAAGTCCGCCAGCAGCACCAAGCGGGCAGGCTCCACACTTTCTGCCCAGCCCGGCATGGCCACAGCCACCTCCTCCACCGCCAAGTCACGGGGTGTTCCTAACAAAGCCACAAGCACACCGGCTGCGGCACACATGAGGGATGTACTAACTGCCATAGCTCTGGTGCAGCGCCACTTCATCAGTTCAATACCAGTGATACAGGGCAGTGATCCGAGCCAGTCACGTCCGCATGAATCTCAGCGGACTCCACGCGCGGCATCAGCCCCTCACTCACACAGAAGTAATCTATACGCCAGCCCACATTCCTAGCGCGAGCACCGCCGCGGAAGCTCCACCAGCTGTAGGCATCTCGAGCGTCCGGGTGCAGGCGGCGGAAAGTATCCGCAAAGCCGGCCCCGAGCAGCTCCGTGAATCCCGCGCGCTCTTCATCCGAGAAACCGGCACTGAAATGGTTTGTTGCCGGGCGGGCGAGGTCTATCTCCTCATGAGCCACATTCAAATCACCGCAGAACACCACGGGCTTCTTCTCCGCCAATCCGCTCACATAGGCACGGAAAGCAGCATCCCACTCCTGGCGGTACGGCAGGCGGGCGAGCTCATTCTGCGAGTTCGGCGTGTAGCAGTTCACAAGGTAAAAATCCTCAAACTCCATCGTCGCCACGCGCCCCTCGGCATCATGCTCAGGGCAGCCGATACCCGTGCTGGTGCTCAGCGGTGCCACGCGGGAAAGAATCAGCACGCCGGAATAACCGGGACGCTGCGCCGGGTTCCAGAGAGCATGCGGCCAGCTTGCCAGCCACAGGTCAGCCACCTGTTCCGGGCGGGCCTTAATCTCCTGCAAGCACAGCACATCCGCGCCCAGAGCATCCATCTTTTCGGCCAGCCCTTTGCCCAGAGTGGCGCGAATCCCATTCACATTCCAGCTCACTAATTTCATCTTGCCCACATAGTACCCCATCCCCTGCCCCCGTGTCAAAATAATTCTATGCCACACCTCACTAATTTTCAGCCATTCAGCCCCCTCACCCGCAGTCCCGTTAAACATGAAGCGATTACCTCCTCCTTCCCCTCCTATTTTTTACCTCAAATCCCCACCCAAAATAAAAAAAATCAAAAAAAATCAATTTTACTCTTGCCAAAGCTCCCGCCTTCGTGTATACTCCTGCCACACGCTACTGAAGCGCTGATACAATGGCAGGGTAGCTCAGTGGTAGAGCAGAGGACTCATAAGCCTTTGGTCGGGTGTTCAAATCACCTCCCTGCTATTATGGGAGCGGTCGTAACCAAGACAAAATGGTAACGACCGCTCCTTTTTTGTGCCTAGATTTCAGCGACTTATAAAATCGCAACTCATAACAGAAAACGGACTTCCCGGTCTATTTTTGCATCCATTTCGCCCCCGTTTTGCAGCCAAAAGGACTCGCTTAGACTCGTGCGTTCACAGTCACATTACATGCAATCGACTCAATATCCGTAGCTTAAATAGCAAAAAATCGGGTCAAGCCCAAACATTGTGGAATTTGAATTTTCATATCACGATGTGCCCACATTCAATTAACACTCTTAA
Source organism: Akkermansia sp. (assembly GCA_045652085.1). Lineage (GTDB taxonomy): Bacteria > Verrucomicrobiota > Verrucomicrobiia > Verrucomicrobiales > Akkermansiaceae > Akkermansia. The sequence continues at coordinate 53,677 of JAZRTR010000010.1, forward strand.
CCGATAGTTCTGAAAGTTGCGATAGCCATAGGCCCGGCGTTGAATTAATTTCATTTTTCGGTGGA
>JAZRTR010000011.1:0-62720 GCA_045652085.1 Akkermansia sp.
GACAAGCTTTGATAACGCAAGATTCTTCAACTCTGTTCAACACAACACCATGCCATGCGGATGTCAGCATGTTCGTAAGACGAGAAACTGCCGAGCAGCAAAACAGACCCAAGCAGCAAATGACAACAAGGCAAGCAGCAAGTGAGAAACTTCCTGAAGCCTGGTGGTCATAGCCTGATGGCCCCACCCGGTCCCATTCCGAACCCGGAAGTGAAACATCAGCACGTCGATGGTAGTCGGACGATAGGTCCCGCGAGAGTAGATAGCTGCCAGGATTAATGAAGGCCGCAGACCGAAAGGTTTGCGGCCTTCGCATTTCAAGCTACGGGGCGATTTGCAGCCACGGTATTGCCCTCGACCCGTCTTCGCGTCTCGCTGCGCTCGCTTGCTACGCCGAGGCCTACGCCTGCCGGGGCAGGCTCCGGGAGTAGATAGCTGCCAGGATCCATGAAGCCCGCTAAGCTAACGCTTGGCGGGCTTCTCCGTTTCAAGCCACGGAACGGGATGAAGCCACGGCATCCGGGGCTTCGAGTCTCGCTTACGCTCGCTTCTACGCCCACGCAGGCCGCGACCCGTCTCCGCGTCTCGCTGTGCTCGCTTGCTCCCGTCTTCGCCCTATCGGACTACGCCGTGGCAAGTCGCCGAGGCCTTCTGGTTTTAAGCCATGGGGCAGTTTGACGCCACGCATTATGCCACCCTCCGGGGTTCGCATATATTTTTCTTCTTTTTCCCGGGGTTCCGCTCCTAGCGGAGCTTCACGCCCGGGCTACCTTATGCCGCCCCTGAACGGGGCTCTTGGTTAGGCTCGCTGTGCTCGCACGGGCTATGTGTTTCTCTTGCACCCGTTCAATTAGCCGAGGCCTTCGCCCGCTGCGCAGGCTTAGGGAGTAGGGTAGCTTGCTATGATTAATGACGAGCGATAGGGGGCAGGGAGGCATCTAAGCATTCCCGCGGGCGTATGCCCGCCTCATTCATGAGCCCCGGTGAGGGGCGCCATATGGTAGCCCGGAGGTGGAGCCTCGCAAGAGGCGGAACTCCGGGTGCCGAGATAAAAGCAAATATGAACCCCGGTGAGGGGTGGCATAAAGCGGGGTGCTGCATTGTCGCGTTTTTACTCACTGGCTTTGTCTGCTGCGCGGTCTACTCTCGGAACTGCCGCCTTCGTCTTTAGGCGGGTAGGGGAAAAAAGCTTGTCATTGGGCATCTGCGTGATATAATGACGTCCATATTACGCCATGAACAGTATACCCGCAGCGCAGACTATTATCAATTCCTCTGAACTTCCGAAGGGGTATGAGCTGTTGAACTATGTTATAGAGCGCAAGCTGGGGCATGGTGGCTTTGGGGTGACCTATTTGGCGCATGAAGTTGTGACGGATAGGACTGTGGTGATAAAGGAAAATTTTCCTCGGGAATGTTCTCAGCGCCACACAACTAATTTGACGGTAGGCCCGTCATCTGCGGAGGATAAAGAGCTCTATGAGTGGGCGCTGACTCGCTTTTTGGATGAGGCGAAGGTGCTTGTCCGCCTGAGTCACCCCGGTATAGTGCCTGTGCTGACGGCGTTCAAGGCTTTGGGGACGGCGTATTATGTGATGCCTCAGGTGGAGGGCAAGGAGATTCATAAGGCGGCTCCTTCTCCGCAGACGATAAATGAAGAATGGCTGCGCCCCGTGCTGCAGAAGCTTCTGGAGGCTCTTGGTTACCTGCATGGGAAGGGCTTATTGCATCGTGACATTAAGCCTTCGAATATCCTGTTGCGTGAGGACGACTCACCGCTGCTTATCGATTTCGGTACCGCGCGCTCATCTGATGCAACGCATACTCTCACGCGGATTGGCTCTCCGGGCTTTAGTCCATCAGAGCAGTTCACAGCTCATGGCAAGAACGGTGCGTGGACGGATTTGTATTCGCTGGGCGCCACATGTTATTACCTGATTACCGGCGAAGTCCCGCAGGACGCCGTGGGGCGCATGGAGGAGGATGATCTTCTATTGTTGACTGAGCGTAAAGAATTACAAGGACGCTTTTCCTCAGATTTCCTTGGTACTATTGATAAGGCTATGCGTGTACCTCGCAAAGACCGCTGGCAGAGTGCACAGGAATGGCTGGAAAAACTTGCGCCGGCCCATGCTCAGGTGCAGACGAAGGCCCCAGAGAAACAAGCTCTGGCTGCCAATTCCCCTGCCACACAGCAAGCTGATGCGAATGGCGTGGGGGGGATTTTAGCCTGTTTTATACTCGGGGTGGTAATTGGCGGGATAATTGGCGGAAGTATTGGCGGAGGTGGCGGAGGTATAGTCGGCATGGTAATCGGCGCATTTTTCGGAGCGTTGTTCATTAAAGAACCAAGGAAATCATCGAGGTAATCGCAGAGCAATCCTGCGGGAAATCAAATTAGGTGCATTCTCTTAGACGCAATCTTGCTCGTTGGCTTAGTTGAAAATGCTTGCTAATGGCCATGTGCATGATATAATTAAGTTCGTAGTACGCTATGAACAACATACCCACAGCCCAGACTGTAGTCCATTCTTCGGAGTTGCCTCCGGGGTTTGAGCTGGGGGCTTACGTTATAGATCGTAAACTGGGCCAAGGTGGTTTCGGCGTGACCTATCTGGCGCATGAAGCGGCTACAGATAGGCCGGTAGTGATAAAAGAAAACTTTCCGCGGCATTGTTCTCACCGCCATTCCGTGAATCTGACGGTGGGCCCGGCCTCTGAAGAACAGACTGATGAGTTTCAATGGGCGCTGGACCGTTTTTTGGATGAAGCTCGCATGCTGGCGGGGCTGAGCCACCCCGGGATTGTGCCGGTGCTGACCACTTTTGAGGCATTGGGCACGGCGTATTATGTGATGCCGCCGGTGCCGGGGATAGATATACATAAGGCGGCTCCACCACCAGATGAGATAAGTGAGGAGTGGCTGCTGCCTATCCTCAGGCAGCTTCTGGAGACGCTTGAATACCTGCACGGAGAGGGTGTGTTGCACCGTGATATTAAGCCTCCGAATATTTTGCTGGAGCATGATGGTGACCCTGTGCTGATAGACTTCGGCACGGCACGTGCGCTGAATACCTCGTATTCCCTCACCCTGATGGGGACGCCCGGGTATGGGCCCTTGGAGCAGTTCAGTGATGGTGATAAGAATGGTCCTTGGACGGATTTGTATTCTCTGGGGGCTACCTGTTTCCGACTTATTACCGGCAATGACCCTCAGCGAGCCCTTTCCCGCGTGGTGGAGGATAATCTACCGCTGTTGTCCCGGAGTGAAGAATTGCGCCGTCGTTTCAGCCATGAACTTCTGACGTCTATTGACATTGCTCTGCACATGTCTCGCCGTAAGCGTTGGCAGAGTGCTCGCCAATGGCTGTCTTACTTGGATAATGCCTCTGCACAGACTCGGCAGGTGCTTCCTGTAGAACTCCCGCCGCCTGTGCTTCCGAAACCTTCACCTGTGCTTCCGCCGCCTCCGCCTGTACTTCCGAAGCCGGACATGTATTTGGATGGCGAGCAAATCCGTGAGTTATATAAAGCCAAGCGCAGGGCTGAGAAGGAAGCTCAACGCAGAGCCATGTTGGGGGAATCTGAAATCCCTAAGAAAGAAGGTCTTCCTACAGGTTGCGTTATCTATCTCATTATCTCGTTTATTTGTGGTGTCTTTGGTGTTATATATGCCATAGACGAGGGAATGGGAGCCGGCGGGATGTTGCAATACTTCTTCATTGGTTTTTGTGCTCCTACGTTTCTTATTCTGACGTTCTTGTTTGGCGGGAAAAAATCTCATTGATAGGCCTGCTGTACTCTTTTTGCATGCGTAAAGTCTAGGCGCTTTTTGTTGTGTCGCGCGAATAAATAAAAAAAGTCCACCCCCGGTGCGCGCCGGGGGTGGGGAGAGAAAAACTTTTAATTTGTGTTGAAGGTACTCAGGTCGCGATCCTTAGCACCCTCGGGTCATTATTGACCGGTTACACGAGTGTAGGGCACATCGGACTGGAAGCCGAGCTCTTCGGGGAATTCGGAGAAGCCGGACCATACATTGTACTCCTTAAGGCCGCTGCGACCGCAGCTTCCCTGATAGGGAGGACGATAGGTGCACTTGTAGGTGGGTGCCCAGAAAGTTACAAGCTCATAGAAGCCGTAGCCCATGCGGGTAAGGGTGCGGGTAACGCCCTCAACGAGACCCACGGAGGCGCCAGCATAGTTGCCCTCAGCGGAGTTCCAGCGGATGACGGTTACCGGCAGCTCCTCGATGGCGTAGAAAATGTTACCGAGGGCGCGGCCGAGCTTACGAGTGGCGGTATACTCAGACGCAGGGGGCGCCTGAATGTCGGCATACGCTGTGCCGAGCATAGCGAGAAGAAGTGTAGAAAGGAGTAAGCGCTTCATGACATAAATAGTGATATCACATTGTTTCACTTTATGCAAGCAAAAAGGCGATTTTTCAGGAAATTTCAGGAAAAAAACGCTAATTTTTCATGAAAAAGGCCGCAGGGTGAGCTGCGGCCTGAGAAAAAAGCGTGTCAGCGCGTTCAGAGCTTAATTTCAGTCTGGCGTTCTTCTTCTGTAAGGTAACAGCCGGGATCACTGCCGAACCAATGGCCATTAGCGAAGGCGGCTCGCGTTCTGAAGCCACCGCCACAGAGCGCAAAGTGCTTGCAGGTGGCACAGGGGCCGCTGAGCAGTTTCTGGCGTTCGAGGGGATTTTCGGAGCCACGGAGTTTTTGCAGTTCCGCAGCGGATGGCTCAGCAGATGCTTCCCACACATCAGAGAACTTCTGTGTTTTAACATTGCCGAGGGTGACGCTTTGCCAGAACTGGTCCGGGTGGATGTTGCCCTGAGTGTCAATGTTTGCGATGCCGCGTCCGGAGGAGTTGGCGCCGCCGCCATTCCATCCCAGAAGCTTCAGCGTTTGAGCAGCAAGAGGGGAGCCCTCACGAAGCTGGCGCAGCAGGATGTAAATGCCATCCGCTGGCTGGGTGACGGTGAGTAGCTCGCGCGTCTGCCCGGCGGCATGCCAAGCTTCAGCGCGGGCGATGAGCATATCCAGCGCGGCCCTGGCTTCTTCCGGCTTCAGGCTGGCTACATCCACACCGCGGCCGGTCGGTACGAGGTGGTAGAAGCATACGCGCTGGATGCCTTCGTTCTCAATGAAGTTCAGGATTTCCTCCATGCTCTGCACGTTGTTGCGCGTGAGTGTGAGGCGCAGGCCGGTTTTCTGGCCGACTTCCTCGCAGCGTTTGAAGCCACGGATAGCGCCGTCAAAGGCGCCTTCCACACCACGGAAGGAATCATGCACGGCTCCGATGCCATCCAGAGAGATGCCGACATATGCTACGCCGAGTTTCTTGAACATGGCTGCATATTCCGGGGTAATGCGGGTGCCGTTCGTGGAGATGGTGACTTTCAGCCCTCTTTTTGTGGCGTAGCGGAGCAGGTCGGGCAGGTGCGGGTGGAGCAGGGGCTCGCCGCCGGAAAGCAGCAGAGCGTTCACTTTGTAATCCGCGAGGTCATCAATGACGGCGCGGCACTGTTCCAGACTGAGCTCGCCGGGGTACTTCTGCGCATGGGAGTCCGCGTAGCAGTGTACGCAGCGCAGATTACAGGTGCGGGTGATATTCCACACCACGATGGGTTTGCGCGTGCGAGAGGAGGTAGGGGAGCAGGCTGCTGTGCTGGCGTGGGGGGAGGCAGAGCCGTGTCCTAAGCCGTAGCGTATGTGGTCTGCGGGCTGCTCGGCGCCGCACCAAAGGCGAGTGATGTTAATCATGGACGGGAATAGTGTGAAAGTTTTCAGCCTCTGCGAAGAGCTGCCGGAATGTAGTTGCAGAGCGGCTCAGCTGCCATCATGTCACCGCAGGTGCCAAAGGCGCGAGCGCGGGAGCCACCGCATACCCGGCGGAATTCGCAGAGCCCGCATTTGCCACCGAGGGCATCATCATCCCTCAGCTGTACGAAAATGGGGTGTGTGCGGTAAAGTGTAGCTAAATCATCCGTTCGCACGTTGCCGGCAGTGAGGGGAAGGAAGCCGCTGGGCTGTACCTCGCCGGTGTGAGAGATGAAAAGCACACCCTTACCATCACGGGTGGGAATGAGGTGGCGGGGAGGCTGTCCGCCTTTAGTGGCTGCTTGCATGAGCACGCGGCGGTAGTGGTGCCCCTCTGTAGTCTTGATGGCAAAAGGTAGGGTGCTGCGCAGGCCTTCCAAGCGCTGCCATACGTTTTCCAGCTGCTCGGCAGTAGGCAGGTCTTCTAGGGAGGCGCGCCCGGTAGGCACAAGGACGAAGACGCTCCATACATCCGGCTTTATCTGGTTCATGAGCTTGATGAAGCCATCCAGCTCCGGCAGGGTTGACTTTGCCAAGGTGGTGTTTACCTGAAGCTGGATTCCGGCGTCCATCGCGGCCTGTGCGGCCTGCAAGGTTCGCTCGAAGGTGTGAGGCACGCCGCGGAAGCGGTCATGCGTTTCGCGTGTGGCACCATCAAGACTGAGACTCATGCTGACCACTCCGGCCTCCTTCAGCCGAGCAAAGTCGGCATTGACGAGGCGGTTAGTGGCGGCGGGGCTGAGAGCCACGCGCAGGCCACGCTGCGTGGCATAGGAGATGAGCTCAAAGATGTCACTGCGCATCATCGGGTCACCCCCGGTCAGCACAAGCATGGGAGGTGCCAGCTCCGCGATTTTATCCACCAGAGCCATGGCTTCATCATGGCTCAGTTCATTGGGGTGGGCCTGCGGCTGGGCGATAGCCCTGCAGTGCTTGCAGGCCAGAGCACAGGCCCTAGTCACCTCCCAGAAGAGGATGAAGGGGCGCTCGGCCATATCTACCCGCGGGAACTGAGGATGTGAGGCCATGGTTTCCGGTGTGGCTGGAGTATATCCATTAGCGCTGCATGGCGCTCTGCAGGATGGACTGAATCATCTGAGCGCGCTGCTGCTGGGTGGTGGTGGGTGTAGAGGTGGCAGGAGTGGTGGTAGAGGGGAGAGTCTGGGCGTTGTTTAAACCGCTCAGAAGGCTCTGCAGCTGGCTCACCGTGCTCTGCTGAAGGCATTCAGTGTACTTCTTGCCACCCTGCCAGTGGTTGAAGGTGAAGCGTGCGTAGGAGGGAACAGCGTTCTCCGTCTTGGCTACGCGCAGGCGCTGCCAGCCGCGGGTGAAGTAGTCGTACTGGTCGTCAGCACCGTAGTACATCATACCGGTAAGTTCTTCAGAATTAATAAGGGTGGCGGTAGTGGGGGTGAAGAGCTCAGTGCGGCTTACAGTCTTGGTGGCACAGGAGCTCAGGGCAAGGGCAATGATGAATACAGGAATGAGTTTCTTCATACGCGAGCGTATATACCACAACACCCCCTTTCAGTCAAGCCGAACTTATTGCCACTTTTAGCTTCACTTTGTCAGAGAAATATGCTTAAATAGTGCTGTCATGAGTGTTGGAGACGGGCGAGAAGGTAAAGTACGCGCCGCGCTGCATGGTAAAGGGCAGCTCGGTGGCAGTCTTGCCGGCCTTAGTCTTCCGCGTCAGATTATCCATATTGCGCTTTGGCCGCTGCTGGAGCAGGTGATGAGTTTCATTTGTGCCTCCACCTCTCTTTACCTTGCCACGCACATGAACACGCCTGATGAGGTGACGGAGCAGATAGCCTCCGGCATCGGCGTGACCGGATATGTCATGTGGCTGGGCTTCCTTATGCAGGGTGCCGTCGGTATGGGCGCCACTGCTATCGTGAGCCGTATGACGGGTGCCCGAAAGTTCGGCGAGGCGAATTATGCCGCCAATCAGGCGGCTGTGCTGGGGCTGCTGGCCGGTGTGCTTTCTGCGCTGCTCATGTACCTGACCGCAGAGTTTCTTGTTACGAAAGCACTTACCCTCAGCGATTATGCCCAGGAGGTGGCGCTTATGTACATGCACACCGGGTGTTGGGTGGCTATTTTCTCGGGTATCGTTTTTGCTGTGAATGCGGCGCTTCGTGGTGCCGGTGATACCCGTACTCCCTTCTTCATCATGCTAGCGGTGGATGGCCTGAATATCGTCTTCAGTGTGATATTTGTGTACTGCTTCGGCATGTTTATTGAAGGCCTAGCGCTGGGTATGGTGGCCGGTATGGCTGTTGCCGCGGGCATCCTTCTGGGTATATTGGCGAGCCGTGCGGCAAAGATGCGCCGCCGCTTGGCCGGCACCTCGCTGGATGAATATGCCGCCGGGCAGGCTGCCACTTATGTGCCGCCGCTGTATCTGAGCCTGCACCAGCTCCTGCCGAATCTTCGTACCATGTACCGCATTCTGAGTATTGGCTTGTCTCAGGCGTTGGAAATCGGTGGTATATGGCTCATTCAGATTTACGTGCTCCGCGTCATTTCCGGCTTGGGAGATGCGTATGTGGGGGCTCACACCATTGCTATCCGCATTGAAAGCATGAGTTTCCTGCCGGGCTTTGCTATTGGTATGGCCGGAGCCACGCTGGTGGGGCAGTATCTCGGCTCCGGTAGTGTGCGCTTGGCGTTAGAGACTATCCGCAAATGCGTGCGCTACAGCGTGATATTCATGGGGCTCATGGGCGTGGCGTTCTATGCCTTCCCTGAGATTTTCGTGAAAATCTTTGCCTCCAATTCAGCGGGGCTGATGACTGCCACGGTACCTGTGGTGCAGGTATTCCTGCTGGTGGAGCCTTTCTATGCGGCCATGCTGATGCTGAAGATGTGCCTTCGCGGCGCGGGTGATACTCGCCGCGTGATGTACGTGTCGTACGGCTGCATGGGCTTTTTCCGCGTGGGCTGCCTGTTCCTGTGGAACTACTTCTGGCCGGAGACGCTTTCGCTCGTGGGTATCTGGCTGCTTTTCTCCGTGGATTTGGCCGTGGAGTACTTTGTGCTGAATCGCATGCTTGTCAAGCTCAAGTGGGCCAGACGTAAGGTATAATTTCCTCAGAGCGCTTTGCGAAAACAAAGACCGGGGTAGTTATTGCCGTCCCCGGCTTGGGGTGGGGCTGGCTGTGTTCCCTGATGGGAGAATCCACATTTTTGCAGCACACGAATGCTGGCGATATTAGGCTCGTACACATAGGCTGTTACCGTCTTGGTGCCCGGTACTAGCTCCGGCAGAAGTTCCAGAAATTGCTCAACCGCCTGTGTGGCAATGCCGCGGCCATGCCAAGCGGCGCCCAGCCAGTAGCCCAGCATGCAGTCCTGCGTTTCGAAATCAGGGCGCACTCCCACGCAGCCGACAACTTTGCCGTCAAACAGAATAGCCCGCTGCGGCTGCCCTTGTTCCACTACTTTCGTCAGAAAGGCCTCAGCATCTGCTAAGGTGTACGGATTAGGCAGCATGCAGGTCAGATAGCGCAGAACATCAGGGCTGTTCATGAGCTCAGCGACACGCGGCGCGTCTGTCAGGCACCACGGGCGTAGTGTAAGGGCAGTTGGCATGAAATTATGCTCCGGCAAGTTCGGTGCGGATGATGTCGCACACCTTAGCGTGAACTTCATCAATCGAGCCGTCGGCCTCTATGCGGAAGAGCCAGGGCATTTCCATTGATGAGTAAATATCAGAGCATGCCTGAAGGAAGGTCTCATTTTCGAACGCATCCTTTCCGTTGCCCCGGGCGTTCATGCGCTCCATGGCCATTTCCACAGGAATATCCAGCCAGAATGCTACATCCGGAATGGTGGCAAACTCTTCATTCATCTCGCGGATTTCCTCCACGTTTACACCGGAGGCTCCTTGATAGGCCATCATGGAAAGATAGTAGCGATCCAGCAGAACCCAAGCACCGCGCTCCAGAGCAGGCTCAATCAGCTCGCGCACATGCTCACGCCTGTCTTGCAGCAGACAGTTGATTTCCTCTCCTATACTCAGACGTTCGCCGCTCAGTGCTGCGTTTCGCACTTTCATGCCCCATTCGCCGCGGGTGGGTTCGTAATCCGTTATTACTTCTTTACCCTGGCTGCGCAGGTAGTCGGCCAACATCTTAATTTGGGTAGATTTGCCCGTGCCGTCAATGCCTTCAAAGACGACCAGGCAGCCCCTTAGGTGAGGTGAATCAGGTTCCATAGCGGCATGAGACTAGCACAGAGCAGCCCTTCATTCAAGCCCAAAAATAGATTTTCTTTCTCTGGCAGTTGTTTAGACAGAAAAAGACGCATCTTTTCAGATGCGTCTTTTCAGAAAATTTCCCAGACGGAGAAGGTTTAAGCCTCAGCAGCGGGGGTTACGGCAGCGGCGGGAATCTCTTCCTTGTTGGTGAAGCGCCACTTTACCTTGTTGCGCTTGCTGGCGGAGCGAGCCTTGCGGCGCTTCTCATCCATGGGGCTCTCGAAAGCGCGACGACGGCGCATTTCTTCGAGGATACCCTCGGTGTCCAGCTTGGTCTTGAGGCGCTTAAGAGCGCGGTCGATCGGTTCTCCTTTACGTACGATAACGGAACGCATGATGTAATTGATTGTGGTTGATAAATTGTCCGGGAACGGGCAGGGAGAATACCGCATTCCGTTCCCTGTGTCAAGTTTTTTATCGCGCTTTTGTCATTTTTTTGTGTATTCAGGACGAAAAGCCCTGATTTTACAGTACTGTATACCCTTGCTCGGTGATGGTGTCGTGAAGGGTGGCGATGGGAATATCCTGTGTGGTGGTGAGGATGACGAGTTTTGCCTTGTGGTCAGCCTTGCAATCAGCAACCCCGGGGAGAGCGAGCAGGGCCTTGGTGACGTGAGCCTCGCAATGGGGGCACATCATGCCGTCTACTTTAATCGTGATGGTATTCATGGTTTGGAGTGGAATAGGTTGGAAGCGGCGTAGTCTTAGAGCATTAGTGACCACGCAGAAGCTGCTCATGCCCATGGCAGCTGCGGCCACGGCAGGGTGAAGAACCCAGCCGGTGAAGGGGAAGAAAAGCCCGGCCGCGAGGGGGATAGCGAGGCAGTTGTACAGGAGGGCCCAGAAGAGATTGCCGCGGATGTTTCGCAGCACGGCGTGGCTGAGGCGCAGCGCAGCTACGGCGTCCATCAGGTTGCTGCGCACAAGGATGATATCCGCACATTCCATGGCGATATCCGTACCGGCTCCGATAGCCATGCCCACATCTGCCCTCGTGAGGGCTGGGGCGTCATTGATGCCGTCTCCCACCATGAGCACGCGCTGCCCTGCTGCTTGCAGGTGGCGAACGAGCGCATCCTTGTCTTGTGGCAGCGCATCGGCATGCACTTCATCCACTCCGGCACGGCGGGCAATGGCTTCTGCCGTGCGGGCATTATCACCGGTAACCATGAGTACGCGCAGACCAAGTTTTTTCATCGCTGCAATGGCGGCCGGTGTTTCCGGTTTCAGCGAATCTGCCACGGCTAAGGTGCCGAGCAGCGTCTGCCCTTGGGCGAAGAAAATAGGTGTTTTGCCTTGGGCTGCGAGGGCAGCCGTATCCGGTGTGGTGATGCCCAGTTCCTGCATGAATGCGGCATTTCCGGCGGCGCAGGGGATGCCGGAGATGGTGGCGGTGATGCCACGGCCGGGGTGGTAGGTGGCATTCGTGATGCCGTGTGGTGTGAGGGCTGCTGTGGCTTTTCGTACGGCCTCTGCCAGCGGGTGATTACCCTCGCTTTCCAAATCTGCCGCGAGCCTGAGCAATTCTTCTTTCGTGTACCCGGCTGCGGGGATGACATCTGTCACGGTCGGGTGTCCGGTGGTGATAGTGCCGGTTTTATCCAGTAGCACTGTGGTGGCACGGTGGGCGTTCTCCAGAGCTGTGCCGTTCCGGAATAAAATACCGCATTCGGCGCCGCGCCCTGTGCCCACCATGATGGCCACAGGCGTGGCGAGACCCAGCGCGCAGGGGCAACTGATAACTAACACCGCAATGGCGCATGATACCGCAAAACCCACTCCAGCTCCGCTCAGGAACCAGCCGATAGCCGTCAGCAGGGAGACGCCGACGACAACCGGTACGAATACCCCGGAAATGCGGTCCGCCAAGCGGGAGATGGGCGCCTTGGTGGCTGAGGCTTCACCCACCAGCGAGATGACGCCGGCCAGCTCGCTCTCCGCTGTTGTTTTATCTGTGCGCCGCCGGTCCGGCTGGTGGCTCTGCCTTCCAGCCACTTGCCCAGCGTGATGAGTGTCACAATCATCGCGGCACTCTCGAAATAACAGACGCCGCGGTGATGGAAATATAAATTGGCCAGACCATCCGCCATGGCCGCCCCGGCACCCAGTGCCACGAGTGTGTCCATATTCGCGGCTCCTTTCAGTACGCCCTTGAAGCCATTCACGAAAAAATGGCGGTTCAGCCACAGCACGGGCAGGGCGAGCAGGAGCTGTACCACGTCTGAGCGTGTGTCGTGCCACAGGTGGTGCACCAGTATCAGCGGCAGCAGGAGCGCGGCAGAGGTGAAAAAGCGGCGTTTCAGCCCAGCGTCTCCTCGTTGCGTGCTCAGGCGCTCTCCGGTACTGAGGGTGGCGCCATAGCCAGCGGCCTCGACTGCGGAGATGATGACCTCCGGCGTTTGTTCGCCTGTGAGGTGTACCCGCATGCTACCGGTCAGTAGATTCACCTGCACGCTCTGCACACCGGGTATGGGGGCCACGGCGCGTTCCACTCGGGCTGAGCAGGCAGAGCAGCTCATGCCGGTTACCTTGAACAAATGCTCACTCATACCCCTTGGTAATAATATGTACTTTACACGCGCGAATTTACCTGATAAGCGCCCTCATGGTCTGCATCTTCGCGTGGGTTTCTTGCCATTCGCTTTCCTCATCAGAATCCGGCATGAGGCCACCACCGGCATACAGGCGGCAGAAGCCCGGGAATATCTGCATGCAGCGCAGGGAAACGTAGAGCTGTACCGAGCTTTTATCCCATGGACCCAGATATCCCGCGTAACAGCTGCGGTTAATGTCCGGGGTGGAGAGCAACAGCTCGCGGGCTGTCTCCACGGGTGAGCCGCATACGGCCGGCGTGGGGGGCAGCTGGGCCAGCACGCGGAGCAGATTCTCCTGAGGCATGCGCAGGTGAAAGCGTGTACAGAGGTGCTCGATATTGCCGGCTCGCAGGTTTTCTGGCTGGCTTTCGCGGATTTCGTCGGCCAGCGGGGTGAGGATTTCGCGCACGAATTCCGTCACCAGCGCTTGTTCTCTGCGATTTTTGGAATCCCATGGCAGGCGGCAGGGCATGCGGGTGCCGGCCAGCGCCATGGTGTGCCAGTCCGTGTCATGCCCGGTGATGAGCTGCTCCGGAGTGCAGAAAAGCCATGTGCCATGCTGGGGGGTATGTACCAGTGCTTTGAACGCCTCCGGCTGGGCTTCACAGGCCTGCAGGAAGGCTCGGCAGGGAGAGAAATCGGGAGTCACGGCCTCATCTGCCGTGCGGGCCAGCACAATTTTGCGTACGCGTCCGCTATGGATATATCCGGTGTAGAGCTTGAAAAGGGTTGAATATTGCTCGCGTGTGGTGGCAGGATGTTCGGGGGCTTGCTCCAGCTCCGGCCATGCATCGGCCATGGCGGGCGGCTCCTCCAGCTCTGCGGGGATGAAGATCTGCTCTCCGGTGAATGTCGCCACGATAAAACCTGCTCCTAAGCTGCCAGCTTTCTCTGTGCGGCCATCTGCGGCCATGCAAAAATGAGCTTTCTTTTCACCGGGCAGGGCATACAGGGCAAAGGCACAGTGCCGCTTGCACAGCGCGTCCACTTTTTCTTCAATCCCTGTCTGCATGCGCTTAGTTTAACATAGCCCTCACTTTTTGGCAAATGAAAACACAAATCCACCCTGTCTCCCGCTGTGTTAGCAGAAAAAAAGCGCCTCATTCCACGGGTGGGAACGAGGCACTATGAAGTCGAAGCCTTGTGGTTGAGTTATTCTGCTGCGGGTACGGCCGGCACATAGATGGGGCCGGGGCGGAAAGCCTCTGCAGGGATAGGCACACGGGGTGTTTGCTGTCCGTTCTGCGGGCCGCGGTTCCATTCTAATTTGAGGGTGCCGGGACCGGATTCGCCCTGTACCACAGTGATGGTGATGGGGTGCAGACCTGCGGCGAGGGGAATGCCCTTAAAGCCGGTGCGAGAGGCATCCAGCTCCACGGTGTTAGCTGCAGCGCTCTCTGTGGCGGTGGTGCCAGGGGTGTAGGAGGCGTCCGCGTCGATGAGGTTGAAGTTATGCAGCTTCACGAAGGCACGGGAGCCGGGAACATCACTGAGGGTAAGGTAGAAGTGCCAGTGGTGGCCAGTAACTGGCACATTGATGTAACCGGTGAAGGTCGTGATGGTGCCGGCGGGCAGGGTGATACCGTTCGGGTTCTCGATGCGCAAATCAGCCGTGACCGGGGCGTCCACCGCCGCGGGTACCCAGGGGGCGGTAGCTTGCACCTGCTGCATGTAAAGGCCGGTGCCGTCATCCGTGGTGGCGTCCGGAGTTGCGGGCACGAGGTTCATATCGTAGTTGCGGAAGCCACCGCAGCTGTTATTGCGGCGGGGAGCCTGCGGGTCACGATAGTAATCATAGGCGCGGCGGTTCCAGAGAGCGAGGTTGCAAAGGAATCTCTGCATATCCGCGTTGGCTGATTCCGGCAGGCGTGTGCTTTCGTGCGGGTCCGCCTCAGTATCATAGAGCTCCCAGTCTTCCTGACCGGTGCTGATGCCGGTGCGGAGGGCTTTCAGCCAACGGCGGGTGCGGTGGTCAAAGAAGATGAGCACCTGCTGTTCTCCGCGGGTGCGGCCGCGCTTGTCGGCTGTGTAGTCGCGGTACTGGGCCATGCCACCGCCGAAAGCGTACTCTGCGTACAGCACGCGGTTCGGCTGGGTGCTGAGCGTATCATGCCCTTGCAGTAGAGGCAGCAGGGATGTGCCATCGCAGCGCATGGGGGCGGGAATATCCGCTAAATCACACACGGTGGCCATCCAGTCCTGGAACTGTGTGGGAGTGTTGCTGATGAGGCCGCTCTTTACAATGCCCGGACCGTACACCACACAGGGTACACGCAGGCCGCCGTCAAACACATCACGCTTGATGCCGTCATGATTGCCGTAGCTGCGGAAGAATGAGGGGTCCTGCGCTGGTGCGGGGTGCCCGGCAAAACCGCCCACAGCACCCGGCTCATCATGGGAGCCATTGTCGCTGGTGAAGATGATGACGGTATTATCCGCAATGCCCAAATCCTCGCAGAGCTGCACGAGGTCTCCGAGTGCTTCATCCACTCGGGTAATCATAGAGGCGTGGCGGCGAGCAGTCATGAGCTTGTGGGGGGCGCTATTGCCATAGCGCTCACGTGCGTAATTCTGCCATGCTTCACGGTATTGGGGGTGGATAAAGCTATCCCAGCTTTCTGGTCTAGCTGTATTAATCATTCTGCCGGGAGTACCCAGCCACTGAACACCGCCGTTCAGGCCACCGCCTGCGGGATAAGGGCCTGCAGGGATGCCCAAGCGGGCGTGAGGGGCTACATAGGTAAGGGCCAAGAAGAAGGGCCTGCTGCTGTCAGTTGTGTGTTGGTCCACTATCCACTTTTTGGCGCGAGCGGTAAAGAGGTCTGTGCAGTAGCAGCCTGCCAGCGCGTCGGTAATCATCTCATCACCATCCCAGATGGCGTTGCGGTGTGTCTCGGGGTCCGCATTGCTTTCCTCTAGCGGGTAATGGCGGTGGCCTGCCAAGTGGTTATTGTAACCGAAGAAGTAATCAAATCCGCGCAGGGTGGGCCATGCCGGGCAGGTGGTGGGAGTGCCGCCGCTCTCACGGCCACCGCCTATGCCCCACTTGCCGATGAGGGCTGTGCTGTAGCCCGCAGCTCTCAGCACGCTGGCTAGTGTGTGGCCGTTTTCCAAGGCGGCATCAAAACTGTTATTACGGATGACTTCTGCATGCCCTTGGTGCAGACCGGTGAAGAGTGAGGCGCGAGCCGGGGCACATACGGGGGCACATGTGTAGTGGCGGCGCAGCTGCGCGCCCTGTGTGGCGAGACGGTCCAGCGTGGGGGTATCTATGCGCGGCGTATCTGCATGCTCTGCCGGTTGGTTGAGGCCAAGGTCTCCCCACCCCATGTCATCCACCAGTACCAGTATGATATTCGGCTTCCGCTCGGCAGCTGCTGCCGGGTGTAACCACCCAGCCACCAGCGCCATCACAAGCCCAGTGAAAAATGCTCGTTTCATACTCCGGCATTCTAGCAGATGCCCCGCCCGGAGGCAAGGAAAAAACATCCCACAGCTCAGAGCTGGAAAAAGGCGTCGCCGCATTGTATGAACTGCTTTTTTGTGGGATTAGGAGAGAAAGCGGCTCGCCCCCATCCCCTTGCGCAGCTGGTTCTTCCTTAAGAAATCTCTCTTTTTGCCTCAAAAAATACGTCATCTCACACTATGCGCTTGCTTTTGTGTGCTTTCAGGGCTATAATGCGCCACGCGAAAATTTTTCAAACCTCTAGTTATTATGGAAATCAGCATCAACAAAATCAGCGATTGTCAGGTAAGCCTGAGCGCCACCGTTCCGGCCAGTGATGTGGCCGCCGCCAAGGACTCCATCCTTGCCGCATACTCCAAGAGCGTTCGTCTGCCCGGCTTCCGCCCCGGCAAGGCCCCCAAGAGCGTTATCGCCAAGCGTTATGCCGCTGACGTGAACGAAGAGCTTGAAATGCGCCTCAAGAGCGACATTCAGGACAAGTGCCTCGAGCAGAATCCCGACCTGAAGGTGCTGGACTTCGGTACCCCCGAAGGCACCATCGCTGAGGATGGTTCTTACACCCTTACCGCCACCCTTACCGTGGTGCCCGAGTTCGAGCTCCCCGAGTACATGGGCATCGAGGTGACCGTTCCCTCCACTGAGGTGGCTGACTCCGAAATCGACGAGACTCTCCAGAAGTTTGCTGAGTCTTCCGCCAAGCACGAGCCCGTAGAGCGCGCCAGTGCTAAGGGTGACATCGTTGTGGTGGACTTCAAGACCACCTGCGAGGGTAAGCCCACCGCCGAGTACTGCGGCAAGAGCGTAGGCTTCCTTGAGGGCCGTGAGGATTACTGGGTAAGCCTGCAGGATGAGCGCTTCATCCCCGAGCTTGCTGAGGGCCTTGAGGGCGTTTCCGCTGGCGAGTCCAAGGACATCGTTGCCAAGCTGAAGGAGGACTTTCCCATCTCTGACCTTTCTGGTAAGGAGGTTACCTTCTCCTGCGTGGTGAAGGAGGTGCGTGAGAAGCAGGTTCCCGCTGTGACTGAGGAGCTCTTCGCTGCAGCTCTTCCCGGCAAGACCATGGAGCAAATCCGCGACATCGTTCGCGAGAACCTCAAGAGCAGCAAGGAGCGCAGCAATGATGAGGCTAAGGCTGACCAGATTTCTGAGAAGCTCGCTGACCAGCTCACCTTCGCTCTTCCCGGCGACCTTGTGGAGCGTGAGAACGAGAACACCGTGCAGCGCAAGCTTTACGCCGCTATCCAGGCCGGTAACTACGACGCCGCCAAGGATATGGACGCCATGCGCGAGGAGGCTAAGGCTGAGACCGAGCGCAACCTGCGCGTGTACTTCGCTCTGCAGGAGATTGCTCGCCGTGAGATGATCACCGCTACCGATAACGAAATGCTTCAGGCCATCACCAACATGGCTGAGCAGGCTCGCGAGAAGAACATCAAGAGCTTCATCCGCAAGCTGCAGCGCGAGAACCGCATGACCGGTATCCGCCTTTCCATCATCACCTCCAAGGTGATTGACCTTCTGGCTCGCAACGCCAAGGTGACCGTGGAAGAAGCTAAGTAAAACTTACTCCGGTTTTTATTCCGAAAAGCCCGCAGCCTCTCAGGCCGCGGGCTTTTTGATTTAGCTTTTATCGCTGCCGACGTCCCTGACTGATTTCCTCCATCGCGCAGAAGCCCAGCACCGGTGCCAGTAGGCGCGTCATTGGCGCTGACAGCGCCGCATTATAATCATGCACCAGCCGGTTGTAATGCTGCGTCTCTGCACTCTGCATGAGGTGTGATGTCGCCATCGCTTGGTACAGCTCCTGCAGCTGCACGTTATCCCGCAGCTCTGTGCTGCTCTCCACCGCGCGTCCAGAGCTGCGCATCATTACCTGCAAGTGCCGCTCGGCTTCGCTCAGCTTTGCCCCGCAGCCCAGGGCTGGTGCCCCGTGCTGTGCCGCAAGCGCCCGTCCGCTGTCTGTTACCCAACGCCGCATCTCCCGCGCCAGCTCATCTTCCTGCGGTAGGTAACTCGCCAGCACCGCCACAAAATCCCCCAGACGCTCATTGCGGCGCCGCGTTGCGTGGTTCCATTGGTTCCACGCACCCTCCACTCGCCTTTTTAGGTGCTCTAGCCGTACATATTCCCCCACCAGACACGCCATCACCGCCACCAGTAACGCCAACGCAGCTATATAGTTCATGCCTCCCTTTTATCCTAACACCTTTGCTCCTGCAAGTTGTTAGTTAAAACAAGTGGAGAACTTATAAACCAACTTTTGGGTAGTTGCTTATTCTCTGGGCGTATCACATCTCCTGCAGGAACCTGAGCGTTTCGCGGAGTTTATCAGCGGGCTTTATTTTGGCGAGTCTGGGGAAGCGGCGGTCCAGCAGGATGTAATCCTTATTGCGGGTGAGCATGAGTTTTTGTCCCGAGATTTCGACGTTCGAGATATTGCGGCGGGAGGCGATGATTTTGATTTTGTGGCAGATGAGGAGGTTACGAGCTTGGCGGGGGAGGCGGCCGAAGCGGTCAATCCACTGGCGCTCGAGGTCATCCACATCATCCTCGGTGAGGGCTTTGGCTAGCTGGGAGTAGCAGGCCATGCGGGTTTGGGTACTTTCCACCCATGCCTCCGGGATGAAGGCGCCGATGAGGTTTTCCGCGTCCGGGCGGGTGGCGAGCACGGCCTCGCTCACGCAGAGGAAATCCGCCTTCAGCTGGGCATCTGCACGAATGGCGGGTGCTTTGCCCTGAAGGCGCTCGATGGATTGGCGGAGGAGCTGGCAGTACAGCTCAAAGCCGATGGCGGCGATGTGGCCGCTTTGCTGGGTGCCGAGGAGGTTGCCTGCGCCGCGGATTTCGAGGTCGCGCATGGCGATTTTGAAACCGCTGCCGAGCTCGGTGTACTGCTTGATGGCGGCCACGCGTTTGCGGGCATCGGAGGTGCAGAGGGCATCCGGAGGTAGGAGGAGGTAAGCATAGGCTCGGTGCCCACCGCGGCCCACACGGCCGCGGAGCTGGTAGAGGTCCGCCAGCCCGAAGCGGTCTGCGCGGTCAATGATGATGGTGTTAGCGTTCGGGATGTCGATACCGCTCTCGATGATGGTGGTGGAGAGGAGTACATCCGCTTTTCCTGCCACGAAATCACGCATCACGCACTCGAGGTCGCTCTTGTCCATTTGGCCGTGGCCGATGACGATGCGTGCTTTTGGCACGAGGCGCTGGAGGGTTTCCGCCACGCTGTGAATGCTCTGCACGCGGTTATGGAGGAAGAAGACTTGGCCGTTTCTGGCAAGCTCGCGCTCGATGGCTCGGGCAATGAGCTCCTCGCTGTAGGGACAGACGGCTGTTTGTACGGGCAGGCGGTTCAGCGGGGCTGTGTCAATGGTGCTCATATCCCTAGCGCCCATGAGCGCCACGTACAGGGTACGGGGGATGGGGGTGGCGGAGAGGGTGAGCATATCCACCATGCGGAACATGCGCTTGAACTGCTCCTTGTGGCGCACCCCGAAGCGCTGCTCTTCATCAATGACCGCGAGGCCGAGATTTTTGAAGGATACGTTTTTGGAAATGAGGCGGTGCGTGCCGACCACGATGTCTACGTCGCCATTACGCATGCCCTCCACGATTTCGGCAGCCTTTTTGGCGGGGGTGAAGCGGCTGAGGAGCTCAATGCGGACCGGGTACTCGCTCATGCGGCTGCGGAAGGTGCGGTAGTGTTGGTCCGCCAGCACAGTGGTGGGGGCGAGGATGGCGGCCTGACGCCCGCCGGTGACGCATTTGAAGGCGGCACGGATGGCCACTTCTGTCTTACCGAAGCCAACATCGCCGCAGATGAGGCGGTCCATGGGGCGGGGGGCTTCCATATCCGCCTTGCACTGATTGATGGCGCGGAGCTGGTCCGGCGTTTCGCGGTAGGGGAAGGAGGATTCAAACTGCCACATCCACGAGGAATCCGCGGGGTGGGCATAGCCGGTGTTGCTCTCGCGCTCGGCCTGTACTTCCAGCAGCTGGGCGGCGTAATCCTGCACAGCACGCTCAGCGGCTTGGCAGGCGCGGCGCCAGCGGGCATCGCCCAAGCGGGAGAGCTCAGGCGCTTTGGCACCGAGGCCCACATACTTGCTTACGAGGTGGCTTTGCTGCAGAGGAATGCGCAGCAGCACGCCGCCGGCGTACTGGATGTGCAGTTCCTGCTCGCCCGTTTTGTCGTCCTGCACGATGCCGACGAAGCGGCCGAGGCCATGCGCGGAGTGGATGACGAGGTCTCCCGGGGCGATTTCACGCAGGGGCGCCTGAGCGCGCTCACGACGGAGGCGGTCCTCGCGGTCATCGCGCTTGCGGGCGCGGGGGGAGGAATAGCGGCCGAAGATTTCTGCCGCGGAGAGCACGGCCAGTTTGGCACCCGGCACGGTGAAGCCGAAGGGGAGGTCGCCATCCCGGCTCTGCACGGCTCGCCATGCTTCATCCTCACCGCATATCTCTTCAAAGCGTTTTTTCTCACCTTCATGCGGGAAGAACATGACCACACGCCATTTTTCTTCACGCCACTTCAGCAGGCTCTGGCGAGCGAGGGCACGGCGGGCCTCCTGCATCACGAAGTCACCGGTGTCAAAGCTGCCCAATGGTGTGCCGAAGAAGGCGAGGGGGTCTTTTTCGTTCAGCGCATCCAGCTCGGGTACCACATCTACCACATCCGGCGGGTTCTCGAACACGAGCACATCACCCGCTTCTCCACAACCGGGTAGGGAAATAACCCAGTCTTCCTTAGAAATGAAATCCCGCAGCGGGCGGTCTGCCGGCGGTTCATCCAGCACGAGCTCGGCATCCGCCAGCTTGCGGAAGGAGAGCTGGCTATCCACATCAAACGCGCGGATGCTTTCCACCTCATCCCCGAAAAACTCCACACGCAGCGGCCAGGGAGACTGCAGGGGGAAGACGTCCAGAATACCGCCACGGAGGCTCCACTGGCTGCGGGCCGTGACTTGCTCCACGCGCTCAAAGCTATGTTCTGTGAAGGCTTTGCAAAGGCTCTCCGGGGAGTATTCTTCACCGGTTTTCAGGCAGATGGTGGTGCCCTCTGCCGCCATGGCAAAGACGGGAGCTGGCTGGTTCAGCGCGGCGGCGGTGACGACCACCACCTGCGGGGCTGCGGGCGGGGCTGAGATGGCGCGCAGGGCTTCTAGGCGCTCTGCTGCGAGGTCTGGGTCGCTCAGGCCGTTATTGACATGAATTTCACGCTCGGGGATGAAGACGCAGGGGGTATCCCACAGCGGGAGCTCTGCGGCCACGCGCTCCTGCATGGGCAGGGCATCCGCCACAGCCCAGATGCGCCGCGGGGCTTTGCTCTGCTCTGCCACGAGGGCCACCACAAAGGCAAAGGCTGCCGGGCAGGTGCGGGGGAATACCAGCGGCTCTTCTCGCGTGCTACGAGTGCACAAAGCTGCGAGCTCAGGGCTGAAAGCTGAGCTGCGTGTAACGTAGCTAGTAATCCGGAAGGACAAAAGGGACTGCGAGTTCAAAGGCACGCTTTAAGCTCCCTCTGCCGGGCACAAGTGCAGTCTGTGCCCGGGACAGGGGGTAAAGCCTAAGCGGGTAACTCGCTTGATTTACAGGCGAATGGCGGCGCTACTCCAGGTGAGGCCGGCACCGAAGGTAACCATGAGGACGATATCGCCCTTCTTGGCTTTGCCGGAGCGGATGGCCTCATCCAGTGCAATTGCGCAAGCGGCGCCGGAGGTATTGCCGTACTTCTGAAGATTGATGAAGACGCGCTCCACGGGGATGCCGAGGCGCTGAGCAACGGCATTAATAATGCGGAGGTTTGCCTGGTGGGGAATCACAAGGGCGACTTCTTCGGGCTTAATGCCGGTGCGCTCAATGAGGGAGAGCGCGGAGTCTTTCATGTGCGCCACGGCGTAGCGGAACACCTCATTGCCGCGCATGGCAAGTGTGTACAGCTTCTCGTGGATGTTTTCCTCCGTGGTGGGGATGGCAGAGCCACCACCGGGTACCAGCAGGAGGTCCGTGAGTGTGCCGTCCGAGCCGATGTCGGAGGCAAGAATGGCGCTGTCACCTTCCTCGCCTGTGCCGGTACGCAGCACGGCAGCACCGGCGCCATCACCAAAGAGCACGCAGGTGCTGCGGTCTTCCCAGTTCACGATGTGGCTGAGCTTCTCGGAGGAGATGATGAGGGCCGTGCGGGCCTGACCGCAGCCGATGTACTGCACTGCTGTCTTCAGCGCGAAGAGGAAGCTGGAGCAGGCAGCGGAGATGTCAAAGGCAGCGGCGTTCACAGCGCCGATGTTTGCCTGCACATAGCATGCGGTGGAGGGGGTGAAGGTGTCCGGAGTTACAGTGCCTACGATGATGAGGTCAATCTCCTCAGGGGTGACACCAGCTGCCTCCATGGCGCGCTTGGCAGCCTGAGTGGCCATATCACTCGTTCTTTCGCCGGGGGCGGCGATGCGGCGCTCTTCAATGCCTGTTCGCTCGATAATCCATTCGTTCGAGGTGTCCACCATCTTCTCCAAATCGGAGTTCGTGAGGCGGGTTTCAGGTACATAGGAACCAGTGCCGATGAGGGCCACCGGCAGACGCTTGAAAGGTTTAGTGAGATCGTTCATAGCTTTTTGCACTCCTGTATGATGATATACTCTCTCCCTCTTCGGGACGCCTTCAGTTTATCATAAAATTAGAGTAAACGCTAGCTTTTTTTGCGATTTATCAAAAAAAATTAGAGAATCTGACGCCTTTTGGGGTGGAAAATAGCTGCTGTTGGCGTTTATAAGTGAAGGGAAAGCGTGTTATTTCGATTGGTAAATCCGTGTTTGCGCGGCGAGGGCGTCAGAGCTGCGTTTTTGGTCAGAACGGGCCCGAACCCTTGTTGCTCCATAGGAATAAGAGGGTACAAGCACGGAATCAGGACGGATTCGGTGACTATGTTTTCTTAGTCTATGTCATTCGCTTGTGGGGTGGTGAAAGACTTTTGCGATTGAATATCAGCTAGTAATCTAATGCGTAATAAAATGCTCAAGGAAACTTAAATAAATATAACACTTGCTAATATCAAACGAATGTGGTATATTGGGGCGCATGAGATTAATTCGCACAGCGGTGTTGGCGGCATGTGCCGCGGGGGCGGTGCAAGCCGGTACGTCCACCACGGGAACGGAGACGGGCTGGCATTATGGCCTGCCGGATACCGGAATACTGCCGAGTTACGGAAAGTTTGAGTGGTTCACCCGCATGGGGGAACGCCATGGGCGAGGCTCTGAGCTGAGCTTGGAGAGTTATGCGCTGACTCTACCGCTTTCTGATCCCCGCCGTACCGGCTGGGGGAACACGATGGTGAATGTGCAGTTTGACTCTAAGATTACCGTGGCCAATACGGGCGGTTCTCTGGATTTGGCGCACAATACGCTGTATAACTTTGCGCTGCCTGTGATTTTCATTACCACGGAGCCTAGCGGCAACTACTGGACCTATGGCGTGGCTCCTGAGCTGGCCTCTGATTGTGATGCCGTGCGTACGGGGTTGGATGTTACCGGTGTCGTCATGTACACCGTAAAGCACAGCGAAAGCTTTACCTATTCCGTGGGTGTGGCTGCCTCTCCGCGCTTTGCTGAGTATTTAGCCGTGCCGGTGGTGAACTTCACTTGGAAGCCATGTCAGGACTGGACGGTGCGCCTTAAGGGTTACCAGCTGGAGGCCATGTATCAGGCCACGGACAGGCTGGCTATTGGTCCCTTTGTGGCGAGCCGTGGTGGTATCTGGGCGGTGGAAACTGAGCGAGGCGACCGTATTTTTCGCGTGCGTTCGCTGGTGGTGGGCGCAGGCTTGGAGTATGATTTTTCTCAGCCTGGGCAGACCAAGCGCATTATCACAGCCGCTGTGGGCTCCACGCTGACCACGAACGCTCAGTTTTTGGAGCGAAATGCCGGAAAGGATGCATGGGAAAGCCACCATTACAGGCCGGCTCTTTATGTCTCCTTCGGTGTAGATTTTCGATTCTGACGCGCTGATTTATCAGTTTGTCAGCAAAAGAAGAGAGAGAGAAGAAAGCAAGGCGGGCCAGAAGGTCCGCCTTGCGATTTTTTGACGGATGTACCACGAGTAGAAGATTACAGTAGTTTCCGAGTAAAAAGGAAATCCCCGCTTCAGCATGTGCGAAGACGGGGATTTTGGAAGGTGTTGAAGGGCCGGGTTAGTTCTGTGCGTTTTCTTCCTGAGCTCTTTGTGCAGCTTCTTCGCGCTCTATGGTGTGCTTTCTCCAGTCCGGGAGCACGGAAGCGGCCGGGCCACTGGCGATGCGGTTGCCTTGAGCATCCACTATGTAGATAGCGGGCGGCAGGAGGAGGTACTGGTGTACGCCGCCGGGCATCTTAACCATGTCAGGATTATGAATGGCTGCAAAGGGGGCGTTGTTATTCTCCAGATATTGGCGTGTAGCGGAGAGCTCACCATCATAGCTGTCGAAAATCAAATCCACAATGCCGGTAGCCAGCATCTCAGCGTGGGCGTCTATCACCTGCGGTAGGATGGCATGGCAGTGGCGGCAGGTGGAAGAGGAGCGGAAGATGACATAGTACTTGGCTTCCAGATTCGGGCGCGCATCCGTGCCGTAGGTCTGGGCTTTGAGGAACTGAGGCACAGGGGCTGTGGGCTCAGCATCATTGAAAGCGCGCTGAAGGCGAGCAGCTCTGCGCTCAGCTTGACGGCGAGCCTGAGCGGCGCGGGCGGCTTCTCGGCGCTGCTGGGCGGTCTGGCGCTGAGGGCGGGCTGCACGTTCACGGCGTGAGCGGGAGGAGCTGCTCTGGCGGTTTTCTCTCTGGGCTTCTACCTCCGGGGCTACCCAAGTGCAGAGGCCGAGCAGGATGGTAAGAGTGGCGATGATACGTTTCATGCGGGGAAAGCGGGGTTAATCGTTGTTATCAGCGGAGACGGCAAGGGCAACCCACTCGGCGGGCATGCGGCAGGGGCGGCCCTGAGGCATTTGCACGAGGGCGAGGCGCTGCACTACGCTCACGCAGAGCTTGTCATTCTCAGCTCGGCGGATTTCGGTGCGTACGAACATGGAGGATTTTTCTACCTTCTCCAAGCAGGTGTTCACGTAGATTTCATCAGCAAGGAAGGCGGGAGAGTGATAGTGCACCTCATGGCTCACGAGAACGAGGTGACGGCCTTCCTTAGCCATAGCGCCATAATCCATACCCAGAGTGATGGCCATTTTGGTGCGGGCTTCTTCTACCCAGCGGAGGTAAGCGAGGTTATGGACGACACCGCCGGCATCAGTGTCGTAGTACATTACGCGGTAGTTCAGAGTGTATTGCGATTTCATGTTGCGGAGTCGGTTGGGTGTCTTATGTTTGAAGAGGTTAGATGCCTTCATCCAGCATGGCGAACATATCCAGCTGGGTGATATCAGCTGCGGGCTCGGCGGCGGGTAGGCCGTGTTCCCGTGCCTTTTTACGGCGTGCGGTCTTGGGCTCTCGGGTGCCGGCACTCATTTCCAGATGTGTGAGAATCTGCTTGGCTCTCTCAATGATGGGAGCGGGCAGGCCTGCAAGGCGAGCCACCTGAATGCCGTATGATTTATCCGCCGGGCCGGGCAGAACTTTGCGCAGAAAGACGATTTCATCCTTCCACTCGCGCACTTCCACATGGCGGTTGCTCACGCCGGCGTGCGTGTGCTCCAAATCCACCATTTCGTGGTAATGTGTGGCGAACATGGTGCGGCAGCCGGTGATGTCATGCAGGTGCTCGGCTACAGCCCAAGCGATGGATAGGCCGTCAAAGGTGGCGGTGCCACGGCCGATTTCGTCCAGAATGACGAGGGAGCGCTGCGTGGCGTTGTTCAGAATGAGGGCCGTTTCGCTCATCTCCACCATGAAGGTGGATTGGCCGCGGGCGATGTCATCACTGGCGCCCACACGGCAGAAAATGCGGTCCACGAGGCCGATGCAGGCAGATTCAGCGGGCACGTAGGAGCCCATCTGCGCCATGAGGGTGATGAGGGCCACTTGGCGAATGTAGGTGGACTTGCCTGCCATGTTCGGGCCGGTAAGAATGAGCACGCGGTCATGCTCCTCATCCATCTCCACATCATTGGGTACGAAGGCGGTATCCGTCTGCACCTGTTCAATGACAGGGTGGCGGCCATTGCGGATGTGCAGCACGCGGCTTTCATTCAGCACGGGGCGGCAGTAGTTGTAGCGGCGGGCGGTCTCCGCGAGGCTCAGCAGCACGTCCACCTCAGCCAGCGCCTCCGAGCTTATCTGGATGCGGTCTATGTATTGGCCTACTTCATCACGCAGCTGGCAGAAGAGCTCGTATTCCAGCTGGCGTGAGCGTTCATCCGCGCCGAGGATGGTGCCTTCCATGCGCTTGAGTTCATCCGTGACGTAGCGCTCAGCGTTGGCGAGGGTCTGCTTACGCACATAGTGAGCGGGCACTTTAGCGTAGTTTGCCTTGGTGACTTCGATATAGTAACCGAAGACGTTATTGTAGCGGATTTTAAGGGAGTCAATGCCTGTGGCGGTGCGCTCGCGGGCCTCCAGCTCAGCCAGCCAGCCCTTGCCCTCACGGGAGGCGGTTCGCAGTTCATCCAGTCGGGCGTCATAGCCGTCACGAATCATGCCGCCTTCCTTGATGGTGACGGGCGGTTCATCACAAATGGCGCGCTCCAGCAGGGCGGTGAGCTCGGTGAAATCTCCGAGGTTCTGCAGCAGGGGCTCGAACAGAGGCTGACGCGTGGCCAAGGCCTGCAAATCTTCAGCGATATTCGGCAGTAAGCTCAGGGATGTGCCCAGAGCGAGCAGGTCACGGGCGTTACCGGCGTTCTGCGCCAAGCGGGACGTGAGGCGCTCCAAATCTCGCACGCCCTTGAAGGTGTCACGCAGCTTGCTCATCAGGAAGGACTCGCTGAGGAAGGCGGCGATAAGCTCCTGACGACGCAGCAGTTCGGTGAGGTCGCAGATGGGGTGCAGCACCCAGTCACGCATCTTGCGGGCACCCATGGGGGAGGATGTTCCATCCAGCGTGCCGAGCAGGGTGTTGCGCATGCCGCCGCGGGCCTCCACGAGGTCCAGATTCGCGCGGCTGGCAGTATCAATGAGCACGGCATTATCCGTGGGGCGCAGGGCGATGCGGCGCAAGTGATCCGTGCTGCGGCGCATCTGGTGCTTCAGGTAGTGCAGGATGGCAGCTGCCGCGCCAATGGCTGCCACCAGATGAGCACAGCCGAAGCCTTGCAGCGAGTGCACGCGGAAGTGGCTTTCCAAAAAGGGACGAGCCACGCCGGGAAGGAAGGTGTACCCATCATAGTACTGCGTGACGGGCAGGCCGGTGAAGAGGTCTTTCTGCTCATCGCTCACTAGCATTTCCTGCGGGCGAATGCGGTTGATTTCCTCGGACAGGGCCTCGCGGGTGTCGTAATCTACCACGGTGAACTCACCCGTGGTGTGGTCTGCACAGGCAAGCCCCCATGTTTTCTTGTCCTTGTAACAGGCGATGATGTAGTTGTGCTCGTTTTCCTTGAGCAGCGTGAGGTCCGAGAGGGTGCCGGCGGAGATAATGCGGGTAATCTGGCGCTCCACGAGCTTGCCCGGCACAGGGTCTGTCATCTGGTCCGCAATAGCTACGCGGCGCCCGGCCTGAACGACCTGGCCTATGTACGCCTCCGCAGCATGGTGCGGCACGCCGCACATCGGGATGGACTGGCGTTTGGTGAGCGTGAGCCCCAGCGCAGCTGAGCATTCTACCGCGTCTTCAAAGAACATTTCGTAGAAGTCTCCCACCCGGAAGAAAAGCCACACGTCATCCGGCAATCCCTGCTTCATGCGCAGGTACTGTTCCATCATCGGGCTTATCTTGCAATCGTCCGCCATAATCTGCGAGCTGAGTCTAGCAGATACCCCCCTGAAAAGCAAGTCTTTTCCCGCTGCCTGTCGGTAGAAAATCTTGCCGCCAAGGCCGTGGAAAAGAAAAAGGCTGAGCCTGATGCAGCTCAGCCGGATAAGTGACCGGGGAATATCGCGTGGATCCCGGACTATGTTAGTCTCTGTGGTAGGGGCTGCCTGCCAGCATAGTGTGCAGGCGGTAAATCTGCTCCAGAAGCACCACGAGTGCAAGCTCATGTTGCATGGTGTGGCGGCCCAAAGAGAGCACGTGGTCGCAGGCATCGCGCAACTCCTGCGTGTGACCATCGGCGGCACCGATGAGGAATGCAACGTGTTTGACGGCGCGCATCTGCCATGTTTTGGCGCGTTTTTCCAGCTCACGGGAGGTCCAGTTTTCCCCGCGTTCATCCATGGCGATGCGCAGGCAGCCTTTACTTGCTTCCAGCAGGCGGGCGGATACCTCTTCTGAGCTGCCCGCTTTCACATAGCGGATTTCCACCTTGCCGAGCGGGCGGAGGCGTTCCTCAAAAAACTGCACCCCCTGTCGCGCATAGGCGATAGAGGGTTTCGCTGCAGCAAAAATAATGAAATCCATGGCGGGAGAATCAGGCGTTCAGCAGGTAATGGCGCAGTTCGTCTACGGAGCCGAATACCGGCGCCGGCCAAGCTACCAGCTCACTCACCTCCGCATAACCCCAGGCCACCAGCGCGAGGTCGCTGCCGGCATTTTGAGCGGTGCGGGCATCGTACAGGCTATCACCCACGAGGGTGATTTCACTCGCAGGAACACCCCAGAGGGAGGCAATGTGCTGGATGGCATCCGGCGCGGGCTTACGGGGGAACTCTCCGGTATATCCCATGATGGCGGTGAAGGGGATATGCGGGAAGAGTGCGCGCACCATAGGCTCCGTGACATCATGCGGCTTGTTGGAAAGCACGGCAAGCTGGGCACCTTCTGCGGAGAGCAGGGTGAGCATATTTGCCACCCACGGGTAAGCGCGGGTGAGTGGGTACTGCCAGCACTGCGGGTAATGCTTGCGGAACTGCGCATGCATGGCCTCCAGCTCCTCAGGCGGAGTGTGGGCTGCATCCTCGTAGCCCAGCGCCTTGCCGCACAGGTTCGCAGCGCCGCTGCCTATCATTCGTCTGATGGCTTTCAGGCTCAGCACAGGACGCCCCAGCTCCTGCAGGGAGCGGTTCACGCCTTCGGCAATCCCTGGCAGAGAATCCACTAGGGTGCCGTCCAAGTCAAAGACGATATGGCGTTTCATTAGTGCAGGAAGCCTCGCTCGGAGGTCTTGAGGAACTCCAGAATGCGCTGTACGTGAGGATTGTTCACGTGCTGGGCTTCGCCCTCATTGAGCAGGGTTGTGATGTTGAGCGTCATGTTGGACTTCTTGTCCAAGAAGAGCTTGCGATAAGCGTACTTGATGGAACGGATATCTTCTTCTGCGAAGCCGCGGCGCTGCAGGCCCACGGTGTTCACGGAGCGCAGGAGGCCGCCTTCGGCAATCATGTAGGGTGCTACGTCCTGTACCACTCGGCAGGCACCGCCCACCATGGCATGCTCGCCCACACGAACGAACTGGTGGAGTGCTGCGCAGCCGCCGATGATGGCCCAGTCATTGATGATGCAGTGGCCGGCTGCAGCGGCGTAACCCGACATGATGACGTTATTACCCACGTGTACCTCATGGCCGCAGTGGCTGTTAATGAGGAAGAGGTTATTGTTTCCGATGATGGTCTTGGTCTCGGGGGTGGTGCCGCGGTTGATATTGCAGTTCTCACGGAAAACGTTGTTGTCACCCACCTCCAGATAGGTCGGCTCGCCCTTGTACTTCAGATCCTGAGTCTTCAGGCCGATGACAGAAAAGGGGAAGAACTCGTTGTTCTTGCCGAA
This sequence comes from Akkermansia sp., assembly GCA_045652085.1. Classification (GTDB taxonomy): domain Bacteria; phylum Verrucomicrobiota; class Verrucomicrobiia; order Verrucomicrobiales; family Akkermansiaceae; genus Akkermansia. The sequence continues at coordinate 29,932 of JAZRTR010000011.1, forward strand.
GGTGGAGGGGCCGCCGATGACTACGTGGCTGTGCAGCACGCAGCCAGAACCCATTTTCACGTGAGGGCCCACCACGCAGTAAGGCCCGATTTTAACATCGTCCGCAAGTTCTGCGGTCGGATCGATAATTGCTGTAGGATGAATGTCCGCCATAGCTTCATTCTAACCCTAACACCCATCTCCTGCAAGAAAAAAATGAGGTGTTATGGAAAAAGCCTGTAGAGAAGTGGCTTGACAATACGCTGATTTGGTGTATAGTTTTTCGTGAGGGGAAGGCGTTATCCGTCGATTGTGATAGTGCTACCCCTTGTAATAACGTACTGTTAATCGGCTGTGAAGAATCTTCTCCTGCTAATACCCGCTGTGCTGCTGAGCGCTTGCGCCACCGGGCCGAATGTGAATGACTGGAAGGCTGAGCCCTCTCCGGTGGCGGGGGAGCGTGTTCATGTGCCGGTGTACGAGGTGGAGTTCCTACCGGTTGTACCCTCCGTGCCGGGTACGGTTATCGTGGGAAGATTCCGTATTCTGAATAATGCCACGCTGCCGTATGAAGATGAGGCCTATGTGCAGGCAGTGAAGGAGAAAGCCGCCCACATGGGTGGAAACACCATCGTATATCCCCGCCCGGGGGTGACAGAAGCCGTGGTGGCATATGTGCCGTTGGAGACCGTGAATTACCACGGTGGGGATGAGGCGCTGATAGACGCAGGCATCATCAGCTTGGAGTACTGATTTTCCAAGGTTTAGCCCGCTTATATGCTGCACCCGCAAGCCGCGGGTGCTTTTTTATTCTTCATCACTATCCGTGACGGTACGCGGCACGAAGCGCATGATTTCGGCGTGGAAGCTCAGCGGTACATCACCAGTGGGGCCGTTTCGGTTCTTGGCCAGCAAGAGGTTAGCTTCAGTGCCCACTTCCTCGCGTTCCTCATCGTCCTCTGCATAGTAGCGGGAACGCCACAGCAGGCCAATCATATCAGCGTCCTGCTCGATTGCACCGGATTCACGGAGGTCACTCATCATGGGAGTACCCTTGTTCTTACCGGTACGATTTTCCGGGCCACGGTTCAGCTGGGCGAGGGCGATGATGGGAAGCTTAAGTTCTTTGGCGAGGCTCTTCAGGCCGCCGGAGATTTCAGCGATTTCACGTTCGCGGCTGTTCTGAGCCTGCTTGGTGTGAGAGCGCATGAGCTGGAGGTAGTCAATGCCGATGGCGGCCAAATCCGGGTATTTACGCATTTGGCGACGAGCTTTGGCGCGGAGCTCGGAGATGGAGATGGCCGCGGTGTCATCAATGATGAGCTTACTGTTCTTTAGCTCGGTGATGGCGGAGCGGAAGCGCTTCATCTCATCATGATTCAGCTTGCCTTGGCGGGCTTTGAGATCCTGCTTGTTGATGCCGCTGCGCGCGTAGAGCAGGCGCTCCACGAGCTGCTCACTGGGCATTTCGCAGGAGAAGGCCATCATGGGTTTCTTCAAATCCAGCACCACATGCTCCACGATGTTCAGCATGAAGGAGGTTTTACCCATGGCCGGACGTGCGGCGATGATGAAAAGCTCACCCGGCTTCATGCCGTTTATCATCGTGTCCAGCTTAGGATAGCCCGTGGAAAGGCCCAGAATGCCGCCGGAGGTGGACATCATGCGCTCCAGGTTGGTCACCGCTTTATCGATGTCGGCCTTGAGGCTCCATTCCTCGCCCTTGGCGGAGTTCATGCGGATTTTCAGCACGTCCTGTTCTGTCTGATCCAGTAGCTCTTCAATTTCGGCTTCGGAGGTGAAGGCGGAATCTGAGGCTTTATTGGCTGTGAGGATGATGCTGCGGCGGATGAATTTTTCTTTAAGCGTTTCGAAGTGAACGTTGTAAAGTGCCGTCGTGGTGGCGTATGTGAAAATGTCAGTGAGGCCCGGGTGTCCGCCTACGGCCTCCAGCTGCTTATGGTCTGTGAGTTCCTGTGCTACTGAGACGATATCTAACGCGATACCCTTTTCATAACGCTCACGGAAGAGCTCCCAGAGGATGCGGTGAGCGGGCACGTAAAAGTACTCGCTGTTCATGCCGTCTGCAATGCACTGGGAGATGATATTGGTGGGGTCAATCGCCATCATAGAGAGCATGCTCTTCTCCACACCGGGGGCCTGAGGCATGATGGTGCGGTCCACCTCTGTAATGGCGGCTGCTTTGAAGTCCGGTTTTTCTTTGGTCTGCTCACTCATGATATTCGGCCTGCGGTGACACATCCTAACGTGTGCGCGGACAAATTGCAAGAATTTTTCCGCCTCTGAGTAAAAAACATAAGAATGAGCTTGACATGGCAGGTGTATTACGTATACTGAGATTGTCTTATATTTATGAAAACGCTTTCCATCTTCTCCATTTTTGCAGCTGCTGCCATGCTGGCTCAGGCTGCACCCGTTATCGAGCAGTCTGACCTCTCCGAGGAGACTCTTCTTCGCGAAGGGTTCGCTACTGAGCGCCAGCGTGAGAGTTTTGAGCGCTATCGCAAGGCCCGTGCAGAGGCCGAGCGTCAGCGTGAGGAGGCTGCCCGTGAGGCCCAGCGCGTTACTGAGCGTAATGATGCCGGCATGCGCCGCACCATTCAGCGCCGTGCTCTGAACACAATGCTGCCCGCCTGCGATCGTGAGCCTGAGGCTCCCCGTGAGCCCGGTAACTACCGTGTGCGCTACTAAAGATAGCGTTTCAGTTTTTATATAAAGTTTAGGCAGAGTGGATATCCACTCTGCCTTTCTTCTTTATTGTCATTTGTAGTCTGCGTTGAGGACGCAGATGCGGAGCTGATTAATTCAAGCGGCTCAGCGTGGTCTGCGGAGCTTCATCTCCATGCAGCGTCCAGAGCAGCTCATGGGCTCCGGCTTTCAGGCGGTAAAGGAGCAGGGCCTGCAGTTCTTCCCCTTTTTTACCCACTCTCTGCACGAGACACATGCCGGCCGGGCCGTCTGTCACCAAGCGGGTACCGGAATAGTCTTTGATGCAGAGCAAAAAGGCGTAAACGCCATCCTGCTCTGCCTTTACCGTGGCATTAGCGATGCGCATGGTGCTACCTTCCACCTTTTTGGGGCGCCATTTGAGGGGCATGTGGGCAGGGATGGTAGCTTTAGCGACGTTGGTACCGGCGAGCGGCTCGCGGTCCAACATGCGCAGGGCGCGGGTTCGGGCGGCGCTGCGCCACGTATTGATAGTGATGAATGTGGTCGGGATGAGGCCGAGGCCTATCCATGAGAGCGTGGCTGTCATGCCCCAGTGCGTGTTATCCGTGAGTACCAGCGTGAGCAGGACACCGCAGAAGGCGGCTGTGACTGCCAGCCCCACATAGAAGCCGAGTATCATGCCCGGAAAAAGCAGGAACAGCACGGCATAGCGAAGAAATGCTTTCACATTCAACGGCGTGCCGCGCAGGAACTCACGCTTTACTACGGCGGCGTAAAGTTTCTTTAAGTCAGCCTGAGAGGTGGATTTATCTATCTTCATGTGAGTCAGATGCGTGCGGAGCGTTGGCGCAGGATGTGATCAGCCAGAACAAGCCAAGCCATGGATTCTACAACGGGTACGGCGCGGGGCAGCACGCAGGGGTCATGGCGGCCCTTGCCGCGCAACTGGACCTCCGCGTGCTCATCATTCACGGTATTCTGGGAAATCATGAGAGTGGCGGTGGGCTTGAAGGCGAGGCGCATGTTAATGTCCTCACCGTTGCTGATGCCGCCCTGCACGCCGCCGGAGTTGTTTGTGCGGGTGCGTACGCGGTCGCCATCCATGTAATAGGGGTCATTATGTTCGGAGCCTTTCAGCGCAGGGGCGCCGAAGCCACTACCGATTTCAAAGCCCTTGCAGGCGGGAATGCTCAGCATGGCGTGTGCCAGTGTGGCCTCCAGTTTATCAAAGACGGGGTCACCCAGCCCAACGGGGCAGTTTCTCACGGTGCAAGCCACCACGCCGCCCACGGAATCACCCTTGGCTCGGGCCTCGCGGATGACAACGCTCATATCCTCCGCGCTTTCCGGGTCTGCAGCGCGAACGATGTTGCTCTCCACCACGGCAGGGTCTACATCTGCGGGCAGCACATGACAGAATACGGTGTGAACTTGTTGTACCCAAGCGATGACCTGCAGCCCGGGGCAAAGAGCCTGCACCAGTGCCTTTGCTACGGCACCGGCAGCTACGCGACCAATTGTTTCACGAGCGCTGGCGCGTCCACCGCCGGCCCATGCACGGATGCCGTATTTGGCATCATAACAGTAATCCGCATGGGAGGGGCGGTAGGTGTGCTGCATCTCATTATACGCGGAGGACTGATGGTCCTTGTTGCGCACGGAAAGAGCGATGGGAGTGCCCAGCGTGAGGCCATCCTGTACACCGCTGAGGATTTCCACGCGGTCCTCTTCATTGCGAGGGGTGACAATATCACTCTGGCCTGGGCGGCGGCGGTTCAGCTCAGCCTGAATTTGCTCCACGGTGAGCGGTACCTGAGCAGGACAGCCATCAATAACAACACCCACACCTGTGCCGTGAGATTCACCCCAGGTGCTTATTCTGAAAACGGAACCGAATGTGCTGGACATAACTTTTCCCTTATATTACCTGATAGCGTGTGGCTATGCAAGGCAAGAGATTGTCAGATTGTGAGTATTACTTGAGCTTGCGGCGTGTGACGAGGTATACCTTATCACCATGGCGCACTTTTTCGGGCGTGGCGATGAGAGCCCGGACGCCCTTGGGCGCTGTAGTGACCACGAGGGTGGTGCCGGTTTCATCATCATAACGCAGCTCAGGAACGGTGAGGCGTACGATGCCGGTGGTGGGTCCGGTGATTTCAATTTTGTCACCCACGGAGACGGCTGAAGCTTCCAGCCTGATTTCCGCTACACCCACTTTCGGATACCAGCGCATCACGCGGCCGAGGTGCTGGCGCTGCTCCAGAGCAAGACTGTTCGAGCAGCCGCTCCAAGTTTCCCATTCTTCACCGAGGTAATAGCCACCGTGCCAGAACTGGCGGTTAAAGACGTGCAACAGGCGGTCTTCCCATTCCGCCACTTTCTCAGGACTCCACTCCCCGGCAGCGCAGGCGGTGACAGCCTCTTTGTACACCGAGGTTACGGTGGAGACGTAGGCCTCAGAGCGGCCTCGACCTTCCAGCTTGAAGACGGATACGCCGGCCTCCACCAGCTGGTCAATCACACGGATGGTGCAAATGTCCTTCGGGGACATGATGTATTGGTTATCAATGTCCATCTCGAAGCCGGTCTCGGTATCCGTGACGCGGTATTTACGGCGGCAGAGCTGGAAGCACTGTCCACGGTTTGCACTGTGGTTATAGGCGGCGAGGCTCATGCCGCACTTACCGGAAATACCGATGCAGAGGGCACCGTGGGCGAAGATTTCGATTCTGACCTGCTTACCGGAGGGACCTGTGATGTTTTCCTTGCGGATACCCTCGATGATGGTGCGAATCTGGCTGAGCTTCAGCTCGCGGGCCAGCACCATCACGTCAGCATATGCAGCGAAGAAGCGCACGGAAGCGAGATTGCACACGTTAGCCTGCACGGAGATATGCACCTCCAGCCCAATGCTGTGGGCATACGTGATGACGGCTAAATCCGCGGCAATAACGGCATCCACCCCGGCGTCCTTAGCCTTGCGCAGCAGTTCCTGCATGGGCTCCATTTCCTCATCATAGATGATGACGTTGCAGGTGAGGTAGGCCTTGGCATTGCAGCTGTGGCAGAGGCGTGCGACCTTAGGCAGGTCATCCGGCGTGAAGTTCACGGATGAGCGGGCGCGCATGTTGAACATACCTACGCCGAAGTACACACTGTCTGCTCCGGCGCGCAGCGCCGCTGCCAATGACTCGAAGGACCCCGCCGGGGCCATGATTTCCAATGCCTGCTGCATGGGCGCGATTGTACAGCTTGAGCAGCAAAAGTCAAGCAGAAACCGCCCTGCAGGTGTTTGCCTGCAGGGCGGTGGTATGCGGATGAAGGTGAAAAATCAGGCTAAGCCGCAGCGGCGCAGCATGGCCTCGGTATCCGGGTCGCGCTGCATGAAGTCGCGGTAGAGCTCGGCAGCGGGGCGGCTGTTGCCCTGCGAGAGGATGCAGCGGCGGAAGTCACGCCCGGTGGCAGGGTTGAAGATGCCCTCCTTCGCGAAGCGGGAGAATGCATCTGCCTCCAGCATTTCAGCCCACTTATAGGAATAGTAGCCGGATTCGTAGCCGCCGTCAAAGATGTGGCTGAAGCAGCGCAGAGCGCTGTTGGAGGGTTCTGTGGTGGGGATGCGGTAATCCGCGAGGATTTCGCGGTCCACTTCTTCCACGTCGCGGCCCTGGTAGGCGGCGGTGTTGGTGTGCAGCTCGAGGTCCAGCTTACCGAAGCAGAGCTGGCGCATGAAGAAGGTGGCTGCGCCGCAGTTCCTAGCGGCAAGCATTTTCTGCTTCAGCTCAGCGGGCATGGGCTCACCGCTCTGCCAGTGGCGGGCAAAGAGATCCAGAGCCTCGCTTTCCCAGCACCAGTTCTCATTAATCTGGCTGGGAAGCTCCACGAAGTCCCATGCTACGTTGCAGCCGGCCAGGCTTTCTACTTCCACATCACTCAGAATCTGGTGCAGCAGGTGGCCGAACTCATGGAACACAGTCTCAACCTCGCGGTGAGTGAGCAGGGCGGGCTTGTCACCCACGGGGCGGCTCATATTTCCGCACATGAGAGCCAAGTGCGGGCGGCGGGGCTGCTCAGCCGTGGGCGGGCAGCCGGTGGCAAGGCAGTTCATCCAAGCACCACCGCGCTTGCTGTCACGCGGGTACCAGTCCGCATAGAAGGAGCCGAGGTGTTCGCCGCTCTCATCATCATAAACCTCGTAAAACAGCACCTCCGGGTGCCATACTTCCACGGTGCCTTCCGGCAGGCTTTCACCTTCTTTAATGCAGGCGGTAGGCAGCTGGCGGAAGTTGATGCCATACAAGTCGGCATAAATGGAGAACATGCCTTCCAGCACGCCCTGCATGGGGAAGTATGGGCGGAGTTCTTCGCTGTCAAAGTCATACAAAGCCTTGCGGCGTTTTTCTGACCAGTAGGCAATATCCCACGGTTTCATGATGGGGATGGAGGTGCCGGAGGCCTTCTCGGCGAAGAGGCGTATCTCTTCCTGCTCTGCCAGGAAGGGGGCTTTCACGCGCTCATGGAGCTGATTAATGAAGTTCAGTGCAGTGGTGCCGCTGCCGGCCATGCGGCGGGAGGTGACGTAATCCGAGTAACGCTCATAGCCCAGCAGTGCGGCTTTCTCTGTGCGCAGAGCCATGATTTCATGGATGAAGGGCACGGTATCGTATGCGCCGGTTCCTTTTTCATTCATGGCGTGCCACACGCGGCTGCGCAGGCCTTCGTTCTCGGCGAAGGTCAGCACCGGTTGTACGGAGGTGAACTGAAGGGTGAAGCGCCACTGCGGGGCTTCTTCGCTGCCATGGCCTTTGCTGAGGGCATCTGCGCGGGCGGCCTCGCGGGCAGAATCCGGCAGGCCGGCCAGCTCAGCCTCATCAGCGGTGATGTATTCCCAAGCGTTCGTGGAGTCCAGTACGTGCTCACCGAATGTCTGGGAAAGCTGTGCCAGCTTGGTGGTGAGCTCGGCGTAGCGGAGTTTCTGCTCATCGCTGAGGTCTGCGCCGTTTTCACGGAAGTCTGCCAGCGTCTCGGCTACGAAACGCTGTTTCACGGTACTGAGCTGCTGCATTTCCGGCTGGGCTGCAGCCTTTTTCAGCACGGCGTACAACTGCGGATTCAGGGTGACGCTGGAGGAATAGATGACCACCTCAGGCATGAGCTCATTAATGACCTCGCGCAGCTCGGGTGAATCCATCACGGACTGCAGGTGAGAGAGTCTGCCCCAGGCGCGCATGAGGTCGGCTCCGGAGTTTTCCAGTGCAGCAAAAGTATTCTCGTACGTGGGTTCCTGCACGGAGCAGATGGCGGCCACAGCGGCCTTAGCTCGCTCAATGGCGGCGCGGATTTCCGTGCGGGCTCGCTCCGGGGTGAGGGCGGACCATGCCACATGTAGTGATTTATCAGTGAAAGGTGTGTTCATATTTTATCAGATGTTGCGTATATGCTACTATGGAAGGTGTAGTGAGTAAAGCGGAAAGGCGGACATGCCAATAATTCACCAGCCTCCGCGGTTTATCTGCCAGTTGATATAGGCGAAGTACGCCATGAAGAGGGTGAAGAATATCATGCCGTTCATCAGGGAGAGGATGGCCAGGGCTCCACCCAGAATCATGCCCACGGTGGAGCAGAGTTTCAGATTGTTGGTTACGGTGAGGAGCAACTGTCCACCATCCAGCGGGAGGATGGGCAGCAGGTTAAAGATACTCCACCACATGCAGATGAACATAGCCGTGCTGTAAACCATCATGCCGGAGTGCGGAATGGTGCCGCTCTCCAGCGCGATGGCGATACTGTACTGCTGCTCAAAGGGCATGGCTTCCAGTTGGCTAAAGGGGGCCAGCAGGTAGAAGCTTACGCCGGCTCCTACGTTGCCTACATGAAGCCCCATGATGATGGCAACAATTAACCCCAGCAGCAGGCTGGCAGCCGGGCCGGCCAGTACATAAAGGAAATACTGTGTGCGCGTACGTGGGCGCGAGCGTAGCTCAGTTACGCCGCCCATCATGGCTAAGGTGATGTATGGTTGCTCTTTTGTGAAGTAGCGCCCAGCCATAGCGTGGCCCAATTCATGCGCCAGAAGTGCCAGCATGCCCATCACGACGAATACCGCCGCGTTCATCAGGCCATCACCACTGCTCAGGCCGAGTAGAAATAGAATCAGCCAAATGCTGGGGTGGATGCTGACGGGTATGCCGAAAAGGGTAAAATAAAGGGTTCCGGTATTGGGGCGGGGCGTGTTCATGGCCATTTTTTACCCTATTTTTTCCTATTTTTCAACAGAAAAGCAAAAAAAATGCACTTTTTTACAAAAAAAGCTTGCAATAGGTTCCGAAGTTGTGTATAATTCTCCCGCACCCCGAAAACAACGGGAAACGCAAATCCGGCGTAGCTCAGTGGCAGAGCGGATGACTGTTAATCATTAGGTCGTTGGTTCGACCCCAACCGCCGGAGCTGAAAGGCCAGAGGACTAAGTTCTCCGGCCTTTTTTGCGTTTACCCATCGAGGTGGCAAAATAAGGCTGAATGGACAGCTCCAACTGTTTGCACCGCTGATTTCAAACACACTGCAATGAATATGGTACGCCGGAACATCTTGACGGCATTTCTGATACTGCTCAGCCCCATGTCGCCCGCAGAGGAGGGCCAAGCAGGGGCTGTACCGAACTGTTCACAAGTGTCTGAACAGGAGCTGATGTTGCGAGGTCAGCTGGCAATGGTGCGCCAACTGGCACAGGGGCTGACAACGCTGCGCTATGATTTGAAGATTCCCGAGCGCCACTCACAGGTAACCCTCACGATAAACAATAAGATTCTGCCCTTGGTGGGAGAACTGCGCAAGTTACCGCCGACCGAGCTGCGGCAGCTTTGCCTGCTGGCTGATGCGATGCTTTGGCAGGGGCGCTGGGCGCGTATGGTGGCGCAGGGGGATTCGGGCATGTGTGCCGTCTGTGCAGAAGACGGTGCAACAGAGGGGTATTTTGAAGATTGGTGCCGCCTAGCGCACGAGATAGAGGTGGTGCTGGCAGATGAGCAGCCGTCGGCTGTGGCTGCTGAGCTTTGCCGTATGCTTGCAGTCATGGGTGGCGGGGAGCAGGTGTTGCAGTTGCCGCGGCAGTTGGCGGATGAGCGTCTGTGCCGGGATTACAAGACAGCTACAGTTTTTTTTCGTGATTTTGCGGCGGCTCTGGAGCAGGGGAATGCTGCTGCCCTGGCGGAGTTGCAGCCGGTGCTCGATTATCTGTTGCAGGGGGGCACTGCTGACCGCCTGCGTGTAGGAGCCATGGCCGAGCAATATGCCCGTGTTTCTGTTCTGCGCCTGCTTGTTGACCGGGAGGGCGCGAGCGGCGAGCTCCCACTCACGCCCGACATGCAGACCGCGCTGCAGCCCCTCATAGAGAGCCTGCCCGAGTTACGTCTGTTTCTGCCCTGAGTTCATTTTGCCGCTGCAGGGTAGCGGCGCTCGAACTCACGCAGAATGGAGAGGCGGAATTTGTCGGGTCAACTCCAAAAAGTGTGGGAACGCTGTTATTTGAGTCATCGGCCATGTGTGCACTCTACTAATACCCTTAGTTTGTAATTTTGGACGTTTCTGTAGCCATAACCGCGGCGTTGAATCAGTTTTATTTTCATAAGTTGTTTATAAACAACGTATCGGAGTCGCTAAAAGTCGCAGTCACAAGAAAGCTATTAAAAAACTCCGATACGCAAGTGTCGGAGGTTTTTGCTTGAGGATGTACATAACATCCGCTAAAATGAATTATTTATAAAATTCTATGATAGGCACATCCTCAAGAGAAGCTTCACCAAAAGGGTCACTGCAAGTCCAAGGCAAAATTTCATCGGTGTTATACATGCGAGTATGTAATAGATTTCCGCTGGGATATGAAAAATCAAAATCTATTATCGTTGAAACACCTGTTATATTAGTATCATAATTTTTTTGAGAGTAGAAGTATGTTACGGTGTTATCCGGTGTACGCAATACGCAATTTGGTCGGCCGCATTCTTTTTTCACCGTCCATGCCGTTGTAACTCCGATTTGAGCATGTTCGTGACATTTTATTATGCCTTTCCAACTTGTGCAACTGTTTACAGAGATTGCCAGCAGGCTGATTATCGCAATACGAGAAACAGTATTTTTCATGACATGTACCTTCATACAATAGAATTAATTTTGTACTCGCATTCTACTGCTATTCCGTTATCATAATTTACAATCCAAGCGCTTTTCTGAGAAAACCCCGGTCCTCCGGATAACTGGCTTCCAAAAAGCTTTTTTACAAGCGTTCTTTGCGCCTTTTGCGCATTTTCCAAACGCTCCACTAATTCGATGGAGGCATAACCTTCTTCACACTCCGCGTAAGGAGTGCCGGACCATTTGTCGTCTTGTTTTGTAGGTGAGAAAATCTTCTTAAACCAATTCATGTGTTTTATTATAGTTGTTTAATGTTTATAAGATTAAGAAAGAGGTTATGGGTGGATCTGTCCTTCGGCAAGAGCTAATTATAACGAAGAGCCAACTTTATTGCCCTGAGTCCGGATAGCGAGCTTCGAACTCTTTCAGGATGGCAAGCTGGAAGTCGTCCAAGTAGTTGAGCGCTTTACTGCGGATTTCATCAGGGACGCCGTAGTACGCAGCGGCGACGCTACCGGTGATGGCGGCGAGGGTATCACTATCACCGCCGATGGAGATGGCATTCCTGATAGCGTCCTCGAATCCTGAACTTTCAAAGAAAGCTTGTAGAGCCTGTGGTACTGTTCCTTGGCAGGTTTCGTCAAATAGGTAATCTTCCCAGATGTCATCCAGCGTGAAATCTATCTCGTAATAGTGCCGGGTGATATGGCGGCGAATATCTTTCAGCGAGCTTCCGGTGCGTGCCATATAAATGGCTACAGCGGTGGCTTCAGCTCCTTTGAGGCCTTCAGGGTGGTTATGGGTGACAGCTGTCACCGCGTGAGTGAGTTCTTTTACCTCACTAATGCTGCCGGCCACATAAGCCACGGCACTTACGCGCATGGCTGCGCCATTGCCGAAACTGTTGTAGGGCTGAGGGTGCTCATTGTACAGCCAGCCATTGAAGCGGTTGCCGTATGAGCCGTTCGGGTAGGCTCTTCCTATCACCTGCATCCACTCTACCGCCTGTTCGCTGAGGTCTGAGAAGTCCGTACGGCAGCGCAGCAGTGCCGCTCCGATAGCCAGAGTCATGAATGAATCATCCGTCGGAAAGCAGTTCTTATGCAGGAACGTGAACTCCTTACTCCTATTATTGTCCCACTCGAAGCGGGAGCCTACGATGTCACCGATGATAGCGCCAAGCATTTGCTCTGTATTCTGCCATATGGCGCCTCCATTGCAAGCAGAAAATGAAAGAGTGAGGCGTTTTTACTTGACTTTTCACCCCTTTCAAGGTACGCTGACCCCGTCAGAACAGACACATCTTATTATTATGTCTCGCAAACCCATTATTGCCGCTAACTGGAAGATGAACATGGGCCCGAAGGAAGCTAAGGCTTTCCTCGCCGCGTTCAAGGAAGAGAAGACCTGCGATATCGCTGTGGACAAGGTGATCGTTCCTCCCTTTGTAACGATTCCCGCCGTGATGGAGACCCTCGGTGAGTGCAAGTGCATCGGCGTGGGCGCTCAGGACGTGAGCGACCGCGACAACGGTGCTTTCACCGGTGAGATTTCCACCGCCATGCTCAATGAGCTGGGCTGCACCTACGTGGTGCTGGGTCACAGCGAGCGCCGCCAGTACCATGGCGAGACGAACGCTTACATCAACAAGAAGATTAAGAAGGCTCTTGCCGCTAACATCTGCCCCATCTACTGCATCGGCGAGACGCTCGAGCAGCGTCAGGGTGGTGAGCTTGAGACCGTTCTGAAGTCTCAGGTTGTAGAGGGCCTTGAGGGTCTTACCCCCGCTGAGGTTGCCGGCCTTGTAATCGCTTACGAGCCCGTGTGGGCCATTGGCACCGGCGTGACCGCCAGCGCTGAGGATGCTCAGGCTGCTCACGCTTTCATTCGTGGCGTCATCGCTGACACCTTCGGTGCTGAGGCTGCTGAGGCTGTACGCCTGCAGTACGGTGGTTCCGTGAAGCCCGGCAACGCTGCTGAGCTCATGAGCCAGCCCGACATCGACGGCGCTCTCGTGGGTGGCGCAGCTCTGCTGCCCGACTCCTTCGCCGCCATCATCAAGGCTTCCGTGTAAGCTCCGCCTTCCGGAAATAATTTTCAGGTGCCTGCAGAGAAATCTGCAGGCTCTTTTTTTTACTGTTTTTCCTGTTTTCTGATAAAAAAGAAGCCCGGTTCGTATGGAACCGGGCTCGTAAATAATCTGAAAGAGTAGGGGATTAGTTGCGCTCGAAGAGGGCGCGAATCTTGCTGCCCACCACCTCAACGGGGTGCTCAGCCAGAGCGGCACGCTTGGCCAGCAGGTTGGGGGCGCCGGCAGCGGCTTCCTCCAGCCATACGCGGGCGAACTCGCCGGTCTCGATGCGCTTGAGGCTCTCCTTCATCTTCTCCTTCACCTCCGGGCCGAGAATCTGCGGGCCGTTGTAGTACTCGCCGAACTCAGCGGTGTTGGAGATAACGCCGTTCATGGCCTGGATGCCCTTGTTGTAAATGATGTCCACGATGAGCTTAGCCTCGTGTACGCACTCGAAGTAGGCCATCTCAGCGGGATAGCCGGCCTCGATGAGGGTCTCGAAACCATACTTCATGAGGTCTACAAGGCCACCGCAGAGAACGTTCTGCTCACCGAAGAGGTCCTCGTATGTCTCCTGCTGCATGGTGCACTCCAGCACACCACCGCGGGTAAGACCCTCAGCCTTGGCCATGGCCAGAGCCACGTTCTTAGCATTGCCACTGGGGTTCTGGAATACAGCGATGAGGCCGGGGCAGCCGAAGCCTTCCTCGAACACGCGGCGTACCTCCGTGCCCGGGCCCTTCGGGGCTACCATGATGACGTCCACGTCTGCCGGGGGCTCGATGGTCTTGAACACGTATGCGAAGCCGTGGGAGCAGCACAGGGTCTTGCCGGCGCACAGGCCCGGCTTAATCTGGTTGGCGTACACGGAGCCGTGCATCTCGTCCGGCAGGAGGATGTGTACGATGTCGGCCTTCTTAGCAGCCTCGTCCACAGTCATTACCTCGAAACCGTCCTGCACAGCGGCGTCCCAACTCTTGCCGGGGCGGATACCGATGATAACGTGCACGCCGCTATCGCGCATGCAGAGAGCCTGAGCGCGACCCTGAGCGCCGTAACCGATAACGGCCACGGTCTTGCCATTCAGAACGCTTACATCAGCGTCCTTGTCGTGAAGAATTTCCATTGTCTTGTGATGGGTTAATTTGAAACTTCCGCACCCGGCCAGCAGGTGCACCCCGCTAAAATACCACCATTCAACTGGATTGCAAGCATTTAATGCGACATTTTTTAGATTAATGGCGTGATTTTAATTGACAATGACGGGGGAAGGGTGTATCCTGTGCGTCCCCGCTGATGCTGCAATACCAACAACGGAGGGCTGGGGGCTATAGCGCAGCACCTTCCGCTCACTCGTGGGTCCTGATACAAGGGCTCACACAATATACAAAAATACAATGATTAACGAACTCGTATCCAAGATGGTGGAGGCCGGTGTACACTACGGTCACCAGACCCGCAAGTGGCACCCCAACATGAAGAAGTACATTCTTACTCAGAAGAATGGCATTCACATCATCAACCTGGAAGAGACTGAGAAGTGCCTGGACAAGGCTTGCGCTTTCCTTGCTGAGAAGGCTGCCAAGAACAAGAAGATCCTCTTCGTTGGCTGCAAGCGTCAGGCTCAGGAGGCTGTAAAGGAGGCCGCTGAGGCCACCGGTCAGTACTACGTAAACTTCCGTTGGCTGGGCGGTATGCTCACCAACATGGCCACCATCAAGAAGAGCATTGCTCGCCTTGATTGGCTCGAGAACCTCGACAAGCAGCCCGAGTACAAGAGCATGTCCAAGAAGGAGCTCGCCGCTCTGGCTCGTGAGCGCGAGAAGCTTCTGCGCAACCTGCAGGGTATCCGCAACATGGGTGGCGCTCCTGACGTGATGGTTGCCATCGGCGCTGACCACGAGGACATCGCTATCCGCGAGGCTCACATCCTGGGCATCCCCGTGATCGTTCTGACCGACACGAACGCCGATCCCGAGAGCGTGGACTTCCCCATCCCCGGTAACGACGACGCCGTGCGCTCCATTCGTCTGGTTCTCTCCGTGCTTACGGACGCCATCAACAAGAACAAGGCCTAATACGCCTTATAACCCGAATTTCTTAAGACACTACTATGGCTGAAATTACCGCCCAGATGGTCAAAGAGCTGCGCGTCAAGACTGACGCCGGCATGATGGACTGCAAGAACGCTCTTATCGAGTGCGACGGCAACATGGACGAAGCTGTGAAGTACCTCCGCGAGAAGGGTATCGCCAAGGCCGCTAAGAAGGCTGACCGCGACGCTAAGGAGGGTGTAGTTACCACCGTTGTGGAGGGTAACGATGGCATCATCTTCGAGATCAACTGCGAGACCGACTTCTGCTCCAAGGGTGACAAGTTCAAGGCCCTTGTGGCTGAGATTGCTGCCGCTCTGAAGGCTTCCTCCGCTAAGACTCTGGATGAGGCTCTGAACGTGGCTATCAACGGTACGACCGTGGAGAAGTACATCGCTGAGCAGTGCGCCGCCATCGGTGAGAACATGAAGCTGCGCAAGTTTGCCCGCTACGCCCTGGAGGGCGAGGGTAGCATCGTTTCCTACATCCACATGGGTGGCAAGGTGGGCGTGCTCCTGCAGGTGAACTGCGGCAAGGCTGAGACCGCCGCTACCGCTGAGTTCCAGGCCATGTGCAAGGACATCACTCTGCACATCGCTGCTTGCGCTCCCAAGAGCGTGGACTCCTCCTCTCTTGACCCCGCCTTCGTGGCTGAGGAGCAGGAGATTGCCAAGGCTCAGCTCATCGCTGAGGGCAAGCCCGAGGCTCTGCTGGAGAAGATTCTTCCCGGCAAGCTTAAGGCTCTCTACAAGCAGAGCTGCCTCATGAGCCAGGAGTTCGTGAAGGACGGCTCCATCACCGTGGAGAAGCTCGTGGCTGACATCGCCAAGCAGCTGGGTGACACCATCACCGTGGTTGCCTTCGAGCGCTTCCAGCTCGGTGCTTAATTGACCTTATTTTCATCATCAGGGCACGGAGCGCATGTATCGCTCCGTGCCTTTTTCTTTTAATTTTACATATGAATGCAGTAACTGTCAGAGACGCGAAGGTGTTCCTTTCCGGGCGCGAAATTCTCCATAATATCAGCTGGGAAGTGAAGCGTGGGGAACGCTGCTTTATCCTCGGTGCAAACGGTGCCGGTAAAACCACGCTGGTGCGCATGCTCATGGGCTATGCTTGGCCTGTATTCGGCGCCACGGTGGAGGTGCTGGGTAAGCGCTTCGGTACCGTTAATCTGCAGGAGCTGCGCAAGCACATTGCATGGGTGAGCCCGCTCATGCACCAGTGGCTGGGAGATCGCGAGTGGACCGGGCGTGAAATGGTGCTTTCCGGGCCGGATGCTACCATTGGCCTGTACCGTGACCCCACGCCTGAGGAGGAGAGCAAGGCTGCTGCTCTCATGGCCAGCCTGCGTGCTGAGCATCTGATGGACCGCACCGTGGCCACCATGAGCAGCGGTGAGCAGGTGAAGGTGCTGATTGCCCGCGCGCTGATGACGGACCCAGAGCTGATGATTCTGGATGAGCCCAGCGTGTATCTGGATATTGCCGGGCGTGAGTTCCTGCTGCACACCATTGAGGAGCTCGCCGCCACTCATCCGCAGCTTACCATTATTTTCATTACCCAGCGTATCGAGGATATCCTCCCCGTCTTTTCTCGCGGCATGATATTGAAACAGGGTAATATCCTTTCCTATGGCTCGCGTGATGATGTGCTCACGGAGGATAACCTCCGCGCGGCCTTTGAGCTGGATATCCGCCTCATTAAGGCGCGCAATGGCCGCCTATGGACCGTTATTGAGTAAATGAAAACGCCCGTGGTGTGAAACTCACGGGCGAATCTTTTTCCTCTTACTTGCAGTTCCCGGCGTGGGGGATTATTCTTGAGTTTGCAGCAGGTAGGCATTCAGCTCTGCTAGGGCTTGCCGCTGGGTGGGGCAGGCGCGGCGGCGGTCCCCCAGAGCGAAGCTGCAGCGAGTCTTTCCACTGAAGTGGTAGTTCGTAAGCCCCTTGTCTCGCAGGTGGTCCATGCGGCGGCGCAGCTCGGTGTAGAAGAACAGGGGCAGGGGAGCTTCCGCTGCCAGAGTATCCAGCTCGATGTCGATGGGCGGCGTCTGTTTGCGCAGGTGGGCGGCGATGAGCGGCAGACCAATTTGGTTCAGCAGATTGCGCATGCGCTCAAAGAGATAATCTAAGGGCACGGCATGCAGCGGGCAGTTATTCTCCAAGTACATTAAGATGCCGGCGGCTATCTCCTCCTTGAAGGGTAGAGTGGTCCCGGCCTCGGTCGCGGCCTCCTGAAGCACGTTCACGAGCCAGCTGAGGTCATAATCCGAGAACACGCAGTAGCCGTTCTGCAGCAGAGGTCGCTTGTTTTTGAAGGAAATCATCAGAAGATAAGTTTGCGTTGTAACGGGTCATTCTGGCTCTTGCGCTCCATGCGGCGAATGAGGTCGATGAACTCTTCCACGTTCGCAAACTGGCGGTATACGGACACATAGCGTATGTAGGCCACGGGGTCTATCCCTTGCAGCTTTTCAATGACTTTCATGCCGATGATGGAGGAGGGCACCTCGCGCTGGTGGTCGCGGTGCAGCTCGGCCACAATCTCATCCGCCGCGTTATCCAGCTGGTCCATGCTTACAGGGCGCTTTTCACAGGCTTTTATCATGCCGCGAAGGATTTTTTCTCGGTTCAGCGCTTCGTGCACATTGTCTCGCTTAACCACTCGCAGCTCTGTGCGTTCTATCTGCTCATAGGTGGTGTAACGGTACTGGCAGCGTATGCATTCGCGCCTACGGCGTATGCATGTGCCGTCCTTCGACGTGCGTGAGTCGATTACCTTGTCTTCCATATACCCGCATTGAACGCATCTCATGCATGTCATCATACCACAACTTATGGTGCCGTCAATACTCCCATGGTGCCATATATTATGGCTCTGTGAGTTGCAAGTATCCCGCTTTTCTAGCTTTTCTTAAATATCATGCCCAAGCTAAAAAATAAAAAAAATTGTCATTTTGAAAATAATCCTTGCAATGCGGTAGGAAAAGTGGTAATTTGTGCTCATGAACACGCAGTTTATCGAATATCCCAAGTGCAGCACCTGCCGAAAAGCCCGCACATGGCTTCAGGAGCAGGGGGTGGAGTTTACCGGGCGTCACATTGTGGAGCAGGCTCCCACAGCCGAGGAACTGCGCAGCTGGTGGCAGGCAAGCGGGCTGCCCCTCAAGAAGTTTTTTAACACCTGCGGCACAAAATACCGTGAGCTGAATCTCGCCGCTCGCCTGAAGGAGATGAGCGAGGAGGAAATGCTCGCCCTTCTGGCTACGGATGGCATGCTGGTGAAGCGCCCTTTGCTGGTAACCGAGAGCGGCAGTGTCATTCCCGGTTTTAAGGCAGAAACTTGGAACACTGCCCTGTGCAAATAAAATTTTGTAAGTGATAATTGGAGAGAGTCAGTGCCGTCCCCGGTAACGGGGGCGGCACTATTGTGTTACGACCGACGCGATAGGCGCGCTGCGGAGTAAACCGTTCGAGATAAAAAGTTGTGGTCGGAACTATTGTTCCGGGAGAAATCACACGCCGAGAACCCGCCGTATGCGATAATTCGTACATATGGTAGAGTGTGAGGAGGCGAAATCCCCATACTAGATTGCTTGGGTGCAGGATTGCGAGTGCTGTAGCACAATCTGTAGTTTAAAAAACAGCGAGTTATGTGTAATAAATTACCTTCTGTCAGCTGTGTGTGCTCTGCACACATGATTCCAACTCATATTATTTTAATCATTTATGAATTTAATGCTTGCTACAGCACTCGCAATTCTGTATACTCCACGCAAGTTGACTCGGGACATGTCTCTCAGCATCCCGACGCGCGTGGGAATGGGCATCCCTGAACGAGCGCCCAATTAACGAAACCAACACATAAAGATGAAATTACATATACCAACAGGTCTGTTGACTGTACTTCTCTGTGCTACGAACTTTGCTTCTGCAGCATACTATTTTGACGATACAAAACTCGATGTTTTGAACGAAGGCGACGATATCGACGTATACGGCTGTAATGTAGAGGTGAATCGTGTTGACGGGGGAATTACAGTATACTGCTACTCCCAATCAGAAACTTATACGCCTGGAGGTCCCGCCCCTGAAGTAACTACTGATTTTCCTGCCACTCTTAAAGTAAATAGCGGTCTTGTGCTTAATTACGCTTCGGTTGAGGGACTCAGTTCTTCTAATAGAGCAACGATTATCGCTAATGAAATCACAACAAATGGCAAGGTAACGTTTGAATACGCAAATGTTCAAGCCTTAGAGGGTGACGTTACCGTTTCCGGAAAACTTTACGATGATGGTTACCTTGCCCGTTCTTCGATAACTAATACTAATCTGATTGCAGATAAGGGCTCTGTTAATTTTAATGGTTATATCACGATGGATGGTGGTAGCATTTGTGCCGCTGAAGGCGTAAATATCACTAATTCTACCGTAAACATTAATGGTCTCTCTGCCCAAACGGTTAATATTAATGAGAACGGTGTATTGAACATTGGTAATGATGCCAGTGAATTGAGCATTGACGAAGCATGCCGAGTAGAATTAGGTGAGATTGTCGTTGGTGCTGACGCTACATTGGGCATTAATGGGGCAGTTCTTGTTCTCAGTGAAGAAAGCTCCATTACATTGGCTGAGGGCGCAACTCTTACAGCATTTGATAATGTAAGCTTTGAGTTCATTGTGGATGCTGACAGTATCACCGGTAATGGTGTAGTGTACACCTTTGACATATTTGAGGGTATTGGTAATCTTACAGACGGGGGAAGTCTTGCCATCATCGAGGATTTTGAGCAAGCCGTAGCTGCAGGTGAGATTGCCATTACTCTTAAAGGCATGACTGCGGAAGGTGAGCTGGTTGATCTGGATGCAGGCTCTGCAGACGTGTCATTTACGGATGGTACGTTTTCCATTAGCGTAGCCGGTTCCGTTCCCGAGCCGACCACTGCTACGCTGAGCCTGTTGGCTTTGGCTGCTCTTGCTGCTCGCCGTCGCCGCCGCTAATACATTAGCGTGGAAGGAAAAGAAATCTATCCGCTATAAAATGAGTTAACCGCCACCGAGAGCTCGGTGGCGGTATTTTTTTCGCTAAGAGATTTCCTATCTCTCTAATCTTCTTCTAAGCTCGTGAATGTCTTTATTTGCTCATGAAATACAGCTTTGTGGCAAGCGTCAAATTTGGAAAAGGGGGGCTGACATCTCCTGCTGAAAACGATTTTTTGCCATATTCTGCGACTTTTTTGAGAAAAGTTGAAAGATTCACTCAATTTTTTGCGTATTTATAAGTGAAGAGCGTTTTTTCATGCGTAATACTGTGTGAAAGTAACAGAGAGAGAGAAGAAGTGCCGCAACCCGATGGGATTGCGGCACTTTTTTTTGAGAGCTGTTGTCGGAGGAAATCAGCGGGCGGTCGGCGCGTAGGGAACGGCCGGAAGCCCAGCGGAGTTCACGAGATTAGGCTGCATGAAAGTGGCCCAAGCGTAACGAGCGTGCTTGGGTGCACGTACGGCATCCGAGCTGAGGATGATGGTGTTGCCCTCGATGCGGGCTGTGGCGGGCTGGTATTCTCTGCCGTTGGCGGAAACCTCGAAGCCGACGGGTGCTTGGCCATTGGTGGTGGTAAGCCCATCAGCGTAATCATAGCTCAGGGTGATAGTGTTACCTTCAGCCTTAGCTTCACGGACGACCGGGCCGCTGTAGGGCACATCCCTGCTGTACACACGGGCAGCGGCGAGGTGGGCGAGGC
This sequence comes from Akkermansia sp., assembly GCA_045652085.1. GTDB lineage: Bacteria > Verrucomicrobiota > Verrucomicrobiia > Verrucomicrobiales > Akkermansiaceae > Akkermansia. Next base: position 50,641 of record JAZRTR010000011.1, read on the forward strand.
GCGTGCCTACCTCCAGCTTGCGGGGCGGGTGGACATCACTATTCGTGGATCCGAGGTCGATGGTGGTGAGGCTGTAGACGCCGGGGATTCTGTCCTGAGCCCACTGCTGAACGGTGCGGAACTCCGGCCAGTAGGCGCGCAGGGCGCTGCGGTCATTAATGCGGGGCAGCTGCACCTGCAGGAAGGGCAGGTTTTCATTGTTGAAAGCGGTGCGCCAGCCGGTGATGAGGTCTTCCAGCAGGGCATAGTTCTGCTTCATGTCCTGAATCTCGGCATCGCTCTCTCCTTGGTACCAGATGACACCGGCCACGGGGAAGTTTACCCACGGGGCGATGCCGGTTTCAAAGAGGTAGGCGGGCTTGTACGGGTGGGGGGCATTCAAATCACGCCCGATGTTCTGGCGGGCTCTGCCGCGCACCCAGGCGGACATGTAGCGGCTTTCCAGCCAGCGGCTGTTGGTGCACTCAGGGTATTTGTCCTGAAGGACGGCGGGGGGCATCCATGCCATCATTTCGGAGCCACCGAGGGAGGCGTGCACTACGGCCACGGGGGTGCCGAGCTGCTTGCTGAGCTCACGGCCGAAGTAGTACCCCACGGCGCTCATGCGCTGGCGGCTTTGGCGGGTGTTGCAGCTCCAGGAGCCGCTGTACATCTGGTTGTTCTTGAGGATTTCCCGCTCACGCTCACCATAGGCAACAGCGTTCGTGTGCACCTGCGGCTCGGAGTGGTAGAAGCGGAAGAGGGGATTGTCCGGCTCGTTCAGGGTGTTGGTATCGCGCGTTTGGTTCAGGCGCCAGAGCATGTTGCTCTGGCCGGAGGCTATCCACACCTCGCCCACGAGCACGTCCTTAATTTCCATCTTGTCATCTCCTTGGGTGATGGTGATGGTGCGGCTTTCAGCACTGGCCTGCATGGGCTCCAGCGTGGCGGTCCAGCGGTTGCCGCTCACTTGTGCCTGCACGGTCTGCCCGGCGAAGCTGACGCTCACGGCGCCTCGGCCGGTGCAGGTGCCGGTGATGGGTACGCGAGCACCCTGCTGCAGCACCATGTGGTCTGCATAGATTTTATCAGGTGTAATCTCAGCTTGCGCACTAAGCGCCGCTGCCATTGCCGGGAGAATGAGCAGGAGCTTTTTCATATTCCCAGTGTATCAGATGGATATCATGAATGCAAGTGTTAAAAAAGACGCCGGGACGATTTAACGTCCCGGCGCGGAGAGGGGGATTCGTGGGGCGGGGGTTACATGCCCACGATTTCGTAACCGCCGTCCACGTAGAGCACCTGACCGGTGATGCTGGCTGCACCATCGCTGGCCAAGAAGGTAGCCGTGGCACCCAGCTCTTCCAGTGTGCAGGAGCGCTGCAGCGGGCTCTTCTCCTCGTATACCTTGAACATGCCGGTGAAGCCGCTCACGCCGCGTGCGGCAAGAGTCTGCACGGGGCCGGCAGAGATGCAGTTCACGCGGATGGGAGCCTCGCGGCGGCCCAAGTCAAAGGCAAGATACTTGGAGCAGGTCTCCAGAGCAGCCTTGGAAACGGCCATCAGGTTGTAGTTCGGTACGACCTTCTGGCTGGCGTAGTAGGTCATGGCCATGATGGAGCCGCCGTTCACCATGAGCGGAGCTACGGCGCGGGACATGGCGATGAGGGAGTAGGCGCTCACCTGCAGGGAGATGTTGAAGGCGTCGCGGGGGATGTCAGAGAAGTGGCCTTCCAGAGTGCCTTCAGCCTTGGGAGCGAAGGCGATGGAGTGCAGCATCATGTCCACGTGGTCCGTGTGGGAGGCCACGAAGGCGAAGAAATCAGCGATGCTCTGGTCATTCATCACGTCCAAATCGCATACGGGAGTGTCCTCACCGAAGCTTTCTTTCACCAGCTTGATGACGCCATCCTTGAGGCGTTCGCCCTGATAGTTGAAGATGAGTTTAGCGCCGGCTTCATGCCAAGCCTTGGCGATGCCGAAGGCGATACTGCGCTTATTTGCTACGCCGGTCACAATGCCGACCTTACCAGCTAAGGGTTTCTCAAGAGACATAATGTTGTTTATTTATTAGGGGGTTGATAATGAAAATCAGGAAAGCAAGGGGAACTCCTGGCCGATGATGCGGGCGTATGTCATGGTGATGCCCACGCCCATGCGCTCCATGTAAGCTATCTTTTTACGGATTTCTTCCTCGGGCATTTCAGCATCGCTGACCACGAACTTCAGGCGGTAATAGACATAGCCGCCCTCCATGTCCAGCAGCAGCTGTCCCTCCGGCAGATTTGCATTAATGGTGAGCAGAAGCATACTCAGCTCCTGCATGAATTCTTTGCCCACGCGTGTGGCAAAATGTACATCAAACACCAAGCTGCAGGGTTCGTGCAACTCCGTGAACATGAAGGTGCAGGGCATGCCGGTGGTGTCAACGGGCAGGTAAGCCAGCCCGATTTTCTCGCTGCCGGGCCCCATGGTTACCCACTGGTAATCCTCGCCGCGGCTGATGAGGTGTTGGCGCACGTGCGCCAGAAGATTCGGTTTTGTTGACATAAGAAAAGGTGTTTGCGGGCTGCGCCTTGTGCACATGTGCCCTCTGTTTGTCCTTTATACTACACGTAACTTCGAGTCTAGTCAAGCAAAAGTGCCGCAAAATTACTTTTGCGGCACTTTTAATGGGGAAGAATTAATTATAAAACTTGCTCTCGAGCTTGTCAGCTATATGAGAGAGGGCTTCCAGCTCTTCCTGACTGAGCACGGAAGCCACCTTGTCAATTTCGGCCTGAAGGCGGGCGTGCACGTCATTGCAAAGTTCGTGGCCCTTTTCAGAGAGGCGGATGCAGACCGCGCGGCGGTCTTCCGGGTTGGGATTGCGTTCAAAAAATCCCTTGTTTACCATGGTTTCCACCAGAAGGGAAGTTGCCGGTACGGTCATTTTCAGGTGCCCGGCAAGTGTTTTCAGTGCTACACCCTGAGGAGCTTCCATGGTAAGAAGCTTAATCTGAGCTATGGCAGAACCCTGACGGAATGTCAGCCCGAGCATTTTTTTCTGCTGTGTACTGGGCGTGGTCTTGAAGCTGGCGCGTCTCATGTCATCAATGATGCTCAGCAGCTTCATGAAGTATTCGTGGGGTTTTTTAGGGAGAGATTCCATGCGCAAATAATACCGATTTTTCTTCAGATGTCCAGCAAAATATTTGAAAAAAGTGAATAATTTTAATTATTGTAAATGTTTTCTAGACGTGAATGAACTATTTTCGCTCTGTTATGGCTCAGTTTTATATCTTATCATTATTATCATAAGGCTATGCTGCGGATTATGGGTAGGCTGTGATTCATTGGGTACCGGGCGTATTGCCTGAATTCATGGAGAGATTGCTGAGCGCCGGGTGATTAGTCTTGCAAAAACAGGTGGTGAGTGATAAAGTGATGCTTAGTTATGACAAATGAAAGTCCGCCACGAGCCTGGGTTGAGGTAGATCTGGAAGCAATCGCGCATAATCTGGATATTGCGCGCCAAGCTTTGCCGGATACAGAGCTGATGCCTGTGATTAAAGCTGGTGCCTATGGCCACGGCCTCGAGCCCGTGGCCCGCCGCTTGGATACGGATGGTATCGCTTTTTTTGGTGTGGCAAATGCTGGTGAGGCGAGGCGTCTTAGCCGCGCCGGCGTGCGGACAAAGCCCTTCATTCTCGGCCCTACATTTCCGGAGGAGCGTGAGGAAATCGTGCTCAATAACTGGTGCGCTACCATCTCCACACTGGAGGAGGCGGAGCATTTTCAGAGATTGGCCGCGCTGTATGATAAGACTTTCCTCGTGCACCTCGCGGTGGATACCGGGATGGGCCGTGAGGGCTTCCTGCCGGAGCAGCTTGGCGTCATCATTGAGCCGCTCAAGGCGATGCCGAATCTTGTGGTGGATGGCGTGATGTCTCACTTCCCCTCGGCGGATGAGGACGTGCCTTTCACGCAGAATGAAATTGGCTTGTTTACGGACTGCGTGAACACTCTGCAGCCGCATTTCCGCCTGCGCTACCGTCATATAGCCGCCAGTGCCGGTGAGCTGGGGTATGAGGTGCCTATCGCTAACCTTGCCCGCCCTGGGCTTCTCCTGTATGGCGTGGCTCCCATGGCTTCCATTTATGATGGTGTCTTGCGCCCCACTCTCCGCCTCAGTTCGCGTGTGTCACTCGTTCGTGAGTTGCCGTCAGGCCACGGTGTGGCCTACGGACGGACGTATATTACGGACAAGCCCACGCGCGTTGCAACGATTGGCATCGGCTATGCTGATGGCTGGCCCCGCAGCATCTCCGGCAAGGGGGCGCGCGTATATATTAACGGCCACTATTGCCCCATGCTTGGCCGCGTGACGATGGACCAGATTATGGCTGATGTGACGGATGTTCCCTTCGTGGCTCCCGGCGATGAAGTGGAACTTGTCGGGCCCCATATCCCCATTACTGAAGTTGCGGAAAAAGCAGGAACAATCGTATGGACGATATTCACGGGACTAGGCCCGAGACTGCCGCGAGTATATTGAGCCGCTTTCTGTAATATTCATACGGAGCAATGCTTAATATGGTACTATAATAATGCTTTCAATTAAAATTAAAAAGTGTCTAACAAACGCGCGATACTAATGTGTTGCGCGTTTGTTATTTATTTCTATAATGAGAAAATATGATATGAAATGTGAGGCTATCTTTTGAAATATATATGATATTTATTCGATGATATGATGTTGTATGTATTAGCGCGATTTTTAGATAAATATATGAGCGTTTGTTCTGAGGTGAAGCGTCGTTCGATTGCGTGAAAAATCGGGATGAGGAGTAAGATGAGCCGGGCGATCTTTTCGAAAAATGCTCGATGTTCGGAAATGAGCAAAGTCGATGGAGAGTTGGACTTTTTTGTGATTTTCAAAAATCCTTTATCATCCGAGCCGCCAACCTCGACATTTTGACTGTGTTGGAAAAAGATGAGGCGCAAAGTAGCCAAAATAGGCATTTATATTCCTAATGCATTGTAGGAATATAGTGCGAGTCTGCAAAGTAGTCCAAACATCTGGCTTGCTGTGTTAAAATCTCAACAGGGGTAAAAAGTGCGTTTTTTCCGCTTTTTTCTGAAAATTCAGTGTGAGAAGGGAAGGGGAGAAGCGTTTCGAGAAATGAAAACGCCGGAGAATTCCGGAAAAAAGATTTTTTCGAATCCCAAAATCAGACTTGTTTTCCAGCTGGAGGGATGATTTTGAGATTTCATTTTGCCCGATTTTTTCAGATTTAGCGGTGTGATTTTTTTGAGAAGAGAAGAAAAAAATGCCCGTCGCTTTCAGTTTCCCGGCCTTGATGCTTCCGAAAAATGACGGCCGTAAATAGTAAATTGACTTGATTGTATTTTACCGACAGTGGATGCATTCGGGTAGGCAGGCGGGAGCCTTTTTGGGGTGAAAAATCGGTAATAAATACAACTATACTATATTTTTTGAGGGTGTAGAAGCGTTTTCCGGAGGAGATTTTAGCTCAAAAATGCCCTTTTCAAGAGCATTTGAAATGTGCAAAATAGCCGCTTATTTGATGAAAAACAGGCTAAAAATAGGCTAAACAAATAAAGGAGACTTTACCAAGCAGGTTTGAAGAAAATGTATAAAGTGCAGACAGTCAATGCCTATAATTAATTCTGATGGGTATTTCGTCCACATTCAGCCCGGCGGCGGTCAGAGTATCGAGAATTTCGATGAATTTGCCCATGGAAGAGCCCTCAGCGGCGGCAACTTGGATGTTGGCCTGCGGGTTCTCTGCGAGAATTTGGCGCACGGCAGCCGGGATTTCATTTGCTGCAATCACGCGCCCGGCGAGAGCAATTTGACCATCTGAGGAGAGCTCCAAGAGGATATCATTTCGGTTGCCCGTTTCGCCGGCGATGTTTTCCGTGCGCGGGAGGTCCACTTTCAGCACATTTACCTGACGCTTGAACTCGGTCTGAACGATAAAGAAAATGAGTAGGATGGTGAGGATATCCAGCATCGGCACGATGGGGATACCTTGCACAGCATGCTTTCGCCTGTAGATATTCATGGCTGGAGAGAGGGATTAGAGTTTGTTGCGCTGGGCGAGCAAATCCGTAAAAATTTCATTGATGAGAGCGGCGCGGCGTTCAAGCGTGCGCTCGAAGCAGGCAAGAGCGATGACCCCCGGCACGGCGATGGCTAATCCGAAGATGGTGGTGTAAAGTGCTTTTGAAATACCGATGGCGATTCCCGCATCCGCCTCCGGTGAACCGAAGACGCCGAAGATATCCACCAGTCCCCAAGCGGTGCCAAGAATTCCGAGCATGGGAGCTACCGTGGTGATGATGCTGATAGTGGTCATGCCGGAACGCTGAGAATCCACGAGCAGGCGGAGGCGGCTTTCGATAAGTGAGGGCAGGGCAGCGTTTTCTTTTTCGCGGATGAGATAGCGAACTTCATCCGTGATAGGGGAGGGGTGCTGGCGGCAGTAATCACGGAGGTGTCCTCGGGCGTTTTCCGTTTCCGTTTTAAGATTTGTGAGCAAAGGATAGAGTTTTAATATCTGCCTTGCGCTCACACGTGCGATGAGGTGATAAATGATGGCTGCCACGAGTGCAACGGAACAGATGAGCAGCGGGTAGCCGAAGGGGTGGCAGGCTTCCATGAATTTGCCGATGGTTTCAGTCATGATAGTGTGGATGGAGGTTAATCGAAATTAAAAGTGAAGATGAGTTCCATTTGCTCGCCGATGAGAGTTCTCTGCACCTCGGCGGGCATGGGTGGTAAATCTGCTCGGCGGATGGCGCCGAAGGTGAAGGACTGCTGGATGACGCTGGCACCCCGCCGACTGACGAGGTTCATGTTTTCCACTCCGCCGCGTTTGTTCAGACGGAAGGCGACAATGATGGTGCCCGGGATGATGTCCCCTCGGTGAGTGTCACAAGCGGCATACCATCTGTGAGCGATGTGGCGGTAGATAAGTTCTTGGTATCTGCCCTCGGGGGTGGCCTCGACATTTACTGAAGCATGGCGCCCCACGACGAATTGTCCGGCTCTTCTACTTCTCCGCTCCGTGGTTCGGAAGCCGGGTTGAGCATGTGGTGCCAGGGTGGGATCATATATCGGGCGGTTCACTACTGGGCGTGGCGGAGTGAGGGCTTCACCAGCGGAATCCGGAGCACCCGGGGCCGGGGCTGCCTGCTGGGTGGATGCTTGCTCTGGTTGCTGTTCTTCTTCGGAGCGCAGATTCATGTCACCATCTCGCTGCTCGGGGGTGGGCTGGGCGCTGGGTGTAAATTCTTCCTGCTGAGGGGGCGTCGGTTCTGTTCCGGTATCAGGTTGCGGGGTGATGGGTGCGTCCGGCTGTCCGGGGGCTGCTTCCGGGGCGGGAGGCTCCGCGGGTTGTGGGCGGTTCAGCCCATCATGCTCGATGGGGCCATCTTGCCGCTCGCGGTCCATGGTATTGAGCTCCTCTTTTTCCTCACCTGCCATGGTGGGCACGGGCTCATCACTTCTGCGCTGAGGCCCATCCGTTTCACCTTCGGCTCGGGCATCTCGGTTGCCTTGAAAGTATGGTGTTTCAGGGCGTTCCTGTTCCCGGTCTGCATCCGTCTTGACTACGGGGAGTGGCTCTGCCGATTCCACAGCTTCAGGCGGTTGCGTGTTTTCTCTGGCTGCTCGTATAACCTGTAGCGCGCGAGAGCGGGCTTCCTGCCGCGGGGCAGAGTTCTGCTCGGTTCGGGGCAGCGATAACAGGAGCCAAGCGCCACCCGCATGCAGTATGCCGGACATCAGGACACACAGTAACCCCAGCGGAATTCGCCGTGGATTTCTGAAATTGTCATCTGCCCCTTGCATTCATCCATTATCAAACACTATCCGCCCCATTTCCGCAAGTATTTATTGCGTCTTTCCGGGGGTAGATTATGATTTTTCTTTCATTCTGCGGCGGACGTAGTGTGTTAAGCCCGCTGCCAAAATAAGGGGAACAGCTGCGACCGCGAGGCGCAGAGCGATGGGACCATCGCCCGGGCTCCACATGCTTCTGAAGCCGAAGAACCATCCGGGCGCAGCGGCCAGCAAGCCGGGTAATACCAAGCAGAGCATCAGAACGAACACTCGCCGCTGCCAGCGGCCGGTGGGCAGAACTTCCGCGAGAGGCCAGAGAAACAAAGCGAATAGGCTTATATTCATGGGCATACACATAAGGTATTCCCACCAGAGGAGCTCGTATCTATCCGCTGTATTTGCTGCGCAGCCGATAGCTAATAAACAGAACAGGCCAAAGCCCAGAATCAACACAATGAGCAGGCGCCAAACATGGTGGAATTTCCGCTGTGCGGTATCTGATCTCTTTTGGTTGTTCTTGGAAATCATATCATTATTATTATTTGTATTGATGTTATGTTTTGCTGTTTTTACATGCCTCAATTATTATGATGTCCTCCTGCCGGAATTGTGCTTACAAATACCAAAGATTGTACCCGGTGAGCATGATAAACCAGTTGACCGGGGTGGCGATAATGGACAGCGGGATGTCCGCCACTTCGCCCACCCAGCGCAGGGGCTGCACGGCGGTGTTAAGCCCGCTTCGGCGGTCTGGTAGTAAGGCATTTACTGCTGCCTGTTGTTCAGTGTCCCTCATCTGTATAGTGTCGACTCTCAGGCCTTTTGTATACAGAATGCCGTATGGGGCAATGTTTGAAAAATCCACCAAGCGTGTTGCCTTGCAGGGCGATGTGCCTTCCAGCTCAACGTAGTACCTCTCTGAATGCGGAGTGTTGCCGGCTTCTATCTCATCCATGGTGAGGGGGCGGTCGTAGAAGAGTGGCTTGGCCATCACCGGGCAACCTCCCACTTGGAAGCCTTGAAACCAATCAGAGCGTGCCGGTAGGTAGCGGACGTTCAGCTGGGCATAGCGCTTTCCATCTGCCGTTGTAAACACGATAACGCTATCATTATTTGGGCGTAGAGGCGAAACTTCATTCGTTGTTGCTAGGCTGGCGGCGTAGTCGTTGCTTACCGGTACTTCGCGGCCTATGTTATTTATTGCGCCTCCGGTGTCAACGATGGTGCAGGCGGGGAGTAGCAAAAGCGGGGCGAGGGAAAAAATCAGTTGTCGTATCGGTGCCATGGCGCGATATAGGTGTCTGAACGTTCCGGTTGGTTGGTGGTGGTGTAATCCAAATGGGGTGAAAGGACTCCGGCAAAGGGAAGGGTAAGTGTCATTGTGACGATGCTGAGTGGTACATCCGCCACATAGCCAATTGCTTGCAGGGGCATGAGTGCATAGTTGTACCAAGTGCGGCGAACCGGTAGGAGCTGGGCTACCTGACGCGCTTCATAGAAGTGGTAGCTTCCCAGATATTCCGCAGATGAGAGGTCAACATTTTCGGTTACGGAAAACATGAGGTATGGCTCTGCTATCTGCAGATTACCTCGCGCTTGTTTGTCGCTTCTGGGCCGGGGGGTAAATTGCTCCGCTTCTGTCAGGCGGTAGGTGCCACCCGTTCCTCTGTGTAACCAATTAGAATGCAAGGCAATAACGATATTCTCTTGCGGGAGCTTGGCTAATTCTTCCCTGCTGTATGGGCGGTTGCATGTTGCTACTCCGTAAGAGCTGTATATGAGCCCCTCATATTCGAAACCGCAGCGGCGCTCTGTGACATAGACTAGCGGCATCTCGATGTACAGCCGGCCATCTTTGCGGTAGAGCTTCACGATGCAGTCGCAGGGCGAGGTGTCGGACTCGTCCGGATGTCCTTCCGGGAGGATGCGCTCGGGAAGCGGTTTGGCAACTTGTCTCCCTATGCTGCCGATGCTGTTACCGATATCCGTGCGGATGCAACTTGTTAATGCCAACATGCAGAAAGTCAACGGCATCAATAGGCGGTGAATAGATGGCGAGCAGGGGGAAATCATGTTCGCAGTCTAGCATGCGAGGTGTGGCAAAGCAAGGAGAAAGTACTGTAAAAGGCAGATTGACAATAAAAATACAAGATTAGTCTTGCCTAACAGGGGCTAATCGCGGTACAATCTGGATTGACTGAGAGCGCCGCTGCATCTACGGCCGCAGTGGCAAACAAGGTTTTCCCAAAAACAAAAACGAAACTATGCAGTACACACACGAAGTAGAACAGATGTGTTGCGTCAAGAAGGGCTGCAATCACGGCCCCGCCCCCATCCCTCAGGAGGGTGCCTGGACCGCAGTCACGAAGACCGAGGATATTTCCGGCCTGACCCACGGTGTGGGTTGGTGCGCTCCCCAGCAGGGTGCCTGCAAGCTGACGCTTAACGTAAAGAACGGCGTTATTCAGGAGGCTCTGGTGGAGACCATCGGCTGCTCCGGTATGACCCACTCCGCCGCTATGGCCAGTGAGATTCTGCCCGGCAAGACCATTCAGGAGGCTCTGAACACCGACCTGGTGTGCGACGCCATCAACACCGCCATGCGCGAACTCTTCCTGCAGATCGTTTACGGTCGCACCCAGAGCGCTTACTCCGAGGGCGGTCTGCCCATTGGTGCTGGCCTTGAGGACCTTGGTAAGGGCCTTCGCTCTCAGACCGGTACGCTGTACGGCACGCTGGCCAAGGGCCCGCGCTACCTGGAGCTTGCTGAGGGTTACATCACCAAGCTCGCTCTGGACGCAAACGGTGAAATCACCGGCTATCAGTACGTGAAGATGGGCCCGATGATGGAAGACATCAAGAAGGGCATGGACGCCAACGAGGCTGTGAAGAAGCACACCGGCTCCTACGGCCGCTTTGCTGACGCCGCCAAGTACATTGACCCCCGCCACGAGTAAAGAACCCTTAACATACAAGACAAGATTATGCCTCTTTTTGAATCCTACTCCCGCCGCATCGACCAGATTCTCCCGGTCCTTGCTCAGTACGGTATCTCCTCCTGCGAGGACGCCGAGAAGGTTTGCCTTGAGAAGGGTATCGACGTGCGTGAGATCGTGCGCGGCATCCAGAACATTGCTTTCGAGAACGCCGGTTGGGCCTACACCGTAGGCGCCGCTATCGCTATTAAGAAGGGCTGCACCAAGGCCGCTGATGCCGCCGAGGCCATCGGTGAAGGTCTGCAGGCTTTCTGCATTCCCGGCTCTGTGGCTGACGACCGTAAGGTGGGTCTGGGCCACGGCAATCTGGCCGCTATGCTTCTGCGCGAGGAGACTGAGTGCTTCTGCTTCCTGGCAGGTCACGAGTCCTTCGCTGCTGCTGAAGGTGCTATCGGTATCGCTCGCTCCGCCAACAAGGTGCGCCAGAAGCCTCTGCGCGTTATCCTGAACGGCCTTGGCAAGGACGCCGCTTACATCATCTCCCGTATCAATGGCTTCACCTACTGCCAGACCAAGTTCGACTACGCCACCGGTAAGGTGGAGGTGGTGAACCGCACCGCTTTCTCTGACGGCGAGCGCGCTAAGGTGAACTGCTACGGCGCTGACGACGTGCGTGAAGGTGTGGCCATCATGTGGCTCGAGGGCGTGGACGTTTCCATCACCGGTAACTCCACTAACCCCACCCGCTTCCAGCACCCCGTTGCCGGTACCTACAAGAAGGAGTGCGTTCTCGCTGGTAAGAAGTACTTCTCCGTGGCTTCCGGTGGTGGTACGGGCCGTACCCTGCACCCGGACAACATGGCTGCCGGTCCCGCCTCTTACGGCATGACTGACACTCTGGGCCGCATGCACAGCGATGCTCAGTTCGCCGGTTCCTCCTCCGTGCCCGCTCACGTGGAAATGATGGGCCTTATCGGCATGGGCAACAACCCCATGGTTGGTGCCACCGTTTCCGTGGCTGTGGCCATCGAGGAAGCTATGAACAAGTAAGCCCTGCGCTTACGCGTTTACAGTTAACTTACAGAAAAACCTGTCCCGTATGCGGGGCAGGTTTTTCATTTTTCCGGTCGGAATCTCGAAAAGGCTAGAAAAGAAGGTGCAGCTGGTAAAACGGGGTCAAGCCCAAACATTGTGGAATTTGAATTTTCATATCACGATGTGCCCACATTCAATTAACACTCTTAACCGATAGTTCTGAAAGTTGCGATAGCCATAGGCCCGGCGTTGAATTAATTTCATTTTTCGGTGGAAGC
>JAZRTR010000012.1:0-19443 GCA_045652085.1 Akkermansia sp.
GCAAAAGCGCATTGCGGAAGAAAGCAATCAGCTGATTTGAACAGCAAGAACCAAACGAAAACAGGCAGCTTTTTTGGCTGCCTGTTTTCTCTTTCCCTCAACTATCTGAGAAAATCACCTCAACAATTTTGCGCCGTTACGCAGGTCACATTTGATAGTTTGAACGACGTAAGCGTCGCCGGCTTCTACGCTAAGAACGGAGTGTGGGGTGGTGCTGTAAGAGTGGAATCATCTGGTGATCTCCTTTACAGTAATAATGCAAGTGTTTCCTATTCCAATAACAAGGTGGATCAGAATTCGCCTTTCAACTCAGCGGATGGCGGCGCTCTTTATGTTAATGGTACGGCGACTTTCCAAAATAATGCTGAGGTTATCTTCTCCGGTAATGGTACGATGACTCAGGGCGGTGCCATTGCTGTGGAAGAGACTTCTGCCACAGTGGTGTTCAATGGAAACGATGCCGTAACCTTTACTGAAAATTATACCAATTATACTGGCAGGGCTTTGGGTGGACAAGGCGGTGTTTTGTACATTGCGAGCAGCTCTGTAGAGCTTAATCATAATGGAGATTTGACTTTTAGTTCCAATAAAGCGATAGGCCAATACTTAGGGCATGGTGGTGTAATTTGTTCCGAAGGTTCTGCGGACAATCATTCAAAGATAGATATTAGTTATAACGAATCTCTGAGTTTTACGAACAATTTATCCCAAGGAACCGGTTATTCCGCTGCAGGCGGTGCAATCGTGGCCTCCTATACTGATTTGACAATAAATGGCAACGGAAGTCTGATTTTCCAGGGGAACACGGCGAAAGGTGTTAATAATAAGTCTTCTGTTGCTGAAGGTGGTGCTATCAGAATTCAGACCGGCAGCTCACTCAGTATTCAAAATAACGGTACTGTTATTTTTGAAGATAATAAAACGGTACAAGGCAGCACTGAAAAATATATCAGCATCCATGGCGATGACTCCACTCGCGGTGCGTTGCAGGTGGACATCTCCGCTCCGGAGACTGGCTCGGTAGAGTTCCGTGACTGCGTGTACATTGATGTTTCCCATCACGCCGATTCCTACTTCAATCTGAACTCCGTGTTCACTGATGAGTCCGGTAATAAGATTGCCCAGACGGGTGATATTATTTTCACCGGTTCTTATATGACCAGCGGTGACAAGACCTCCGAATTTAAGGGTACAGCTACTCTGAATGATGGCCGCCTGATTGTGAGGGATGGTGCTGTATTGAAGGCTGATAACCTCGTTATTGCTGAGTCTGCTTCCGGCGAGAGCACACCTACCTTGGTGGTGGATAATGGTACTATTCAGGGTAGCATCACGGTAAATGGTGGTACTGTGAAGGGCAGTGGTACCCTTGGTGCTCTTACCATGAATGGTGGTGATTTGGTAGTGGGTGACTCTCCCAGCGTACAGACTTATAATGGTGATGTTGTGCTGAACGAGGTGGCGGTTACCTTCTGTCTGGCTGATTTCGAAGCAGCCGCAGCAGAGGGAAATGAGGGCTGGGATTCCGCTGCCTATTCTGTCATTGACATGCAGGGGCATAACCTGACAATCGGTGAGGACGTGACCTTCACCTTTGAGATTGGCGGTGAAGCGCTGTCTCAGCTGATGTCTCCTTCCGGTGAGCCCATTAGCTTCTGTCTGGAGCTTTTCCGCAATATTGACACTCTGACACTCAATGATGAGACAATAGCTGAATTGATTGCCTCCTCTGAGTTCGTTATTACCTCTGATGAGGAAGGCTTGCAGGATGGTCTTTATGCCAAATACGCAGGTCAGAACGTCACGGATTATGTAACATCTGACATCTCCACTACAGAAGATGGCAAGGTGGTATTGAATGTGACGATGACCACTGTCCCTGAGCCCACCACAGCCACTCTGAGCCTTCTGGCCCTGGCTGCCTTGGCTGCACGCCGTCGCCGTCGCTAAAGTGACTTTGGTGTGGCAAGTGCCGCCACCGCATGAAATATTAGTATACAAATCATGGGCCGTAGCTCCTCAAGGAGCTGCGGCCTTTTTTATATCTATGGTACACCGGGGGCGTTTGAAAGTCAGTTCCGCAAGCTCGTGCTTGACAACAATCACATTCTTTGTACAATTTGCCTTATCGCAACATAATGAACATCAAATCACTTTATACAGCAGAACAGATTCAGGATGCCGTGCGGAAGGTAGCCCGCCAGGTGGAGGACGTCTTCGGCAGCGAGGAGCCCGTGGTGGCCCTGTGTCTGCTTAATGGTGCTATTTGGTACGCAGCTGATTTGCTGCGCTGCCTGCCTGCTAATTTCGAACTGCAGACCATTCGTATCTCTAGCTATGAGGGTACGGATAGCACGGGCAAGCTCAAGTGGCATAATGCTCTGCCGGATTGCGCCGGTAAGCAGGTGCTGATTATTGATGACGTGCTGGACACCGGCCTGACGATGAAGGAGGTGCGTGATGCCCTGCTGAAGAACGGCGCAACTAAGGTGGCTTCTACCGTGGCTATTGACAAGAAGGGCCGCCGTACGGTGGCGTATGAGGCTGATTTCTGTGCGTTGGAGTGCGAGGATTTCTTCCTTGTAGGCTACGGGCTGGATTTCAATGGAAAATACCGCAATTTGCCTTACATCGGTTATATCGAGTAAGCTGGCGTTGTTTTTCGCTGGTGCCTCTAAGGTGCCACTTAAGCTCGGTGTCGCAAGATGCTGGGCTTTTTTGTTGTCTGTTGTCCCTGTGCGTAGGGGAAGGGGGATATAAAACAGGAAGCTCAACTCCCGGAGGAGTTGAGCTTCTGCCTATGAAAAGTATAACTTGTGGCTGAGAACCGATTAGCGGATGGTCTTCACGGTCACGGCCTCCTTACCCACGCGCTCGCGGAGGTAGTTAAGCTTGGCGCGACGCACCTTACCGCGGGTCACAACCTCAATCTTGGCAATCTTGGGAGTGTGCACGGGGAAGGAACGCTCCACACCCTCGCCGTAGGAAATCTTACGAACGGTGAAAGCCTCATTCACGCCGGCACCACGCTTGCCGATCACAATGCCCTGGAAAATCTGCACGCGTTCCTTACCGCCTTCGATCACGCGGCAGTGAACCTTTACAGTGTCACCTACGTTGAAGGGAGTTACGTCGTCCTTCAGCTGTTCTTTTTCGATGGTATCGAGAATGTTCATCCTTGTCTCCTTTGTGCTAATAAATGTTTCAGGAGCCTTTCGGCTCTGGCGGTTGCGGGAGTATACACTATTTTTATGTTCTTGGCAACCCAAATTTGTGCATATGGCGCATTTTTTTTTATTTCTTTGATAAATGGGTCTTTACACGGGTGAAATGAGGAGGTCTGCGAGGCGTTCGCGCTCTTCGGCAGTGTAGGGTGCGGAGGTGGAGAGGTCCGCTGAGCGGCGGGCACTCACACTTTGGAGCACGGCGCAGACTCCCTGTGGGCCGCTGATGGTGAAGCGCCAGTGCAGGGTGGAGTTGCCGATGCTCTGCAGCTCTGCCTGCACGGTGTAGGCGTCCCAAAAGCGCAGGGGCGCGCGGTAGTCCGCCTCCACGTGCACTCGGGGGTAGGCATGGCCATCCGGCCTGAATCCGCGCGCAGCGAGTACGGCCACTTCTGCCTCCTCCATGTAGCGGAAATAGTTCGCGAAGTGTACGATTCCTGCGGCATCCGTGGAGTGAAATTGTACGCGGCCTTGGTGTATGTAGGGGGGCATATGGGGCAGGGCGTTAATAGTAATCTCGCTCGAAAAGGCGGCCGAAGCGGCGGCGCTGGTCATCCGCGATGGCATTCCAGCCGGCATCCAGTGCCTCTGTGATATTAATGATACTGCCATCCGCATTCGTACGGATGTAAAGCACGGCTGTTTTCTTGCCATCCGAGATGGTGAGGAAGGGGGTACGGCTCTCGAAGATGTTGTGCGAGGAGGCTATGGATCTGTCATTCTCATCCCGGAGCTGGGCTCGGTAGGCGGCGGGCACTTTGTCCAGCCCGAGCCATTCCTCCGCTTGCTCGCGGGTGAGAGCGGTAAATGCATCATTATCAGACACGTATTTCATGACTCGCCATGCGGCGTGAACAGCGCGGGGCGTGGCCCGGCGAGTGCCGTCCGCCTGCTTGCTGTATTGGTACATGGTGGCGAGGTCGCGGCTGAGAGCCTGTGCTTCATCCGGTTGGGGGAAGAGGAAGAACCATAGGATGATGGAGATGATGAGGGTGAACCAGCCGGCGGTGCGCCAGTTGCTCAGCAGGCGCAGGCGGCGTAGAATGGCGCGGAAGCCGCTAAGGCGTTCCTCGTCAGCATCTCCGAAAAGGAAATGAGGATTCGCTTTTTGGGGGTTGGCGAGGATTTCCTTCACGGTGAGCGCCTTGGAGGGATCCAGAACATCTGCCTCCACGCTGTTGACATCATTCGGATCCTCCACCGGCTCCGGCGGGTACAGGAAGCGCAGCGCCACGAGGCGGGTGAACATGGTGATGCCCAGCACGCAGAACATATAGGTCATTCCCTCGGCGAGCTTGCCGTCTTCATATTCAAAGGTGGGGTGCACGAGTTCCGGGCTGAAGGCCGTAAGAACCGGCCAAGCTATCAGCGCGCCTCCCATCACAGTCAGCAGCGCGGTGAACCACACCAGATTCCGGCGCGGCCCCGCCACACTCACGATTTCCATGAAGAGGAAGGGCGCCAGCCACATCCACGGCTTAAAGTCATAAGCATGCAGCTCTGTCACGTACTCCAGTGCCGGATCCGGCGGCAGAATGCTGTCCGGGTATGAAAGGGTATACAAAAGCGCCGCCGCCCCGAAGGTGCAGAGTATCATTCGCAGCGCGATGGAGAGAAACCTGAGCATGCTCTCATTCTACGGCACGCCGCCCCGCATTGTCAAGCGCCCGTTCCGTCACAAATGTGTTACACAGCGACGATTTGGTGGGGCCTGATAAGCTCCACCCAGTTTGTGAGTAGCGAGAAAGTGAAGGCTCCCGTATTTTTAGCCTTCACCCAGCAGCAGGTGGAGGTGGCGCAGCTCGCCGCTCCCTTTCGTGGTGGCGACTTGCAGCAGGCGCTCCTCAACATCCGGGGGCGGGGGCATGCAGATGTGCGGAAGGTCCGCCGTGAGCAGCTCCAGAGCGCAGGCGTTGTGCAGGGCCAGCGTGGTCTCAATGAAGCACATGCGCGTGGGCTCTTCCAGAATGAAATTCAAGGGTTTCTTGTCGTTAAGAACGCGGCGCGAGGGGATTTTGGTGCCGAACTCGTCATCGATGCCCATGTTGGCCAGCAGCACAGGGGAGGCGATGACGGCGGGGGCGTTCAGGCGGTTGTGCAGGGCATTGATGCGGCCCGTGGCGGTGACAACGCACCAAGAGTTCAGCACCGCTTCATTCAGCTCAGCGCTGTTCTGCACATTCACGAAGGAGACGTCACTCGGGAGCTCGCCCTCCTTATTTTCCATGTCAGCCACGGTGATGAGCATGCCGCGCTTGCGTGCATAATGCACAAGGCCTCGGCCCACCTTGCCATAACCTACCACCAGCAGGCGGCGGCCCTCATGGTCGGTGTGGCCTAACTGCTCCAGCGCGCGGAAGAAGCTTTCGCCGGTGCCCAGAGTGGTTTCCACGCGTTTAATGCGGCCGGCATCCGCCACGATGACGGGGCGGCGGGTACGCTCATAGGCGAGCACGCCGGAGCGGGTGAGCTCAGCATAACCCAAGGATGGCGTGCGGCGGGTGCATTGGCCGGCGCAGTCCAGAATGATATCAAAGTCGTCCTGCCCTTTCTCTGCGGTGCGGATGCCGAAATCCGCCAGCCTGTTCAGCACAGTGGCATCTGCCGGCATATTGGTACGCTCTGGGACGAAGAGTTCCGCACCGCCAGCTAGCAGAGCCATGAACTTACCCAGCGTGTTGCGGTAGACGGGGGTGGCGTCCAGCACCCGCAGCCCCTCAAGCGGGCGGGTGGCTGCCCATTCCTCAGCTTGGTGCAGCAGGGTGGGCCATTCTTCCGGCGGATAACAAGTCAGCAGATACTCTTTGAGGCGTTGTGCGTTTGCGTTCATCCTGTGCTTGATTTTATCCCTGCGCAGGTAAATTGCAAGCATTTAGTGTAGAAATATAGGGATGAAAACTCAAAAAGCGGCATGAGGCGTCAGATTCTTGTTGCATGCGGGCGTGGGCTGTGTTAAATATGTGGTTGCAATGGAAAAAACACTCTTCCAGAAAATAGCTGATAAAGAGATACCCTCTGCCATGGTGTACGAGGATGAGCTCTGCGTGGCGTTCCGGGATATCACCCCGGTGGCTCCGGTGCATGTGCTGCTGGTGCCGCGTAAGCCCATTCCGAGCATCGAGGCAGCCACCGCTGAGGATGCCGCTCTGCTGGGGCATCTCATGCTGAAGGTGGGCGAGATTGCCCGCGCTGAGGGGCTGGCCGAGGGCGGCTTCCGCACCGTGATGAACACCGGGGCAGACGCCGGCCAGACGGTGCCGCACCTCCACATCCACATCATTGGCGGGCGTTCCCTCCAGTGGCCTCCGGGCTAGTGGCTGCGCCGGAGGGGATTCCCTCAGCAATTTGTCTGAGACAAATTGTCACTGCATGAAGGCTTTTATCCGTCAATACGAGTGGGTTAATCCCCACACGCTGGAGCTTGAGTTCCCCACGAACCGCCTGCGGCTCTACTTTCTGGAGCCCGGGGTGGTGCGCTGTCGCTATGTGTCTCACCCCGTGTTTGAGAACATACCGAGCTATGGCATCGCTCCGGAGTATGCTCCTGCCTGCGTTCAGCCGGAGGAGGTGGAGCGTGCGGACTGCTATGAGCTGAGCACGCCCAGCCTCACTGTGCGAGTGCGTAAGGAGGACGGCGGCCTGGAGTTCTTGGAGCGCGCCACGGGGCGTATGCTCTGCGCGGATGCGGAAGGAATGGGGCACCGCCTGCAGGAGCGGACGGGGGATGAGCTGGTGTGGGTGCTGAAGTACATGCCGGAAAAGGCCCATTTCTTTGCCTTGGGAGATAAGCCTTGCGCGCTGAACCTGCGCGGGCGGCGCTTTGAAATGTGGGGTTCGGATCACTACAAGTTCAAGCCGGACAGCGACCCGCTTTACAAGAGCATTCCCTTTTTCCTCTGTCTGAATCAGGGGGCTCAGTACGGCATCTTCTTTGATAACACCATGCGCTCCTACTTTGACTTCGGTAAGGAGCGCGAGGATAGATTGCTTTTCGGTGCTGATGGTGGCGTGATGGATTACTACTTCATCGCCGGTGCTGATGCTCTGGAAACGGTGCAGACGTATACCCGCATGACCGGTCTGCCGCCCATGCCTCCGCTCTGGGCGCTGGGTTATCACCAGAGTAAGTGGAGTTATTACCCTGAATCTGTGGTGACGGGGCTGGCGGATGAACTGCGTGCCCGTCGCATTCCCTGTGATTCCATTCATCTGGATATCCACCACATGAAGGGGTATCAGGCCTTAACCTGGGATCGCACCTACTTTCCTAACCCTCAGGGGATGATTGAAGGGCTGGAAGCTAAGGGATTTAAGGTAGTCACCATCATTGACCCCGGCATTAAGGTGAACCCGGATAACTATGTGTGGCGGAGCGGGTTTGAGAAGAATGTCTTCTGCCGCCGTCATGACGGCGCATTGCTTTCCGGCGAAGTGTGGCCGGGCACCTGTACCTTCCCGGATTTCACCTCGCCCGTCACCCGTGAATGGTGGGCCAATCTCTTCCGCCGCCAGATTGCGGAGTACGGCGTGCGCGGCATTTGGACGGATATGAATGAGCCGGCCATTTTCCCGGATCGCACCTTCCCGCCGGATACCCGCCATAATTACGATGGCTTCTACTGTTCTCACCTGAAGGCTCATAACATCTATGGCCAGTGCATGGCGCGAGCCACGCGTCAGGGCATGGAGAAGTTCGCGCCGGAGCGGCGTCCCTTTGTGCTGTCGCGTGCGGGCTTTGCGGGGCTGCAGCGCTGGGCTGCCACGTGGACGGGTGATAATGATGCCGACTGGGAGAACTTGAAGATGGCTAATCTGATGGTGCAGCGCCTCTCTGCCAGTGGTGTCTCCTTCTGCGGTGCGGATACCGGCGGTTTCTTGGGCCACCCCACGCCGGAGCTTTTCTGCCGCTGGATGCAGATGGCCGCCTTCCACGTCTTCTTCCGCAATCATAACAACGGGGAGTACGGCGGGCAGGAGCCTTGGTGCTTCGGCCCCGTGGTGGAGGAACTGGTGCGCCGCGCCATTGAGAACCGTTACCGCCTGCTGCCTTACATTTATACTCAGTTCTATAAGTACAGCCGTACCGGCTTGCCCATTATCCGTTCGCTGGCTCTTATGTACCCGGAAAACCCGGATACGTACTGGCGTAGTAGTGAGTTTTTCCTGGGGGACGCCCTGTATGTGGTGCCTGTGCATCATCCCGGCGAGACCGGCCGCTTCATGTACCTACCGCCGGGCCGCTGGTATTCGTACTGGACGGATGAAGAGGCGGCGGATAACTCCACGGAGCTGTGGGTGTCCACTCCGCTGGCGTATATCCCCGTGTTCGTGAAGGGTGGCTGTGTGGTGCCGCGATGGCCGGTACAGCAGTATGTGGGTGAGTTGGAGAGCCCCGCTGTGACGCTGGATTTGTGGTGGGCTCCGGAGGTGAATCAATCCAGTGAACTGTATGAGGATGAAGGAGATGGCTACGGCTACCGCCGCGGGCGCTACATGCTGCACCGCTTTGAATACCGAGCACAGCTGCGCTCCTTCACCTTGTCACACCTCGTGAACTTGCATGCGGAGCAGCAGCACCGCGCCTTTGAGTTCGCCCTGCATGCGCTGCCGCTCACGGCTTCACCCGTGCTGGTGGTGGATGGTGCAGAGCTGCCGGGTGAGTTTGATGAGCAGCATGTCTTCCGCGCTTCTTTGCCGCTGAACTTCTCTGAGCTTTCCATCCAATTCTGATAACGCATTATGAAGCGAGATACGCTGGATAAGATTGTGAACCGCCTGGAGCATCTGGACACGGAGGAGCTCCGCCACCTCTTTATGCGCTTGGCCTCTGAAAAGGGGCTGCTTCAGGATGTGTTTGATGCGCTGCGTGATGGTTTGATTCTCTTTGACTCCGAGGGAGCTCCTCGCTTTGCTAATAAGGCGGCTTGTGCGATTTACGGGCGCAGTATTAAAGAGTTGCTGCATGTTCCTTTTGAGCGTTTGGTGGGTGGTACCTGCACATGGCAGGAGGTGTGCGGCAGTGGAATCGCCATCTCGCGTGACCTGCACGTGAATTACCCTGAGGAGCGCCATTACAACTTCCTCATGAGCCCTGTGGCGGACGGCTCGGAGTATCTGCTGCTTATCCGCGATGATACGGAGCGCCTCGCCGCGGGTGAGGAAGATGCCGAGGCTGAGCAATTCAATCTCGTTACCTACATGGCCAGCGCCGTGGCTCATGAAATCGGCAACCCTCTGAACTCGTTGGGTCTGAATCTCCAGCTCATGCAGCGCAAGCTCGCTAAGCTGGACGCTGATGCCCGAGAGAAGCTCACGCCCCTGCTGGAGAGTGCGCTGGGTGAGACGCGCCGATTGGACACGCTACTGCGCCAGTTCCTGCAGTCCGTGCGTCCGGGGCGTATTCAGCGTGAGACTGTGCAGCTGAATGAGCTCATTGCCCGTGTGCTGGAGGTGCTGGAGCCTGAGATGGCGCCGAGAGGGATTGGCATTCAGCAATCTCTCAGCAAGGATTTGCCCGAACTGAGCGCGGATGGTGGCCAGCTCTTCCAAGTGCTTTACAATCTCATCAGAAACGCCTTCCAATCCATCTCCGGGGATGGTGGTATTTATATTCAGACAGATTATAATGATACGGATGTACGCGTCCTCATCGGTGATAATGGCAGCGGTATCTCACATGAAGTAATGGGCACCATGTACGAGCCCTTCCGTACCACTCGTAAGAAGGGGCACGGGCTGGGGCTGCTTATCGTGCGCCATATCGTGAAAGAACATGGCGGTACCCTCTCCCTTGCTTCCCGTGAAGGGATTGGTACCACGGTTTCCATCACGCTGCCGCGTGCGGACAGGGTAGTGCGCCTGCTGCCTTCTTGAGCAGGTGGTGTCGTCTTTTAGGTAATTCTAACGCGTGTTATTTATTGAACGGTAATTGCTTATTTTTAGTGTCTACTGGCTGGTGAAGGAGTAACTTAATTGATTCATTAAAATTCTATGCTGACTCTGCGTAACTTTCTCATTTCCGTGGCAACCATTGGTCTTCTGTGCGTTATCTTCATCCCGGATTGGTTTGAGGACCCGGTTGAGCTTGCCATTGGTGAGTGGCAGGGTGTGCCCAACAGGATGCGCGCAGCGGTGAATGATACCCACGTGCGCTGGGAAATGAGCGGTAACGCTGGGAGATTGAGTTACACTTGGGTTCAGACGGAGACGGAGCCGTACCGCGTGCAATTCCGGCGCGGGGAGGAGGTGTTTGACGCGGACATCATTTTTGATGGCGCTGATGAGGTTGTGGTCATGCCGCACATCTTTGACCGCCTGCCGCTTATGGCGCGTGAGCACATCGCCCGCACGAACAAGGCTGCAGACCGCCCCGAAAATGAACTCCGCTACGTTTTCCGCCGCGTGAAAAATTAACACGCGTTTTCCGCGTACTTTCTCTAGCGTGGCGTCTTTGTGGCTTGACGAGCGGGGCCTGCTCTGGTAGGATAGAGGTTCATGAAAAAATGCTTCACCTGCCTGCTGCTCCTGACCATGACACTCCTGATGTGCTGTGGCTGCAGCCGTGAGGATAAGCACAGCACGGTTATCCGCATGGGCGGGTTTCCCAATGTGACTCATGTGCAGGCTCTTGTGGCGAGAAATATGAGCCGTAACGGCCAAGGCTGGTTTGAACGCTACCTGCCCGGATATACCATTGAATGGTATACTTATAATGCCGGCCCCACGGTGATGGAGGCTATTTTCGGGCGTACGGTGGATGTGACTTATGTGGGCCCCAGCCCGGCGCTGAATGCGTATGCTGTGTCGGCCGGGCGTGAGGTGCGCTTGCTGGCCGGTGCCGTGAATGGTGGCGCCGCTCTGCTGGTGGCGCCTGAGAGTGGAATCACTAAGCCGGAGGACTTCCGGGGGCGCAGTATTGCCACCCCTCAGCTGGGAAACACACAGGATGTTTCCTGCCGCGCATGGCTGGCTAGGAATGGCTTACGTTGCACCTTGGAGGGGGCGGGAGATTGCCGAGTGAGCCCTACGCCGAACGCCATGCAGCTTCAGCTCATGAAGCAGGGGGATATTGATGCCTCTTGGACGGTGGAGCCTTGGGTTTCCCATCTGGAGCAGGGCGCTGATGCGCGTGTGCTGGTGCAGGAGCCGGATGTTGTGACGACGGTGCTGGTTGCCCGCGTGGGCTGGCTGCGCCACCACCCGAAGGAAGCCGCGATTCTGATTCAGGCGCACCGAGACCTCACGCAGTGGATTATCGAGCATCCGGAGGAAGCTCAGGCCCATGTAGTGGCTGAGCTTAGCGAGCTGACTCAGGCTCCTTTTGACCCGGAGCTGGTGCGGAGGTCATGGGCTCGCCTGACGCTGACCCCTGAGGTGGACCGCGCCGGGCTGGAGCAGTTCGTGAAGGATGCCCAGGACTGCGACTTGCTGGACCGTGTGCCCTCGCTGGATGGTATGATGTATACGCCCGAACCCGTACAACCTGAAGGTTTATGAAGAAATTAGAACAGGAAATACACGAGTATCCTACCGCTAAGCTCAGCGTGGAGAACGTGTGCAAGGATTTCAAGACAAAAGCCGGTATGGTGCGAGCGCTTGATAACGTATCGCTTACCATAAATGAAGGCGAGTTCGTTTGTTTCGTGGGCCCCAGCGGCTGTGGAAAGTCCACCCTGCTGAACATTATTGCCGGGCTGGAAAAGCCTGATAGCGGATTGGCTCTCATTGACGGTGTGCCGATTACCGGTCCGGGGCGAGACCGCATGATGATGTTCCAGGAGCACGCTCTTTTTCCTTGGCTGGATGTGATTGGCAACGTGATGTTCGGCCTGAAGCAGAAGCCGAATCTCAATGATAAGGAGCGCTTGGAGGTGGCCAAGTATTATCTTTTCTTGGTGAAGATGGACAAGTTTGCCCACTCCAGCATTCATGAGCTTTCCGGCGGCATGCGCCAGCGTGTGGCTCTGGCACGTTCTCTGGCGCCGAATCCTAAGATCTTGCTGATGGATGAGCCGTTTTCTGCGCTGGATGCTATGACTCGTGAGCAGCTGTACGGCGATATTCAGGATATCTGGGCTAAGCGAAAGAAAACAATCGTTTTCGTGACGCATAACGTGCGCGAGGCCGTGTGTTTGGGCAGCCGAGTAATCCTGTTCTCCCCGCATCCCGGCCGCGTGAGGGAGACGTTCTCGGTGGATTTGCCCCGTCCCCGCAATATCAATAATCATGACCTCGCAGACCTCTCTCAGCAGATTACTTCTTCGCTGAAGGGTTACCAGAATGCCGCTGAATCTGATTAATCATATCACCGCGAATATATGAAACGCGTACTTAATACCGTCATTTTCTTCCTGCTGCTCATTGGTGTATGGGCCGCGCTGACCGGCGATTTGCTGCGCTGGGGGATTGGCCCGGAGGAGCCGTTGTGGTCTCCTTATGTGCTGCCGCCACCTTCCGTGGTGGGGCAGTACCTGTGGGATAACACGCTGAACGGCAAGATTCCGCTTTCCATGCTTATCACGCTGCGCCGCCTGCTTATCGGCTATGTCATTGGCCTTGTGTTGGGCGTGCCGCTGGGTATGCTGGCAGCGCGCTTTCGCTGGGCTAGTGATACGATTGGTGTGCTGGCATTGGGCCTGCAAGCCTTGCCGAGCGTCTGCTGGGTGCCGCTGGCCTGCATTTGGTTCGGCCAGACGGAGGCTGCTCTGCTCTTTGTCGTCATTATGGGTACGCTGTGGAGCGTGCTGCTCTCCACGCAGAACGGCATGAAGAATGTGCCGCCCATTTACGCCCGTGCTGCGCGCACCATGGGGGCGGGGCCGTTGAAAACCTTGGTATTTGTCACTCTTCCGGCATCTGCTCCCTTCGTGGTGAGCGGCATGAAGCAGGGCTGGGCCTTTGCGTGGCGCTCCCTCATGGCTGCGGAAATCTATGTGGCTGTGGTGTCCGGCTTCGGTATCGGCCAGTACCTGCACTATGGCCGAGAACTGCAGCGCATGTATCAGGTTATCGGCATCATGTTCATCATCATCCTTGTGGGGCTGCTGGCGGATAAGATTCTCTTCTCACCCGCTGAGCGCTGGCTGCACCGCAGATGGGGTACGGATAAGGAGTAATTTCAATACAAAGAGGTAGAGCTATGCAAGCGTGGACTGATGAACTCAAGGCCCTGTTGGGGGATTGTGTAAGTACGGAGCAGGAGGTGTTGGCCGCTCATGCCGGGGATAAATGGCATGCGGTATCCATGCCCGAGGCTGTTGTGCTGGCGACGGAAACGTCGCAAGTGGCTGCAGCCATGAAGTTTGCGGCGGAACGTGGCATCCCTGTGACTCCCCGTGGAGCCGGCGTGGGCTATGTGGGCGGCTGTGTGCCGGTGAAAGGCGGGCTTGTGATTTCCGTGGCGCCGATGCGCCGGATTCTTGAGGTGAATCCTTCTGACGGTGTGGCCGTGGTGCAGGCAGGCGTGCTGACGGCGGACCTCCAGAACGCCTGTGCTGAAGTCGGCTGGTTCTATCCGCCGGATCCCGCCTCTCGCAAGGAATCCAGCATCGGCGGTAATATCGCCACGAATGCCGGTGGCCCCCGCTGCCTGAAGTACGGCGTGACGCGAGCCTATGTGCTTGGGCTGGAAGTAGTGCTGCCGGATGGCCGTGTGCTCACCTGTGGTGGACGCACGCATAAGAATAAGCAAGGTTTTGATTTAGTGGGGCTGTTCTGTGGCAGCGAGGGTATGCTGGGTATTGTGACGCAGGCAACGCTGCGCATCATTCCCGCTCCGCCTGCTCGGGCGGCTCTCCATGCCGGATTCCCCCGCTTTGCGCTGGCAGCGGCAGCTGTGCAGAACGTGCTGCAGGGTGGGCATTTGCCGGCAGCTATGGAGATTACGGATGCCTTCACCCTGCGTGCTGCCCGCAATTATCTGGGGCCGGGTGTGCTGCCGGAGGATGCTCAGGGGCACATTATCATCGAGATTGATGGTCAGGCGGATGCCGTGGCTACGGAGCTTCAGGCTATTGCCGATATTCTCCGAGAAACCGGTGCCACGGAGGTGGTGACCGCTACGACGGAGGCTGATGTCGAGGCCATTTGGCAATTACGGCGCGAGTTCTCGTACAGCCTAAAAGCCACCGCGCTCACCAAGTTGAATGAGGATGTCGTCATCCCTCGCTCACAGCTGGTGAATCTTGTGGAGTTCTGCGCTTCCATGGAGCGTGAGACCGGCATTCCGGTGGCTTGTTTCGGACATTCCGGTGATGGGAATATTCACACCAACATTATGGTGCTGAAAGATGCTGAAGGGAAAGATATCCGGGAGCCGGCAGATGCGCTCGTTAATCGACTTTTCGATTGGGTGATGGCGCACGGCGGCAGCATAACCGGTGAGCACGGAATAGGCATCGCCAAGAGCCCTTGGTTCTCGCAAGCTATTGGCGATGTGGCGTTTGATGTTCACCGTATCATCAAATCAGCGCTTGATCCGCAGGGGATACTCAACCCCGCCAAGATGGGCTTGTAGCGCGCTGTTTGATTTAGTGCTGATTGCAGGGCTGATCACAGGGCTGATCACAGGGCTGTTGATTTTGACTGCAGGTTTGATGATTGCAGTGCTGACGGTCGTCATATTTGCGACCGCAGTGAGGGCATTCGTAGTGGTGAATCTCATTAGCTGCAATGCAGGCAAGTGAGACTACGTAGGCGGCAAGCACGGAGTTTTCCACTATGGTAACAGGTAGGTCAACCAGCAGCCAGCTGAAGGGTACGGCCAAGTACATCCACCCGGCATTGGGGGAGTGGTAGGTGAAGTTAACAGTTCTGTTACCCGGAGCTTTGACAACGGGCAGAGTGGTACAGCGGGCCTTGATGTCCTCGGCATTCGGTACCTCCGCTATAAAAGCGATGTTGTCGACCTTTCTGCCGCGGCCGGTGAGCCAGTTGGCGTAATCTTCCGGTATGCGGAACATACTGACGCCTCTTTTTTCAGGCTCTGACGCGGTTTGGTTCTCAGGGTGTTGATCGAATACGTGGCGCTGAAGTTTGGCTGCTCCGCTGCTGCTGTATCTGGTTAATTCGATGTAATAATGCGTGCCGTCTGTGTATACCAGCGGTGCGGGCTGGGTGGACAGGTCTGCCGTTGTGGAGTATGCTTCGTATTGAGCCTTATCCAAAAGATAACCGGTAGTATTAAAGTAACAGCTGTTTAATTGGCAGACTGCTAAGCAGCACAGAATTGTGGTGAAAATGTGCTTGAGCATTGAACTTTAATCGTTGAGATGGGCAGGCAGGCGGAAGAAACGGCAGGCATTTGCTGTGGTGCAGGCGGCGATTTCCTCAGGGCTGACGCCGCGGAGCTCGGCAATTTTATCTACCACAAACTTGGTACGGCCGGGGATGTTCACCTTGCCACGGTGGGGAGCAGGGGAGAGGAAGGGAGAATCCGTTTCCACCATGAACCTGTCAGCCGGGCACCATGTGGCGACGGCCTGAATATGCTCGGATTTGTTGAATGTCAGGATGCCGGTGAAGGAAATGAGGCCGTCCAGCTCGCTGAAAATTCGCTCAGCCTGAGCGCCGTCTCCGATAAAGCAATGGAACACCGGACGCACTTTCGGGAAGTTGCGGGCGATGGAGAAGGCATCCTCAAAGCTTTCGAGCCCCACTTTGTCGCGGGTGTGCAGGGAGATATTCAGCCCGAGTTCCTGTGCCAGCTGGAAGTGGCGCTCCAAGAAGTCACGCTGGCGAGCGCGGTAACGCTCTTCGGACCAACCTTCGGGAGCCTCCCAGAAGTAATCCAGCCCGGTTTCGCCGATGGCTGCCTGGGGATAGCGGCGGCAAAGGTCCATCATATGCTCGAGCTGTTCATCCGTAACCGCGTGAACTTCAGAGGGGTGCACGGCCAGACAGGAAGAGACGAAGTCCGGCATGCGGGCGGCGAGTTCGAGCTGGGGCTCCCAGTCATCCGCGGAGGTACCCTGTGTCACACAATGCCCCACTCCCAGCGCGATGGATTCTTCTCGCAGGGCGTCGATATCGCCGTACTTTTCAGAGATAAGGTGGCAGTGTGTGTCAATAATCATAGCGAGGGGGTTGTAACACATGATGGCGAAAAATGCAAGACAAATGAATTGACGATTCAGGCCGGATGCGGCATGATAGAGGCTGTACATGGACAGCACCGAAGAACAGCATATCCTTCATACTTTCGGCGTGCCCGCTCTCAGGGCCGGGCAGAAAGAACTCATCCGAACGGCTTTGGCCGGGAGGAATACGCTGGGTGTGCTTCCTACCGGGCATGGCAAGAGCCTGTGTTATCAGGCGGCGGCCTTGCTGCTTGGGGGGATGTCTGTGGTGGTGAGCCCCCTGATAGCGCTGATGCGCGATCAGGTGCAGTCATTGAGGCGCAGGGGCATAGCCGCAGCCCGTTTTGATTCCACGCTGGAAGAGACCGAGCGCGAGGCGCTATTGGCTGATGTGGCAGCGGGGAATCTCCGTCTGTTGTTTGTGGCTCCGGAGTCTTTGGAAAGTCCGCCTTTGCTGCAAGCGTTGCAATCTGCTGAGCTTCAGCTTTTCGTGGTGGATGAAGCTCATTGCGTATCAGAATGGGGACATAGTTTCCGCCCTGATTATCTGAAGCTGCCCGCTTGGCGTAAGGCGCGAGGGTTCCGCAGCGTCATGGCGCTGACGGCCACCGCCACCCTCCGTGTGCAGGAGGATTTGTGCCGCGCTTTTGATATTTCCCCGCAGGATGTGGTGGCGCATTCTCCCTACCGCGGGAATATCACGCGCTTGGTTCAGGCGGCGGAAGAGCCTGAGGCTGCGTTGCTGCGCTTTCTTTCATGCCCCCACAATCTTCCCGCTATTGTGTACACCCGCACACGGAAGACCACTGAGCAGCTTGCGGCTTCTCTACAGGCTGCTGGGCTGAATGCCGCGGGGTATCACGCCGGGCTGACGGCTGAGCTGCGAGAGGCTATTCAGGATGATTTTTTGGAGAATAGACGCGACGTGCTGGTGGCTACCATCGCTTTCGGCATGGGGGTGGATAAGCCGGATGTGCGTTCTGTGGTGCACTTCAATGTGCCGGGCTCGCCGGAGGCTTACCTGCAGGAGAGTGGCCGAGCCGGAAGAGATGGTAAGCTCTCCACGGCGCTGGTGTTGTTGCACGGCGCAGATGTGCGAGATGCTCGCAACCGCGTGTATGCCGCTGAGCCGGACGCCGAAGGCGTGTTACGTGCCGTGCGTATGCTGATGCCGGCGGGGGCCCGTGCCGTTTCCTTGTGGGAACTGGGCACAAGTTGTGATGTGCCGGATGACGTGCCCATGCGTGCGCTGGATATTCTCCAAACCTCTAATACGGTGCAGGTGGTGGAGCGTGGGTACAAGTATTACAAGGTTAAACCGCTTTTTCCTATCAATACTATCACGGATGGACGGGACGCTGCTGAGGTAAACCGCTTGCGCTGGCTTGATAAAAACCGTGATGGTGAGGTGGAGGACGCTGCCGCAGCTTGGGATTGTTCATACGCGGAAGCCTTGGCTCAGCTGCGCGAGTGTGAGGTGGCAGGAGAATGGAAAATTACCCTGCGCCAGCAGGCCTTGTACCTGCGCAGCTGCGGCTCGGCTGATCCTCGCAGCGTGGCCGCAACCCTTAGCGAGGCTTATGCCCGCCGCGCGGCTGCAGAGCATGGCCGCTTGGAAAAGCTTCTTTCCATCCTGCAGGGGCGTGAAGGCTGTATCAATGCGGCTCTGGAGGAATACTTTACAGGGCAAACACGCCCGAACTGCGGCCACTGTGCCGCATGCCTGAACTCCTTACCCTCAGAGTTGCCGCCTGCGCCTCAGAGCCCGCCGCCTCCTGTGGAGGGGCTTCCCGAGTTTGCCCGTGACGCGCAGCGAAAGCGTTTCCTGCTGGGCCTTACCTCGCCCGGCAGCATGGCCCGCCGCCTCTGGGCGCATGAGCTTTATGGCTGTTGTGCCTCAGCTTCATGGGAGGAACTGTAAAGGAAAGCTCTGTATTGTATCAAAAGTGTCACCGAAAAGAGAATGCTCCATAAAACGGATTAATCGCCCTCATTGTATTATTGCTATAAAATACTTGTGCTCATACGGGAAAAATATGAAGAAATGGCTTGTTTGAGTCAGGGGGAGCGATAGCTTAAATTGAGACAATCCTTTTTCTTTCGGTACCCCTTTTCTGAGGTTAAGATTAGTCCCCCGCCTTCATCAGCAAATCTGAAACAGACACGTTACATTGCGGCGAAGCTAATTTTTGTTTGCCTGATTCGGGGTGTTCTTATATAATGTCGGGCATGTTTATTCGCACTCGTCTACATATCTCCGGTGAGCCCGCGGTGGCTTATGTCGTACAGGAATATCTGAAATCCTTCCGTTCCCCGATGAACGCCTTTGTTGCGCGCATGTTCCGCAATATATATCGCCTCGTTCCCGAACTACCCCAGCGGCTCATGCATGAGATGGAGCAGAACCAACTCACTGAGGAGATTTTATCCTCCGTCAAAATCCCTCGCCATCGCTTACAGTACTCGCTCTTGCTGGAAGATTTTTTCAGCTACGCCCGATGCCACGGCTGGATGGATAAAAGCAAGTAATTGTTTATAACATATTCATCGGTATCATTTCTGCCTACCTCCTGTTTTGCGGGAGGTAGAGCAACCTTTTTTATATTAATAGCATGAATAGCTGACGAATATTTTTGAGGCAATGCAAAAGCGCCCCCAAAATGGATTGACATCAGAGGGTATAGAATGATATAAGAGCCCCATACGCCACCTGCACACAAGAGAGAGGGACTTAAATTGGCTTCCTAAGTGTCGATAGGATGGCGCCAGGTTTAAATATGTTAGATCAGAATTCTTGGATAAAAAAAGTAGCCATATGGCTCGATGTGTATCTTTTGGTCTTGGGTGGTGTATTGTTAACATCTTGCAAAACATCTCTGGAACCTTTTCCGTTGGATTTAACGGAAACGCGTGAAGCTAATGACAGTGAACGGAAAGCCATGCAGCAATATGCTAATAGTGTGCCGAGTTTTAGAGTGTTTTATGTAGACGGATTGTTTTTTAGTGAGAGTCAAAAACGATTGAGTAATCATCATTTATCCCTTTTGCTGAAAACTAATAATGATGCACGTATAGTTACTGATTTGCCTCCCTATGTAAGAACCATGCCTCAGGCAAACAATTTTCTCAAGGATAGGGCATAT
>JAZRTR010000013.1:0-8689 GCA_045652085.1 Akkermansia sp.
GTTTTCAACCAAGAATTTGACCTGACTTATATCTCCCTCTTTAATCGCAGCATGTAACGGGTTCTTTTTCACCACCGCCGTATTCTGCTCGGCTTCATTATAGCTGTGGTGCATCCACAGGCAAGGTATGATAAAAAGACACAGAAGCACGAGAGAACACTTTAGCATAGTAGAGAGCTTCAATCGGATATAGCATTTAGTAAAAATGTTTTTCATAAATTATGATTACTACAAAATTAGGCTGTAATGAATATCGCATATGGATTATATGACTACAATTCCTGAAGCATATGTGTTCATCGTTTTGAGATTCGGGTGAGTATTTGTGAGTACGCTTGCAAGCATCCTAAGGATGGTTTATTTTACTCGAGGCGTCAGAGCTATGCAAGTAAAAAAACAGTAATCTAGCTTATTGGGGGTCTGTTTCAAATCTGCTGGTAAAAATAGGTAAAATAGAGCATTCTTGAGGGTATACAGTTAGGTGGATTATGAAGTAGGCGTTTTCTATAACGCTAAGAAAATGAATAAATTAACAAGTGCTTACATCTACTCCGAAACAGGCCTTACAAACGCTATTTAGAGTGTTTATAAATTTGTAAAAATGCGTTTTTTTATGACACTGCGTATTCTTAGCCTGACATTCAATGACTTAACTTCATGGAACCGGATCGAACCGAGAATAATCACCAGCAAATCTGAAACAGACCCTACAGCTCGACAAATGGCTATTTTTCTAATTGATCCAACGCGTCTGAATATATAAAATAAGCTCACTTTGTTCTCAGGCTTGCAAAAGTGGTGAGCTGCTGGTACAATGGGTGGCAGATATGCTGGCCAAGAGAATCATACCGTGTCTGGACGTGACCAATGGTCGCGTGGTGAAGGGGACGCATTTCGTGAATCTGCGGGATGCCGGTGACCCTGTGGAATGCGCTATCGCATATGACCGTCAGCAGGCGGATGAGCTCGTTTTTCTTGATATTACGGCCAGTAGTGACCATCGTGCTACGATGGTGGATGTGGTGCAGCGTACGGCTGCTCAGTGCTTTATGCCTCTTACTGTGGGTGGTGGTATTCGCTCAGTAGAGGACATGCGCCGCATGCTGCATGCCGGTGCTGATAAAGTTTCCGTGAATACGGCAGCTATTCACCGCCCTGAGCTGGTGAGTGAGGGTGCAAACGCCTTCGGCAGCCAGTGTGTGGTGGTGGCTATTGATGCCAAGCGCTGGAGTGATACCCAGTGGAAGGTTTCAACGCATGGAGGTCGTAACTTCGTGGATTTGGATGCCATTGAGTGGGCTCGTGAGGTGGAGAGGCTTGGAGCCGGTGAGATTTTGCTCACAAGCATGGATGCGGATGGTTCGAAGAATGGCTATGACATTGAACTGACTCGCCGTGTAAGCGAGGCTGTGCGTATACCTGTTATCGCCAGTGGTGGTGCCGGAAACTTGGACCATATGGTGGATGTGTTGCAAATGGGTAAGGCGGACGCCGTGCTGGCGGCCTCTATTTTCCACTTCGGTGAGTATACAGTGGCTCAGGCTAAGTCGTATTTTGCAGAGCGTGGTATACCGGTGCGTCCTGTTATTAATCCATTGAACTGATATGAGTATTTTTAAATCGCTGGGTGAGGGGTTTCGTGGCTATGCGTGCTTTCGCGGGCGCATGGCGCGCGCGAATTATTGGAATTTTGTCATTTCTACGCATCTGCTTATTTTGCTGTTATTGCTGCCGGCATTTGTGGAGTTTATGAAGTTTTACCGCTTCATGCTGGAAGATGTACGAGTGCTGGATTTGCTTGCAACGGTGCTGGATTCGCTTACAACGCGTGCCAATCTTTCTTCTGTTGATTTAGAAGAATCTGCGCTGCGGCTTGTGAAAGAGTTGGGCGAGGAATATCTGGCTGCGGGTAATCGTGATTTTACTTGGGCGATTGTTGGGCTGGTGGCTGCTTCCGTTATGGGGTTGGTGATACTGCTGCCTACTATAAGTGCGACGGTGCGCCGCCTGCGAGATGCAGGGCAGAGTGTGTGGTGGATTCTTCCTCCGCTGTTGGTCGTGCTGCCTATTCCTTTTGTTGGGACGGTTACGCAGCTGCTGACGTTGGTGACTCTGGGTATGTGTTGTATGGCGAGTAAGCCTGAGCTGCCGGGTATTCCTCAGGCAGAATAATCTCCTTTTTATCATTTTCGGAGCGCTTTCCTGCGGGAAAGCGCTTTTTTTTATGAATATGGAAGCTCGGCATGCATTTTGGGCTTGCGCTGAGGCTTGAGAATGTGTAGAATGGCCGCGACCACGTGTGTGGCTGTATGGCTGCTTGTGCGTGGTGACAGGCGGAGCTGCTCGAGAGCTCCGCGCCTTGCCAAGGGGAGAAAGCGCCGGTACCGGCTCCCTGAGGTGCAGATTGGAACCGGCAAGAAGATAGAAAAAGAATATAATGAGTATACATTCCGTATCGTGCGCCGTTGGCGCCAACCCCA
Organism: Akkermansia sp.; assembly: GCA_045652085.1. Classification (GTDB taxonomy): domain Bacteria; phylum Verrucomicrobiota; class Verrucomicrobiia; order Verrucomicrobiales; family Akkermansiaceae; genus Akkermansia. The sequence goes on from JAZRTR010000013.1 coordinate 2,481, forward strand.
TCACAATTGAAACTGGCAAGATTGCCCGCCTGGCAGACGGCGCTGTGACTGTTCGTTGTGGTGATACTGTGGTGCTTGTCACCGTTGTGAGTGCCACTAAGATTAAGGACGGCCAGACCTTCTTCCCGCTTTCCGTGGAATACAAGGAGAAAGCCGCTGCTGCAGGTATGTTCCCCGGCGGTTACTTCAAGCGCGAGGGTCGTCCCACTGAGAAGGAGATTCTGACATGCCGCATGACGGACCGTCCTCTGCGCCCCATGTTCCCCAAGGGTTACTTCTATGACACTCAGGTTATTTCCCTTCTGCTTTCCGCTGATGGTGAGAACGAGCCCGATATCCTGAGCATCAACGGTGCATCTGCCGCTTGTGTTATCTCTGATCTTCCCTTCGCTGAGCCCGTAGGTGCTGTGCGCGTGGGCCGCATCAATGGTGAGTTCGTAATCAACCCCACCAACAGCCAGCGTACTGAGTCTGACCTTGACCTCGTATATGCCGGTTCCAAGGATCAGGTTATCATGATTGAAGGCTCCGCTAACGAGCTGCCTGAGGAGGACTTCATCGCCGCCCTGCGCTTTGCTCAGGAGAACGTGGCTAAGATTTGCGCCGCTCAGGAGGAGCTGCGCGGCCTTTGCGGCAAGCCCACTCGTGAGTATGAGCTTACTCTTGCCAAGCCTGAGCTGCTTGAAATCGGTTATCAGGTGGCCGGTGACCGCATTGAGGACGCTATCTATGCCCCGAATAAGATTCAGCGCCAGAAGCAGGTGGGCGCTCTCCGTGATGAGGTGGAGGCCAAGATTAAGGAGACTTATCCCGAGGCTACTGATTTCGACGTGGAGCAGGTGTTCGAGTACATTCAGAAGAAGGCTTTCCGTATCTCCATCATGGAGCAGGGTAAGCGTGCTGACGGCCGCGCTATTAAGCAGCTGCGTCCTCTTTCCGCTGAGGTGAATGTGCTTCCTTCCGTGGTGCACGGCTCCGCCCTTTTCTCCCGCGGTGAGACCATGTCCATGTGCCTTGCTACTCTCGCTCCCATGGAGGAGAAGCAGTATCTGGATAACTACACCGGTTCCGTGGATGAGAAGCGCTTCATTCTGCACTATAACTTCCCTCCCTTTACTGTGGGTGAGACCGGCCGTTTCGGTGGTCAGAACCGCCGCGAGATTGGTCACGGTGCTCTGGCAGAGCGTTCTATCGCTCCCGTGGTGCCCTCCGAGGATGAGTTCCCCTACGCTATCCGCGTGAGCTCCGAGATTATGGAGTCCAACGGCTCCACCTCCATGGCTTCCGTGTGCGCCGGTACACTTTCTCTGTTGGCTGCCGGTGTGCCGCTTAAGCGTCCCGTTTCCGGTATCTCCGTGGGTCTTGTAACTGAGTTTGAGAATGAGGGTGACCGCGAGCCCAAGCGTTATGAGACTCTGCTGGACATCATCGGCTCTGAGGACTTCTATGGCGATATGGACTTCAAGCTTTGCGGTTCTGAGGCTGGTGTGACCGGCTATCAGCTGGATCTGAAGCTGCCCGGTATTCCTCTCTACATTCTCGAGGAGGCTATCCATTTGGCACGCAAGGGCCGTCTGCAGGTGCTCGAGACCATGAACGCCTGCATCTCCGCTCCCCAGAAGCTCAGCCCGAATGCTCCCCGCATTGAGTCCACCAGCATCCCGCAGGATCGCATCGGTGAGCTTATCGGCCCCGGCGGCAAGAACATCAAGGCTCTTCAGGCCGAGACTGGTACTGATATCAACATTGAGGAGGATGGTACCGTGCGCATCTATGGCAGCCGCCAGGAGGGTGTGGAGCGTGCTCTTTACCTCATTGACCGCATGTTTAAGGAGATTGAAGTGGGTGAGACCTACGAGGGTAAGATTGTTTCCACGAAGGAATTCGGTGCCTTCATGGAAGTGCTGCCCGGTAAGGATGGCCTCATTCACATCTCTGAGCTGGCTGAGGGCCGCACTCAGAAGACTGAGGATGTGGTTAAGGTGGGCGATATTGTCACCGCTAAGTGCATCGGTATTGATGACAAGGGCCGTGTGAAGATGTCCATGCGCGCTGCTGCCCGCGATCGTAAGGCTAAGGAGGCTGCTGAGCAGGAAGCCTGATAACAGTAGCCCGAAGTTATCAAATTCGCCGCGTTTTTGCCCATTGAAGGGTGAAAACGCGGCGCTTTTTGTCTGCTGATGATGCAAGGTTAGTAAAAAAAGAAGAAAAAATGGTGCAATGATGCTTTTTTGATTGCCAAGAGGCGTTTTCTGGTGTAAAAGATATATCGAACATTTTCAAATTACTTACACCATGTGGAAATACATCATCATTGGCTCAGTAACGCTCTTTCTGGGCGCCTCATATCTCTTCTCGGCGAATCATGGGGCATTGACAGCGCCCAGTGGCGAAATCGCGGCTATTCAGGTTCAGGTAGACCAGATTGTTAATAAGCAGAAGAATATTGCGCTGGACCGCACTATTCGTGCATACGCTGAGTATCGAAAGGAACTTTTTGAGCAGCAGCGCGTTGAAAATGAGAACCGTCAGGCCGAGGCTGAGGCTGAGACCGAGCGTGTAAGGGGTGAACTTGCTACTGCTACCAGTACGTATGAGTCCCTCACGCAGGATATTGAGCGCCTTCGTAGGGAGAAGGCTGAGGCTATGAGCCAGGTTGCTCCCATTGTTAATCTTGATTCTGATTCTGCTACGGAGGAGGAAATTTCCGCTGCTGTTCAGGAGCTGATGCAGAATGTGGCTCGTCTTGAGCAGGAGAATGCTCAGGCTGATGCTGCTATTGCTGCTTATGGTGCAGAGAGTGAGCGTCTTCAGGCTCTTATCGCTGCTGCCAGAAAGCTGGCTCAGGATCGTCAGGCTCGAATCTCTCCCCCTGAGCTTAATTGTCGCGTTCTTTCTGCTGACCGTCAGTGGGATTATATCATCCTTGACGCCGGTATCGATAAGGGTATTGTGATTGGTTCCCGTCTGGCTGTGATGCGCGGTGATAAGAAGATTTGTGAGTTGAACGTAACCCTCGTGGAATCTAATCGCGCCAGTTGCGACGTGGTGTACAGCACCATGGTGACCGGTGAGCGCGTGGAAGTGGGTGACAGGGTGGTATCCGTCCGCAATAACTAATATCCATCTGCAATAACTAATTTTACATCTCTCGATATATGAAAATTGCACCTCTCGTTACAATTATTGCCACTCTGGGGCTGGGTATTGCCGGCTGGATGTATTCCTCCCAACAGCAGACAACGATGAAGCTCGTTGTGGGCGTGGTTGGCGGTGCTGATGGCACTAGTGGTCTGAAAGCTGCTAATCAGGCTCTTGATACGACGATGGCTACCGCTTCTACCGAGCGTAAGGCTGCTATGGAGGCCAGTGCACAGGCTGGTATCATGCTTCAGCGCTCTGCTGAATCTCTGGCTGCTGCTGAGCAGGTTCTGGAGGAAGAGCAGGGTAAGCTTACCGAAATGCTGGCAAAGGTGGAGGAAGCTCGTGCTAATCAGGCTGAATATCAGGCTGAGATGGATGCGCTTCTGGCATACTTCCGCTCACTTCCCGCTCTTTCAAATGTGAGCGATGTGTCTGAGGCTGTGGCTACTCTTGCAGAAACTGTCACCAGCGAGCGTGAGCGCGCCGAGGTTCTTACTAATGAACTTGAGGAGAAGGTAACAGTGAGAGACGCTGCTTCTCGCCGCGTGGCTACTGAGACTGCCGAGCTGGCACGTCTGGATGCTGCAAATCGCCGCTTCGAAGAGGAGTACCGCAAGAATGATGATGAGTTCTCCATCCTTGCTGTGGACACTCGCTGGAAGTTTGTGGTAATTAGCGTGGGCCGTGATAGTGGTCTTGTAGCCGGTGATTCTACTCCGCTTATTGTGAAGCGTGGTGGCAACATGATTGCGACTCTTCGCATCACCAGCGTGTCCAACGGTCAGGTGATTGCCGAGTACAACGCTGAGGAACTGCCCGCCGGTGTGGTGCTCGAAGTGGGTGATCGCGTGTTCGTGCAGAAGCCCATTGGCTCCTGATGACAGCTCATTCTTCTACAACTTGAATATCAGCTCCGCCGCCTGCCCTTGTGGTACGCGGCGGGCTTTACATCTAAATATCAACCCTGATAACAAATATATGAAATACATTGCCATATCAGCTGTGCTGCTCAGTGCTCTTTGTGCAGTTTCCTGTCAACGCTCTGTTTCCATGGTGCCGCCGAATTCTCGTCCTGTCGTAGGGCCGGAAGGTAGCTCCGCTACTCAGCGTTCCTGGAGCCGAGTAACGGAACAGGAAGGTAACGCCGTGCTTGGGCCGCTGAGCAATATGAGGCGATAATCAGCTGAGGTTACTACCGTAGTTTATGATACGAGCTGAGAAAGCCGCTATTGTGTTTTCCGAGCTACAAAGGGCATTCCCTGAACCGGGATGCCCTTTGCACCATACGGATGAGTTTACTCTGCTGGTGGCAGTCATGCTCTCCGCTCAGTGTACGGATGCTCGCGTGAACAAGGTGACTCCCGCTCTCTTTGCCGCGGCTCCCACTCCGCAGGCCATGGCCGCCATGAGCTGGCAGCAAGTGCGCGAGTATATCGCCACTTGTGGGCTCACGGAAACAAAGGCAAAACGACTCGTGGCGACGGCCAAGATGCTTGTTGAGAATCATGGCGGAAGTGTTCCTGCCTCTTTTGAAGAACTGGAGGCCCTTCCCGGCGTTGGGCATAAAACGGCAAGTGTCGTGATGGCTCAGGCATTTGGAATGCCAGCTTTTCCGGTGGATACCCACATTTTCCGTCTCGCTCGCCGCTGGGGGCTGAGCAGGGGAAAGACGGTGGAAAAGGTGGAGGCTGATTTGAAGCGGCTGTTCCCTGAAGATAGCTGGAACCGCCTGCATGTTCAGTTCGTTTTGTGGGGGCGGGAATATTGTCCAGCTCGTGGGTGCAAGCCCGCATGCCCGATATGCGCTCGTTTAGGTGTGGCATAACGTGGGAAAATGTGTGTTTGTGATTGACATTTACTGCGAAAAGTAGTTTCATATCGGGCCGTAATAATTCTCGTTATGCTTGTTTCTCAGCTTAAATCGAAGATTCACCGCGCCATGGTGACCCGTGGTGATGTGGAGTACGAAGGTAGCATTGAAATACCTCAGGACCTGGTGGAGGCCTCCGGACTCTGGCCCGGGGAGAAGGTGCTGGTCGCCTCGGTTACGAGTGGTAACAGATTTGAAACCTATGTACTTGTTGGGCCTCCCGGTACCGGCCAGATTATCATTAATGGTGGCGCTGCTCATCTTATCAAAGCTGGTGAGCGTGTCGTTATCATGAGTTTTGCCTTGGATGATAAGCCTATTGTCCCCAAACGCATCGTTTGCAACGAACTTAACGAAATTATTGCCTAAATACTTTACAAATCCCTAATTTTAAGATAAAATCATCGCCATGTTACTCACTGCATCTATTTACATCGTATTCGCCCTTCTGATGATTGTTTGTGCGCTGCTGCTGCTCATCGTGCTGATGCAGCGTCCCAAGCAGGAAGGCCTTGGTGCCGCTTTCGGTGCTCAAATGACAGATCAGGCCTTCGGTGCTCAGACTACTGACGTGCTTAAGAAGGGTACTGTGTTCTTCGGCTCTCTTTTCATGATTCTCTGCTTCGTGCTTGCAGTGCTGATGAACCGTGACTATCAGAACAATAAGTCCGGTCTTGCTACTGCTGAGCAGCCTGTGGCTGAAACCACTACTGAGCAGGTAACTGAGCAGCAGGCAGCCTCCGCAACGACTCCTGAAATTAACCTGGCTGAACTTGCTACCGAGACTCCTGCTGTTGAGGAAACTCCCGCTCCCGCTGTTGAGGAAACCCCCGCTCCTGCTGTAGAGGAAACTCCCGCTCCTGCTGTTGAGGAGACTCCCGCTGTAGAGGAAACCCCCGCTCCCGCTGTTGAGGAAACTCCCGCTCCTGCTGTTGAGGAAACTCCCGCTCCCGCTGTAGAGGAAACCCCCGCTCCTGCTGTTGAGGAAACTCCCGCTCCTGCTGTAGAGGAAACCCCCGCTCCCGCTGTAGAGGAAACCCCCGCTCCCGCTGTAGAGGAAACCCCCGCTCCCGCTGTTGAGGAAACTCCCGCTCCTGCTGTAGAAGAAACTCCCGCTCCTGCTGTAGAGGAAACTCCCGCTCCCGCTGTAGAGGAAACCCCCGCTCCTGCTGTTGAGGAAACCCCCGCTCCTGCT
>JAZRTR010000014.1:0-54937 GCA_045652085.1 Akkermansia sp.
ATTAATTCAACGCCGGGCCTATGGCTATCGCAACTTTCAGAACTATCGGTTAAGAGTGTTAATTGAATGTGGGCACATCGTGATATGAAAATTCAAATTCCACAATGTTTGGGCTTGACCCCAATGTTTGGGCTTGACCCCGTTTTCAGGGTATTTTTTAGAATGGCTATAAAGCAAGAGGGAGTCACGTTTTGTATCGTAACTCCCTCATTTACAATCTATACGCACGAATGGACTCGAACCATCACGATGTTACTCACTAGAACCTGAAACTAGCGCGTCTACCAATTCCGCCACGTGCGCTTTGGAATGTGTGCGAGGGGATTTAATCATAAACCGGCGTGGATTGCAAGACAAATTTTGCAAAAAAGCGAAAAAAGTCCTAAAAATGGGTTAAAAAAGGGATAAAAACGGATAGGGTGGGGTGTTGCGGCTTGCGTTGGGGGAGTGAAAGGGCTATAATGAGCGGGAGTGGGAGAGGAGAGTCCAGATATACGCAAGCGCGTAGCCTCACGGGAGCTGAAGCCGCGGCCCGGGCACAGGCAGCGCCCGGAAGGGGCTGTGCCTGAGATACCGGATTTGGAGATGCTGCGCATCATCGGCAAGGGTGCGTACGGCGAAGTGTGGCTGGCTCGCACGGTGACAGGTGCTTGCCGCGCGGTAAAGGTGGTGTGGCATGAAGATTTTGATGATGAGCGGAGTTTCACGCGCGAGTTTGAAGGAGTGCTGAATTACGAGCCCATCGCCCGCGGGAATCCCGGACTTGTGCACATTCTGCACGTGGGGCGGCGAGATGGCGAGTACCCCTGCTATTACTATGTGATGGAGTTGGCGGATGACGCGTACACGGGCATCCACATCTCGCCGGAGGAATACATACCGCGCACGCTGCTGAGCGATATGCAGCTGTACGGGCACCGCCCGCTGCCGCTGGATTACGTGCTGGAAGTGGGCAGCCAGCTGGCACACGCGCTGGCAGGGCTGCATGCTGCGGAGCTGACGCACCGCGACGTGAAGCCGGCCAACGTAGTCTTCGTCAACGGGCGAGCCAAGCTGGCAGACGCCGGGCTGGTGGCGCCGAACAGCCGCCGCAGCTTCGTGGGAACGGAGGGTTACATTCCGCCAGATGGCCCGGGCACCCCGCGAGCAGACGTATACGCCCTGGCCAAAGTGCTGTACGAAATCGCCACCGGAAAGGACAGACTGGACTTCCCTGAGCTGCCTGCCGAACTGCCGGAAGGCGCCTCACACCGGCGCTGGCTGAAGTTCAATGACATCATCTGCGCCGCCGCCGAACCGGTGATAGGCAAGAGCAGCATCATCTCCGCTCAGGTGATGGCCGAGCGGCTGGATACCCTGCGGGGTTTTGCACCGCGAAGCACCAGCCCTGCGGGCAAGCCCCGCCGCAAGCTGAAGGCCACGCACGTGGCTGTAGCCGGACTCACTGCGGCCCTAGCGGTGGCTGTGGGTAGCCATTTCCTGCCGTCCGACATGAGCTCCCGCCTGCAGGGCGCAGCGGATGCCCTTGCAGGACGCGCCCCCGTAGCGCCCCAGCAGGACACCGAGCAGCGCGAGCAGTCCCCCTCCCCCGAGGGCAGCAGCCTTTTCATCGCCTCCGTACCCTCCGGAGCCTCCATTTACACGGAAGAAGGCGTGTACGTGGATGAGACTCCCTACGGCCCGGTGGATGTCCGCCCCGGGCAGCAACTGCGCTTCATCCTGCGCAAAGAGGGGTATGCAGACACCTACTGCAGCGGCGAGGTGCCGGAGAACGGCCTGCTCTGCCTCGGTGGCGACCTCACCCCCTACCGCCCACCCCGCACCGGCGAAACATGGACGGATGCCCAGGGCACCACGTACGAGCCCGATGGCAACACCCACCGAGCCACCACGGCGGTGACGCGTGCCATGTTCGAAGATTTCCTGCAAGACAGCCCTGAACGCACCCAGCTGGCCTTCGAAGAAGTACCCGGCACAGGATTGGTGCGCACTACGACTGAAGGCATCAGCGCCTATACCCTGTGGCTGGCCGGCAAATGCACCGCCGCCGGCACCCTCGGGAGAGATCACACCCTCGTGGCCATACCGGAGCAGGAAGAGGGCGAGATGAGCTGCTTCCGCCTGAGCACCACGCTGGTGATGAAAACACCCATCACGGTATACAGCAATCCCGCCGGCGCTGAGGTGCGCCTGAACGGGCAGCTACTGGGCGTGACCCCCATGCAGGACGAGCGTGTACCGCTGGCCCCCTACCTGCTGGAAGTTCGCCTGCCGGGCCATGCCGTCGTGCGCCGCAGTGGGCTCTCTCCCCGCGGGCTCTCGCTGAACCTCGTGCTGGAACCGAACCACTCTGTCACCTTCGGCGCGGAGTGGATTAACAGCTTGGGACAAAAATTCCGCCCGCTCACCCCGGCACTGCTGGTCGGCGCCACGGAAGTGCGCGTGAGCGATTACCGCGCCTACTGCACCGCCACCGGCGTGCCTGAGCCGCAGCGCCCCACCTTTGAGCAGAATGAACACCACCCCGTGGTGTACGTATCACGCACGGACGCCGAAAACTTCGCCCGCTGGCTCACCCACCGGGAGCGCGAGCTCGGCATCATTGAAAGCACGGATTTCTCCCGCCTGCCCACGGATGAAGAGTGGAGTGCCATGGTGGGACGCAAGGGTGAAGTAGGCGGCTCCCCGTATGCCCGCCACCGCCAGCACTCCGGCCTCTCCGCACAAGAATTCCCCTGGGGAATGAGCTGGCCACCGCAGCAGAACTCCGGGAATTATGCGGACATCAGCGCGCGCCCCTACCTGCCGGTCAACCACGTGATATCCAATTACAGGGACGGCTTCACCCACACCGCCCCCGTGGGCTCCTTCTCCGCTAACAGCCTCGGCCTGCACGACTTGAGTGGCAATGTGCAAGAGTGGGTAAGCGGTGAATACGGCGGGCCGCAGGATTTCAATTTCCGCCACTATGGCGTAACTCGCGGCGGTGATTACACCTCCTTCCGCCCCAGCCAGCTGAACTCCGCAGGTCGCACGCCGCAACCGGCTGAATCCCGCCGCCCCACCATCGGCTTCCGCCTCATGCTGGAGCGCTATGCGCAGCCCTTCTGATGCTGCAACGGCTGTTTTTCCTCAGAGGAAATTCACCATACCGGCGGCCTTCAGCACGTCCCAACCACCTTCCAGCACATACACCGGAGCCCCGAAATCAAGCGAGCGAAGCTCCTTTGCCACATCCTCAGAAGACGTGCAAGAATTCGTGCAGAACACAAGAATGCACTCCCCCTGCTCTCCCGCCCGGAACATGCGCTCCGCGGCGGCATCCACCTGCTCTTGCATACGCGCACCGGGGCGAATGGGGAACATGCGGTTATCATTGAACATGAGATGATTAATCTCAAAATCACTCTCACTGCGCGCATCCACCCACACTATCTTATCACCATACTTGGAGCGCACCGTTTCTAGGCACATGCGCCCCTCCGGCAGCTCCGCCTGCACACAGGAAGGAAGGCGATTCGAGGCAAACCACGCAGAATCCACCCAGTACAGCACCACGGACAAAGCCAGAATCATGATTCCGAGGCGAACAAACTGAGCGAAGGTGTCTTTCATAGCAGGAGCTTTTTTACCACAACTCAGGCGGGCTGTCAAATTCATTGCACGGAAGCAAGCCACCCTCCGCAGATAACAAAATCCAGCAGAATCACTAATGAATGATACGCAGTTTTTATAACTTACAGCTTGCTTCAAGTTGGGAAGAGATGTATAATGAAAACGTGAACGGAAATGAGTTGAAGGAGACTGCGCTGAAAGCCTACCGTGCCATGGAATTGGCACGGGCGTTCGACACCAAACTCTCTGCGCTGTACAAAGCCGGCAAGATATACGGCGGCGTATTCACCGGGCGCGGGCATGAAGCCATCGCTGCGAGCGAGGGCGTGTACCTGCAGAAAGGGCGAGACGTCTATACCCCCTTCATCCGTGAGCAAGCCGGACGCTGCGCCTGGGGAGACAGTGTACTGCTGAGCGCGCGCTGCTACTTCGGCAGCGTGGAAGGCATCATGCGCGGGCGCGAGGGCAATGTGCACTGGGGCAATCCCATGGAAGGCTCCGTGGCCACAATATCACACCTGGGGGCAGCCGTTTCCGTGGCAGCAGGCATGTTGATGGCCAAGCGCATGCAGGGCGAAACCGGCTTTGCGGGCGTCATCTGCATAGGTGATGGCACCACCTCCGTGGGAGCCACACATGAGGCCTGTAATGTCATCGCCGTGGAGAAACTCCCCGCCGTCATCGTCGTCACCAATAATCAATACGCCTACTCCACCCCGAATGAGCAGGAATTCGCCTGCCGCAGCCTCTGTGACCGCGGTGTGGGCTACGGCATGACCACGCATGAATGTGACGGCACAGACCTCCTGCAGACCCTGCAAGTGATGGGGCGAGCCATCGCCGCCGCACGAGCCGGAGAAGGCCCGCAGTGGGTGGTAGCCACCACGCTGCGCATGTGCGGCCATGGTGAGCATGATGATGCCTCCTACATACCGCAGGAGCTGAAAGATGAGTTTGCGGAGCGAGACCCGCTCGCCGTTGCACGCCGCCAAATGCAGGAACAAGGCTGGCTGAGCGCTGAGGAAGTGGAAGCGCTGCGCGCGGAATGCGCTGAAGAAGTGCAGCAAGCCATGGCTCAGGCACAGAAAGAAGCCACCCCGAATCCCGCCACGGAAGACTGGAACGCCACCTCCTGGAAACCCTCTCGCTACTAACCCCGAATCCTTCAGAACACATGAGCGTAACCTACATAGATGCCATTCATCAGGCCCTGACCGAGCTGCTGGAGGAAGACGAGAAGGTATTCCTGTACGGCGAAGACATTGCCGGAAAGTTCGGCGGTGCCTTTAAGGCCACCAAGGGACTGGCAGAGAAATTTCCCGGGCGCGTGCTGAATTCACCCATTGCGGAGGATGCCATCATGGGTGTAGCCATCGGCGCGGCGCTGGGCGGCATGAAGCCCATTGTGGAGATGCAGTTTGCAGACTTCGGCACACTGGCCCAGAACCAGCTGGGCAACAACGCCGCTGCGCACTACTACCGCACCGGCATCCCCGTGAACGTCACCCTGCGCATGCCCTGCGGCGGCACCCCCGGCGGCGGCCCGTACCACAGCCAATCCGTGGAGGCCCTGTTCGCGCACTATCCCGGCGCTCACGTGCTCTGCCCCGCCACCGTGGCGGATGCCTATTACATGCTCAAGCAGGCCGTGCAAATACCGGACCCCGTGGTGTTCATGGAGCACAAGTTCCTCTACCGCTGGCTGAAAGCTGACACGTGGGTGGAAAAAGACCCACTTCCCATCGGCCGCGCCCGCATCGCCCGCCCGGGCAGACACGCCACCGTGGTGGCATACTCCGCCATGGTGCCTGAGGCCATGAAGGCCGCGGATGAACTGGCTGCCACCTCCGGTTACCAGCTGGAAGTGGTGGATTTACGCAGCGTGAAACCCATGGATACGGACACCATCCTCGCCTCCGTGGCCCGCACAGGCCGCTTGCTTGTGGTGAGTGAGGATTTCCCGTGGGGCGGCGTGGCGGCTGAAGTCATCGCCCGCGTCACCGGCCAAGGCTTCCACCTGCTGGATGCTCCTCCCCTGCGCGTGACATCAAAGGACACGCCCATTCCCTACCACCCGGACCTGTGGCGAGCCCACCGCCCGCACAGCGTCCACATCGTCGAGGCCGCGCGCCACCTCATGTCCCTCTGATACTTTCACCCCCATTTTTCCGAAAAACATGCTGCAAGTTCCCATACTGATGCCCCAACTGGGCGAATCCATAGCTGAAGCCACCATCATGCGCCTGCTTGTGAAGCCCGGCGATGAGGTGCTGGAAGATCAGGAGGTGATAGAGGTTGAAACAAACAAGGCCGTGATGGGCGTGACCGTCTCCTGCGCCGGCACGGTGAAAAGCATCACCGTGGCTGAAGGCGAGACGGTGGCCGTGGGTGCCGTGATGGGCATCATCGAGGCCACGGAGGAAGAGGTGGAACGCTCCGGCGCCACCCCCTTGGGTGAAGGTGAAGAGCCCCCGCCCCCCACCGCCCTGCCCACCACATGCGTGAGCAGTGACGGCGCCCACTTCGCCACGGAAGGCGAGTACCGCGAAGGCAGCGGCGCCCCCATCCAGACCGGAGGCCGCGGCCTGCCGGTACCCATGGGCATGCGCGGCGCGCAGTACCTTTCCCCCCGCATCCGCTCCCGCATGGATGAGCTGAACATCACCGAGGCGGACCTCGCCTATGTGACAGGCACCGGTGCGGGTGGTCGCATCACCATTGATGACTTCGAGAACTTCCTCGACTACGTGGACGGCTGGCCCTCCCGCCCCGTCTCGCCCATGCGCCGCAGCGTGGCCAGCAGCATGCAGCGCACTTGGCGCCGCCCCATTGCCAGCGCCGGTCGCCCCATATACATGGCTCCCATCATCCTGCACCGCCGCAATCACCCCCGGAAACCCGGCATCACCCTCTACTTCCTGCGCGCGCTGGCTGTAGCACTGGCACAGGCTCCGGAGTGCGCCGGTTACATGGTGGGCGGGCGCATTCTCACCCCGCGCCGCATCGATATCGGCGTAGCGGTACAGGTGGCGGACGGCGTGATGGTGCCCGTGATGCGCAATGTGGATGAATACACGCTGGACGAGCTCATCGATGAGTACAACAAGGTCGTGACTCAGGCGCGTGACCGCAAGCTGGATCCCGCGTACATTGGCGGCGGCATCGCCACGGTATCAAACTTCGGCGGCTTCGGCCTCACCTTTGCCAGCCCCATGCCTCTGCCGAGCGAAAGCCTCATTCTGGGCGTGGGCGCCGTGGTGAAGACCCCCGTGTGGAGTGATGAAGTGGAGTGCTTCATTCCTGTGGAAAAAGCGAACATCGTGGCCTCCTTCGATCACCGCGTGGTGGACGGCGGCGACATCGGCCGCCTCATGCAGAAGATAGCTTATTATCTGGAGCACCCTGAACTGCTGTAAATCATGGAACGTCCTGATCCCGCAATACATGTGCTCGGCGTGCTTGCCGGCGCAGGTGAGTACCCCCGCCTCATGGTGGAGGGAGCCAAACGTGCCGGCATGCGCGTGGTGGTGGCCGGCTTCCGCGGAGCTGTAGACAAGAAACTCAAGGAAATCAGTGATAACTTCGCTCTTTTCCGCGTAGGCGCGCTGGATGCACCCCGCAAGTTCTTCCAGCAGAACGGCGTCACCCACGTCGTCATGACCGGCCAGATTAAGCCGGCCTGCATCTACACCATGTGGCCGGATGCCACCGCCCGCCGCGAACTCGCCCAGTTGGACCGCCGCAACGCTCACACCATCTTCACCGCTGTCTGCAACTATGTGGCCCGCCACGGCATGACCATGCTCCCCTCCACCACCTTCATGGAGGAAGTGCTCCCGCCGCCGGGGCATCTGGCAGGCCCGGCACCTACCCCCGAACAGATGGAAGAAGCGCGCCACGGCATGCAGCTCGCCCGTGAAATCGCGCGTCTGGATATCGGCCAAAGCCTTATGATGCGCGGCCATGAAGTGGCCTGTGTGGAGGCATACAAGGGCACGAACGAGTGCATTCGGAATGCCGGTGCTCCCCCCGTGACCCTCTGTAAAGTCACCAAACCCGGGCATGACATGCGCTTTGACGTACCCTGCATCGGCCTGCGCACCGTGCAGCACTGCGCGAATGTGGGCGTGAACCACATCGTTTTCGAGGCTCACCGCACCATCCTCTTCCAGAAGCAAGCCGTCATTGACCTCTGCAACAAGCACAACATCACCCTGCACGCCATGGATATGCCCACGGATGGTATCTCTGTGCCGGATCCCGGCCACATACCGGATGACGGAGAGCACGCTCTCGCCATGGCCACCGCGCTGGAGCAGCTCGGCATAGGCAACTCTGCCGTGGTGTGTGAAGGTGTCGTCATCGCGGTGTCAGACCCCGCGGGACCGCTCAAATGTATTCGCCGCGCAGGTGCGTACATGAAGCGCATCCGCTTCGTGCGCTTGGTGAACTGGCTCTGCCGTGTGCTGCTGGGCCGCCCGGGCACGCCCCCGGCCCCCATGGTCATGCGGGGAACGCCTAACTTCACCGTCACTCCAGAGGTGGAAAAAGCTGCCAAGAAAGCCGGCATTCTGCTGAGATGAACATCGCCTCAGCCATGAAGCTTGGGCACCTGCCCCATACCTCACGCTCTTGGGGCAAGGCTCACACCTCTGCCCACGTGCTCTGTACCGCGTTCTTCCTGCCCGTCGGTGGCTGCTTCGCCCAGTATTCCGCCGCTACCACCACAGGCCAGCAACAGCCCACGCCATCCACCAGCACCACTCCTATAAACTGATTATCTTAACCTTACGAAAAAGCGTGTAAAATCGTCGATTTAATCTCGGATTTTACACCATATTTTCTTAACACTTCTATACCAACAATATACAGTGGAACAGCATCATTCCCTACCCGCCGCTCACCGAAAAAGCAGAAAGCTGCTAATAAGCCTCATTATCATAGCTGCTCTGCTTGTGTTACATTTTATGACGTCCTGCGTCACGCATTCCATGGTATACCCGGGTAGCACCATGGAGCTGCCGGATGCACCTTACGGGCACAGCGCACAGGCCATCAGCATCCCGGCGGAGGATGGCACCATACTGCGCGGCTGGTTCTTTAACCGCGGGGCGAATACGCCGCTTGTGGCCATGTACGGCGGCAACGCCATGAATGTGGGGGCCTTTACGGACATAGCCGCCGGGGACACCACGCGCTCCTACCTGCTCATGAACTACCGCGGCTACGGCGGCAGCGAAGGCACGCCGGATGAAGAAAGCCTCGTGGCGGATGCCCGCCACTGCATAGCCACAGCGCGCAGCAGAATGAATGGCAGCAGCACCCCCCTGTACCTCGTGGGGTTCAGCCTCGGCAGCGGAGTGGCCACACAAGTGGCTGCCGCAGAAAAGCCGGAAAAGCTCGTGCTGGTATGCCCCTTTGACAGCATCACCGCCGTGGCCTGCGGGTTCGTGCCTGTCCTGCCGCATGTTCTGCCCATGGATTCTTGGTGCTCAGCGGATGCTGCCCCCGGCATCACCTGCCCCGTCACCATCCTGCGCGGGCAGTTTGACACCATCGTCCCTCCGGACTCCACGGATGCTCTCATCCGCGCCTTCTCCACTCCTCCCACAGTACGCTCCTACCCCGCAGGGCATAACGACATCTTTTCATACCCCGGGTTCACGGAAGACCTTCTCCGTTCCCTCTCCGACAAATAATTGCATAAAAAAGTGCTGCAGGCTGAACAGCGCCTGCAGCACAGAGAAAATCAGCTATCAGGGGTAGCGATTTATTCCACGATACCGATGAACTTCAGGAAAGCGTCCGGATCCGGGTCATGGCCGGTGAAATCGCGGTAGGCCTCCAGAGCTGGCTTGCTGCCACCCACGGAAAGAATGGCGCGGCGGAACTCAGCAGCCGGTTCAGGATTCAGAATACCAGCAGCTTGGAAATGTCGGAAAGCGTCCGCAGCCAGCACATCAGCCCACTGGTATGAGTAGTAACCGGCAGCGTAAGCACCCGTGAAGCAGTGAGACAGGCGGCGCATGTAAGACGGCTCCGGCACGCCGGAAGGCATCTGCCAAGGAGCGAGGAGAGCAGAGGAGGCCGCATCCAAATCCTTTCCAGCAAAGTGTGTGGAATAGTTCATGTGCATCTCGAGGTCCAGCTTGGCAAGGCAGAACTGGCGCATGGCCTGAGTGGCGGGCATAAAGTGGCGGCTGGCCTGTAAGCGCTCCATGAGGGAGGCCGGCATGGGCTCGCCGGTCTGATGGTGGCGAGCGAAAAGCCAGAGGGACTCCGGCTCCCAAGTCCAGTTCTCATTAATAATGCTGGGCAGCTCGATGAAGTCCCATGCGATGTTGGAGCTCCAGTGCGCGGCGAGCTCCGTATCCATGAAAATAGCATGAATCATGTGGCCGAACTCATGGAACAGCGTCTGCACGTCCATATGGCTGAAGAGAGCGGGCGCATCACCCACGGGGCGGGTGAGGTTCGCGGTAATGGCGCCAAGGTGCGGAGCATGAGGAGCTCCATTCACACCGGGCTCACCGGCACGCATAGGAGCCATCCAAGCACCGGCACGCTTACCGGGGCGGGGATAGAGGTCCAGATAGAAAGAACCAAGGTGAGCGCCATTGCGGTTATCCGTCACTGTGAAGAAACGCACCTCCGGGTGCCACACCTCCACGCTGCCTTCAGGGCAAGCCTCACCGGGCTGCAGGCAGACCGTAGGAAGCTCAGCGATGGTGATGTTATACAAGCCGGAGTAAATACTGAACATGCCCTTGAGCACATTCTCGCAGGAGAGGTAGGGGCGGACGCTCTCGGGGTCAAAGTCACACTGATGAAGGGTGAGCTCGTTCAGATAATAGCGGAAGTTCCAAGGAGCAATAGTGGTAAGCTGACGTCCCTCACACTCTGAAGCGTAAGCCAAAAGCTCTTCGCACTCGGCCTGATAAGCAGGCCTGAGGCGCTCCATCATACCATCCACAAAGCCCAAGGCCCCTGCACCATTCACCACCATGCGGTTCTTAGTGCGGTAATCCGCATAGGTGGCAAAGCCCAGCAGCTCAGCCAGCTCACTGCGCAGCTCCATCACACGAGCCACGATGGGCGCATTATCATACGGCTCAATACGGCCGATGCCGGACTGCCCTTCCCAGCAAAGACGGCGTGTAGCCTCCACGGAGCAATCACGCAGCACAGCGGAAGCACTGCCGGCCTTCAGGGTGATGCGCCAAGCGGGAGCCTCAGCAGAGCCCTGACCATGAGCGGCAGCATCCGCTGCGGCGAGTTCCATCCAGTTGGCGCTCATGCCATGCAGCTGAGCGATATCCGTGATAATGAGCTCCCAGTTATTCGTGGAATCCAGCACATTCTTGCCAAACTGAAGAGTGAGGACGGAAAGCTCCTGCTCGATTTCAGCCTTGCGGGCCTTCTGCTCAGGGGAAAGCTCTGCACCGTTATCACGGAAAGAATCCAGCGTCTGCTCCACGAAGAGGCGCTTCTGGGCGCTGAGATTCGCCACCCAAGGCTGCTGAGAAGCCGTGGAAAGCACCTCCCAAATACGAGCATCAGAGGAAATAGCAGAGTAAAAAGCATTTATCTCCGGCAGCAAAGAGGCCTGAACCTCACGCACTTCAGGAGTATCCATCGTGGAAGCGCGCATGCGCAGGTAATCCACTACCTTCTCCAGCTCGCGTGTAGAATATGCCAGAGCGAGGAAGGTATTCTCGAAGGTCATTTCCTCAGGCCTTAGATTGCGGATAGCCTCCAAGCGGGTATTAGCTATCTGCAGGGCAGCGGAAGCATCCACCAAGGCTTGTTCAGCCGTGAGGCGAGACCAAGCCGGGTACGGCATATCTTCAAAATAAGGGTGTTCGGCCTGTGCTACCACGGTCTCGGCCGGGGCAGCCTGCACAGTCCGCGTCATGCTCATACCCGTCAGGGTGCAGAGCGACAAGAGCAGCAGTATTCTGATTTTCATAAGTCTATACAGCGCACGCTCAGTCCAGAGCATAGCGCGCGGCAGCCGCCGCCATGAAGACGGCTGTCTCAACCCGCAGGATGATGGGGCCCAGCCCGGTGGGCGTGTAGCCGGCTTGTTCAGCCGCCTCATACTCCGCCGGGGAGAAATCACCCTCAGGGCCGATAAGCAGCACACAGCCACGTGCACCGGCAGCACGGCCCTCCTCCAGCACCTGCCTCAGCGGGCGGGCATGGGGTACAATGGCACACTGCACTTTCAGCACGGGCAGGTCGCTGCGCTGCAGAAAAAGCTTGTAGGCCTGCGGGTCTTCCACGACCGGCAGGGTATTCACGCCGCATTGCTTGCAGGCCTCCAGCGCCGTGCGGCGCCATTTATCAGCCTTAGCAGAAGCATCTTTACCACTCAGGCGCACAATGGTACGCTCCGAGATGAGGGGGATGATGCGGCTCACCCCAAGTTCCACCGCCTTCTGGACGATGAGGTCCATGTTATTCCCCTTGGGCACAGCCAGCGCCAAGGTGATATCCGCCACGGGGGGCATGGGCGGCAGCAGCTCCTGCACTTCCACAGTCATGCTGCTGCCATGCCCTGCCAGCACCCGCACCCGAGCTGCCTGTCCACAGCCGTCAAAAAGCTCACATTCATCACCGGCGCGCAGGCGCATCACGCGCAGCGCGTGGTGCGCTTCCTCGCCCTCAATAACGAGCGGAGAAGCGCTGAAGTCAGCTTTCGGCAGGTAGCAGCGGTGCATAATGGCAAGAGGGGGAAGAATTACTTCATATATTTCGCAGCCCGCTTGCGGAATTCGCACACCTCAGGCTGGTTTTCATCCTTCAGCGTTTCGCAGAAAGCCTCAAGAGCCTTCAGCTGCTTGGAACCGAGTCCGGAGGGAGTTTCCACCACGATACCGACCATGAGATCACCGCGGACATTGCCACGCAGTGAGGGCATACCCTTGCCGGGCACGCGAAGAACGGTGCCACCCATCGTACCGGCGGCAAGTTTCAGCTTGGTGGGGCCATCCAGCGTGGGAACGGTGATAGTGCCGCCACGGGTAGCATCCAGCAGAGAAACCGGCATCGTCACGTGCAGGTTCAAGCCTTCACGCACGAAAATCTCATGAGGCTTCACCTCCAAGAACACGTACAAATCACCCGTCTCGCCACCGTGCAGACCGGCATCACCATTGCCCGAGGAGCGGATTTTTGTGCCGGTATCCACACCGGCAGGTACGCGCAGCGTAATCTTCACATCCTTCTGCACACGACCTTCGCCGCGGCAGGCAGAGCAAGGATTAGACACCGTCTGACCGGCGCCATGGCAGGTGGGGCAAGTGCTCTGCTGCACAAAGAAGCCGCTCTGGCGAGTAATCACACCCGTACCATGGCAGGTGGCACAGGTCTTAAACCCGGCGCGGCCATCCTTGGAGCCCGTGGCATCACAGGCCTCACAGGGTACCATGCGGTCGATTTCGATAGTCTTCTCACAGCCATGAGCAGCTTCCTCCAGCGTGATGCTGAGGTCAAAGCGCAAATCTGAGCCGGGCTGGCGAGGATCCGCCTGACGACGGCCACCGCCGCCAAAGCCGCCGAAACCACCCATACCACCGAAGAACTGTGCAAAGATGTCCATGGGGTCCGTGAACCCACCGAAGCCGCCGGCGCCACCGGCACCACCCATACCGCCATTCTTGAAAGCCTCGTGGCCCAAGCGGTCATATGCGGCGCGCTTATCAGGGTCGCTGAGCACCTCGTAAGCCTCGCCCACTTCCTTGAATTTCTCCTCAGCCTCCTTATCATCAGGATTGCGGTCCGGATGATACTTCATAGCAAGCTTACGGTAGGCCTTTTTGATGGTAGCATCATCAGCCCCCTTGTCTACGCCCAGCACGCTGTAAAAATCTTGTGCCATTATCGTGAAAAAAGGTAAGGATTACTCAGCAGGATTCTCCGCCTCAGGAGCAGCAGCCACCACCACATTCACGGGGCGCAGCAGGCGTCCTTTCAGATTATAACCACGGCGCAGGATGCGGATGATGGTACCCTCCGGCTTATCGGAAGGCTCGCTCTGAATGGCCTCATGGATGTTATGGTCAAACATCTGCCCCACCTCCGTGGGAATGGGCTCCACACCCTGAGAGGAGAGGAAATCCCCCAGCTGCTTCTGCACCATGCTCATGCCGATGTAAATCATGGATGAGGTATCCTGCCCGGCCATCATCATACCCATTTCAAAGTTATCCACCACGGGCAGCAGTTCCTCAAGCAGACCACGCGTGGCATAGCGGGTGAACTCCTCGCGCTCCTTCACACAACGCTTGCGGTAGTTATCATACTCAGCAGCAGTGCGCAGCGCCATCTCGCGCCACTTCTGCAGCTCATCCACAGCGGCCTCAGCCTCACCCTCAGCGGATTCATCCACAGCCTCGGCATACTCCTGCCCGGGGTTTTCCGGCTTACCGCAGTCACAGGGATCATCACAGGAAGCTCCCTCGCGCACCTCTTTTTCCAAATCTTTATCGATATCGCTCATGCCCCCATTATACCGCACGCGCGTGACGTGTCAACCCCCGCGCGTGGCATGCAAAAACAAGACAACTTCCCCACAACACGCTGATATATCATAATCTTCTTCCTTGGCATGTCCGACAACATATCAAGCAGAAACGCAAATGAAACCGAGCTCAGCTGATAACAGCGGCTCAGTCCTCATCCAGCGGGTCGCGGCGGCCAACTGTATCAAATAGCGGGCGGTAGGATGGCAGCTTCCAGTTGTGATGCACAGCAGCCATTCGCACAAAGAATACCGCCGCCACACCAAGAATAAATGACACTGAATATGAACAATCAAGCGCCATCAAAATCAAGAATAAGGCACTACCGGCAAAGGAGGCCGTGGCATATAATTCGCCCGGACGGAACACATACGGAACATTACCCGTCAGCACATCACGCAGCACACCGCCGGCCACACCCGTACACACGCCCATGCAGATGGAAACCAACCAAGGGCAACCGATACAATGCGCCTTGGCCGCTCCCAGCAAAGTGAAGAATGCCATAGCAAAAGCGTCCGCCACGCGGATGGTACCCACGGGCGGAGCTATAAAACGAGTCACGAAAAACACCAGCAGGCTAGTGCCCACGGCGCAGTACAGGAACACCACATCACTCGGGTTCACCCAGAACACCGTGACGGGTGAGCCGTCCGGGCGGGTAAGGCCGCTAAGCAGCATATCTCGCACCGTACCACCGCCCAGAGAGGCAATAGTACCGCAGGCGATAATGCCGAAAAGATCCATACGAACACGGCTGGAGGCGGATGCGCCGGCAAGCGCACCCACCACGGAGCCGAAAATGGAGCAGAGATAGAAAAGCCAGTGTTGGTCAAAGGACTGCACCTCATGCAGATTTTCCACAACGGCCATGGGTATCATAACGGCTTTTCCTTTCTCTCAAATTATCTCACGGCACGTGCCAAGAACCATACAGCTAATGCTACCAGAATGAAGGGCCAAGCAACACTCAGCACTCCCAGCAGCAGCACCACCAGCACGACAATGACGGATATTATCAGGATAATCTGCGACACGGACATATGGCGAGTCAGCAGGCGCCAGAGGCTCGGATTCGCCTCCTCTTCCTCCTCCTCGCGCAGATTCACAGCCCCCAAGGGGCGCCAGGTTTCTGAATCATCCCGGCGCACCCAGGTTTTGTTATCTATCTGCCCGGCAGCGCGCAGCTGCACCAGCTCGTTCCCGGAAACAGGACCGATTTTTTCCTCACCCGTATCGTAAAAATACTTGCGAGCCATCAGCTTACAGCGGTGAATTAGCCATGAATGGCACGCCCGTCGGCAGCCAGCACAGCTTCGTGAATAGCCTCAGAGAGCGTAGGATGAGCATAAATCATTGCATTCATATCCTCCTCCGTCAGCTCACTGTTCATGGCCAGCTCAGGCTGGGTAATCATCTCCGTGGCGGTATCGCCCATAATATGAGCCCCCAGCAGCTCGCCGTTTTCCTTACCGAAGATAAGCTTCACGAAGCCTTCGGTCTCACCCGTAGCCACTGCCTTACCGATACCCAGGAAGGGGAACTTGCCCACTTTGTACTCCACACCGGCCTCCTTAAGCTCACGCTCGCGCTTGCCCACGCTAGCCACCTGCGGGTGGCAGTAGGTGCAACCGGGCACATTGACAGGGTGCTTGGGCTTGTAATCAGCATCAAACATGCCTTCCACAGCCTGCTCAGCCTCAAAGCTAGCGGTATGAGCCAGCATGATACCGCCGATGCAGTCACCCACGGCATATACACCGGAAATGCTGGTGCGGTAATCTTCATCCACCTTGATGAAGCCACGCTCCGTAAGCTCCAGGCCATTAGCCTCAGGCACCACAGGTACCACACCGATGGCCACGAGGCAGACATCCGCCGTAAGCTCCTGCTGCTTGCCATTCTTAGCAGTAATGAGCGCGGTGACACTATCACCATTATCTGTCAGGCTCTCCACTTTAGCGTCGGCCATGCAGGTAATACCCTGCTTCTTGAAGGAGCGCTCCATGGCGGTGCAAACATCGTTATCCTCATTCGGCAAGATGCGGGGCAGAGCCTCCACAAGCGTAACCTTGGTACCGAAGCAGTGGTACACATAGGAAAGCTCAGTACCGATAGCACCGGAGCCGATGACAATCATGCTCTCCGGGCGGCGGGACATAACGAGAGCGTCACGGCTGCCGATAATCGTCTTGCCATTGAAGGGGAAAGCGGGCACCTCACGGGTGCGAGCGCCGGTGGCGATGAGGATATTAGCACCCTCGATGACGCTCACGCTGCCATCAGGAGCAGTTACCTCCACCTGACCGGGGGCGGAAATACGGGCCTCACCGATGACGTGGTCAATCTTATTCTTTTTGAAAAGGAAAGCGATACCGTTTGAAAGGCGCTCAGAAACAGCGCGGGAACGGGCGATAACGGCGGGCCAATCCACACTGAGGTCACCGCAGGAGATGCCGTATTCACCGGCATGCTTGGCCATGGTGTTGTACACCTCAGCGTTCTTCAGGAGAGCCTTTGTGGGAATGCAGCCCCAGTTCAGGCAGGTACCACCCAGATTCTCCTTTTCCACGCATACCACGCGCTTGCCCAGCTGAGCAGCACGTATAGCACCTACATACCCGGCGGGACCACCACCGATAACTATCAAATCGTAACTCATGGGCACATTTTACTCCATTCTGCCCCACGTGGCAACCCGAAAACCAGCCCACACCCCCGTGTCTGTGTCATGCGCGTGCCCAGTCTCCCAGTCTCCTGAGCCAACACTATTAAAACTGATTAACGTGTAGGCATTCCGTTTTTCACTTTTCCTTTCCGGAAATGAGGAACGTTCCCACCCAGCGCAGAAATCCCCAGAACAAGCGCGGCAAGTACAGTAAAACTTTCACCACGATATCCGGGAACTTAATAACGACGCTCACCACTATCAGAAACACAATCAGTGACGGGATGGGGTTCTCATAAATCCACCCCCCGAGTGAGCACATATTTTCCACGAACTCGGCGGGGCTGTCACTAACAGTAGCCGTGCCCACCACCATCGTCACAGCGACTCCCAGACCGGCAGTCTGAGCTGTTTTCAGCACGTTCTCCAGAGCAGAGGGACTCATACGGGATAGCTTTTCTGCCGCCTCTTCCCCGCCCTCACGCACCACAAGAATAACAGTTTTATAATCCTGTGTAGAGAGAGAATTCTTCGAAGCGCAGATGGAGATGCACTGCCCGGATTCGCGACTCATGGAACTGAGGGCTGAAGCCACCTCTGCATCCGGGCAGCGGCGCAACGCATCCTCCGCAATATCGGCATGCTTCAACAAAGCCTCTGCGGCATCATCCCCAAGCTGCTCCACGAGCCGCACGCGCCCGGGAGTGCGAGCCAAGGTCACGAGGGATTCCTCGCCATACTGTCGCACCAGCCTTGCCACCACAGGGGATTTCTCTGCAGCCTCGCTCACGAGGCTCCTTGTTGCTGCGGCTCCGGCCCTTGCCACTCGCTTGAATAAAAACTCCAGCGCCTCAGACGCCACACCCGCCTGAGCGGTATATCCACTCATTACCACCAGCGTCGGCAAAAGCAACAGCCAATTCTTAAGTGTTCTCTTATTCATATTTTTATCAGTCCCACTCTTTCACGCGCCGTTCCAGCACCTCCAGCATGACTTGCTCAAAGCGTTCTCGCATATGGCCGGCATTCTCTTCCAGCTGCGCATTCAGCTTAGCCTCCAACTCCGGCTTGGGATCTACAACCATATCCACTACCCAGCTCACCACCACACCGGCTACAATGGAAATGCCGAACGTAGCCCAGCTGGTGCCGGCAGAAGCTGTAATAATACCGCCGGATATGGCCATCTTCGTGGCCAGCACAGCAGCAACTTCCCCGCCGAGGTTTGCCGCCAGCTCATACATAATCTGCCGCCACAGCTCTCGGTTCATGCCCTCCGGCACGGGGATGGAATCCACATCCACCGGCGCGGCATGGCTAGCCGCCCCCACCACAGGGCGTCCCAATCTCAGAGCAAGCCGGTTTTCCTCCTCCTGCCAATCAGATACCACCGCAGCAATATATTGAGCCAGTAGCTGCTGATTCTCTTCCGAATGATAAAGGGTTCTCTCCACCTGTGACTGCACCCAAGCATTCACCTCCGCCTCATCACCACAGGAGGCGATAACTCGCCACTTAGCTCCCCAGTCCGTCAGCTCCTCTGCCAACTGAGGCACGCGCGCCTTCCGGGAAAGCAGCGCCTGCTCAAACTCCGCACCTCGGCGGCTCACCGCGCAGCGGCAATTCGCATAACCCTCCTTCCACACAGGCTCCACATATATCTTCGCTCCGCTGCAGTCATACACCACATACCCTATAAGGGCCAGAACAAGCGCCGAAACAAATAGCAGAAATCCTGTATGTGCCTTGCCGGAAGTCTTGTTCATATAAATGCTATGAGGTAATTATCGTCTCGCAGAGGCTACATGTTTACCCCGCTCAGGTCAAGCCTTTTTTCGTAGGTGAAAATAAGAGCCAGGCAAATTAACGTTGACTTTTAACTTGTACTACGCTACCTTAAAAGTCCGGCGGGCACCCGGGGATAGCGCAGATGCATCAGCTGCCTTTTGTAATCTGGGACGCAACGTCCGTGATACCCTGCCGTAGAGCTCCGAATCCTGTTCGGGGCTTTTTTACACACAGGCTTTATCCCTTTCTGTTTCAGGTCATTTTAGGATTGCAATGCGAGGCTGCATGTGGTAAAGATAAATCATGCAACGACTGAATGACCGCGCACTGAACGAAATGCGCCCCCTCGAATTTGTGCTGGATGTGGCCCCGAATGCTACAGCCTCTGTCCTTTCCTGCTTCGGCAACACGCGCGTCATCTGCGCCGTCACCATTGAAGAAGACGTCCCGCGCTGGATGAAGGCCCAGGGCGTGCCCGGTGGCTGGCTTACCGCAGAATACGCCATGCTCCCCTACTCCACGCTGGATCGCAAGCGCCGTGACAGCACAGCCGGCAAAGTGGACGGCCGCTCCGTGGAAATTCAGCGTCTCATCGGCCGTTCCCTCCGCGCCGTTATGGATTTGGAAGCCCTCGGCCAGCGAACCGTGTGGATAGACTGTGACGTGCTGCAGGCAGACGGCGGCACACGCACCGCCTCCATCACCGGTGCCGCCGTGGCCCTCGCCATCGCCATCAACCGCATCATGGCCAAGGGTTATCTCACCGTGAACCCCATGCGCCAGCTCGTTTCCGCTGTTTCCGTCGGCAAGCTTCAGGGCACACCCATCCTCGACCTCTGCTACGTGGAGGACAAGGACGCGGAAGTGGACATGAACGTTGTCATGACGGAACAGGGCCAGTACGTGGAAGTTCAGGGCAGCGGCGAGGAAGCCGTATTCACCGCTGAAGAAATGGCCCAAATGCTCGCCTTGGCCTCCAAGGGCATCGCGGATATCACCGCAGCCCAGAAGGAAGCCATCGCACGTGCCGACCAGCCCTCGGATGCTGACATCGCCTCCCTGCGCAACTTCTTCGCACGCTAAAAAAACTCTTTCCCGGCGCAGAGTAGTAATAAACATTATTTACTACTCTGCGTTTTTTATTTCACCACAAAACAAAGCAGAAAGCTTACGGCTTCACGCGAAGGTAAATAACATAACGCGCGTAGCGAGGGTCCTGAGAATCCGTCTCAATGATAAGGCGGTTCATGGTGCGGCGCGCGGTAGATTTCGGGGTCACGGTAACGGTGAACTCACCATCACGCGAACCGCGGCGGGGGTCATAATCAAAATCAGAGCCGGAGAGGGCAGCCTCCGTCACATTACGAACGGGGGAGCCGGCGGGAATCGTGATACGCAGCGTCCGGGGAGTGGCAGGAGCACCCACGGACCACTGCAGGGTACGCGCGCTGAAGATGATGGCCTCCGGCATGCTGAAACGCATGGTCAGGCGCGTGGTGCGGCCATCCGCCGTGGTGGCATCAATCGTCTTTTCCACCTCCCCTGCAAAACCGGAAGTATCCACACGAGCTATGAGGCGGTTCCCCTCCGTGCGCACTATGGTGCAATCACAGTGCGGTTTCGCGCGGCGAATGGCAGAATCCGCCTGAAAAACGAGCGTCACCTCATTCTGACCATGGCTAAGCTGCACGCGCTGCACGGGATTACTGAACCCGGCGAGGGCCGGTAAAGCCATCAGCAGAAAAAGCACGGAGCGAAGCATGGCAAGCAGGAGGAACTTGAATTACTCTTTCTCAGAGGTAGGCTCCTCTTCCTTCTTCTCCTCCGGCTTGGGCTGGGGCATGAAGGAAGCTATGAGGAAAAGCCCTGCGGCGATGCACACACAGGAGTCAGCCACATTGAAGGAAGGCCAGTGGTAACCATCCACAAATCCTTGTGCGGGAATCCAAGGGAAGGAAAAATCCAGAAAGTCCACCACGTAACCATTGATAAGGTTCTGGAAGAAGCTGAGGGACTCCGCGCCGGGAAGGAAAAAGCCCTGAGTGAGGCGGTCCGTCATGTTACCGAGAACGCCGGTCATGATGCAGGCCCAAGCCACCTTCAGAGTGCGATTATAGAAGAAATTACGGCGGTAAAGAATAGTGAGTGCCACAAGCGCCACAACCTGCACACCAAGGAACAGGAAGGGAGCCCAGGCCGTGCCATTACCCAAGCCAAAGGCCACGCCGGTGTTATGAAGGCGCACAATGTTGAAGTTCATGATGCTGCTGCCCGTGATGACGGGAGTGCTATCCATGAAGTAAGGAGTGGGCACATCATAGTTAAACACGATGTACCATTTGGATACCTGGTCCAGAACGTACAGCAGAACGATGAGGATAATGAGATACAGGGTAACGCGCTTCATAACCGGAATTGTGATAACTTGTAAAGGGCCTCTCCGCCTGCACCCGGCAGACAGAGAGGCCTGTGGAATTAAGGGTTTTTACTTGCAGATGTCAGCGCAACGCTCGCAAAGGCCGTCTGCATTCACAGCGGGCTCATAGCGGCGGCAACGCGGGCACATACCGTGGGTGGTCTTCTCAGCGGTGGCGGCCAGCTCAGCACCACGCACCACGTTCAGACCGCTGATGATGAAGAAGGTCTTAGCGAACTCGGCATCCTCCAGCAGGGCTACCACCTCGGCGGCTTCGTCCTGCGGCAGGGTGAGAGTCACCACAGCCTCGTTGTTCTTATTGAAGGCCTTAGCCTTAATCTGAGCCTCGATAGCCACCTGAATGACGCTCTTAATCTGCTGCAGACGAGCGAAGGTGGCAGTATAGCCCTTATCATAGGCGGCATCAGCGGTGGGGAAGTCCTGCTCGTGCACGGAATCCGTGTGACCGGCGTGCTCCCAAGCCTCCTCAGCGGTGTACACGAGAATGGGGGCCAGCAGGCGTACCAGCACATCAAACACGCGGGAGATAGCGAACTGGCGGCTCAGGCGGCGGGTGCTGCCAGCGGCATCACAGTAAAGGCTATCCTTCGTGATATCAATGTACAGGGCGGAAAGGTCATTCGTGCAGAACTGGTTGATAGCCATGAAGACCTTACGGAACTCATAAGCATCATAAGCAGCGCGCACCTCGTTGATGAGAGCATTGCTGCGCTCCAGAATCCATGCATCCAGCGCGTCAAGAGTAGCAGGCTGCTCACCGTTGTAACCCTTCAGGTTAGCCAGAAGGATACGCAGAGTGTTGCGCAGGCGGCGGTAGGGGTCCGTAATCTGCTTGAAGAGGTCCTCACCGAAGGGCACCTCATTCTGCCAGTCCACGGAGCTTACCCACAGGCGCACGATGTCAGCACCGTACTTCTCATAGAAATACTTGGCATTCGTGGGCTTAGTGTAGGTACCCTGAGCGCTCTTGGAGAGCTTGGAGCGGTCCTGATTCACCACGAAGGCGTGAGTGAGCACCTTCTTGTACGGAGCGGTGCCGCGCCAGGCGCAGGAAAGCATCAGAGAGCTCTGGAACCAGCCGCGGTGCTGGTCCGTTGCCTCGAGGTATACATCACAGGGGGCGTGCAGCTCCGGGTGGCGCTCCAGTACTGCCACGTGGGAGCAGCCGGAGTCAATCCATACGTCCAGAGTATCCTTACCCTTCTTCAGGTTGGCAGGCAGGCCAAGCTTCTCGCAAAGCTGGGCATCCGTGAGCTCGAACCAGATGTTCGTACCGTGCTCAGCCACGAGGTCAGCCACCTTGTTAACGATTTCAGCGGTAAGCACCGGCTTGTCATTCTCATCAAAGAACACAGGCAGCGGTACACCCCAGGTACGCTGGCGGGAAATGCACCAGTCCGGGCGGGCTTCCACGGTGCTGTAAATGCGGTTGCGGCCCCAAGCAGGCAGCCACTCAGTCTTGTCAATCTGCTCCAGAGCCATGCCGCGCAGCTTCTCCATGCTGATGAAGAACTGCTTCACAGCGCGGAAGATGATGGGGGTCTTGGAGCGCCAGCAGTGCGGGTACTGGTGAGTGAACTCCTCGCGACCCAGCAGGCGGTTACCCTCCACCAGCAGCGTGATGATATCCTCATTGCTCTTGAAAACGTGCTTGCCTACCAAGTGGGGCAGACCACACTCAGCGGTGTAGTTACCATCATCATCCACCGGGGAAAGCACGGGCAGACCATAGGCCATACCGGCGATGTAGTCGTCCGCACCGTGACCGGGAGCGATGTGCACAGCGCCCGTACCGGCGTCGGTCGTCACGTAAGCGGCATTGATGATGAGGGACTCGCGATCCAGGAAGGGGTGGCGGGCGGTGCGCTTCTCCAGCTCGCTGCCCTTGAAGGTGCTGAGTTCCTCCTGAAGAGTCCAGCCAGTCTTGGAAGTGAAGGTCTCGATAAGCTCGCGCACCACGATGAACTTGCGCTCAGCGCCATCCTTAGCATAGCGACCGATGACGTAAGTGAAATCAGGGTTCAGAGCAATGGCGAGGTTGCTGGGGAGCGTCCAAGGCGTGGTGGTCCAGATGACCATTTCACAATCCTCGATGCCGTTGACGGGGCCATCCATAAGGAAGCCCACATAAATTGCTGTGGAGGTGTCCTCCATGTACTCCACCTCAGCCTCAGCCAGAGCGGTGTGGTGAGCGTAGCTCCACTGCACGGGCTTCATGGACTGGTACACAGCGCCGCTCTCCACGAGTTTCGCAAACACGCGGAGGATATCAGCCTCGTACTTGGGCTCCATGGTGATGTACGGGTTGAACCAGTCACCGAACACGCCGAGGCGGCGGAAGGAAAGGCGCTGCTGGTCAATGTAACCCAGGGCGAACTCGGTGCAGCGGCGGCGAATCTCGGCCGGCTCCAGACCCTGGAATTCCTTTACAACTTTAGCCTCAATCGGCAGACCGTGGCAGTCCCAGCCCGGAATGAAGGGGGCGTAGTAACCGGCCATCGTCTTGCTCTTCACGATGAGGTCCTTCAGCACTTTGTTCAGACCAGTGCCCATGTGCACGTCGCCATTAGCAAAGGGAGGGCCGTCGTGCAATATAAAGCTCGGCGCACCCTGGGCTTTGCGGCGGTTGGTAATTCGCTCGTAAAGCTTCTCGTTTTCCCATTTCTCCAGACGAGCCGGCTCCTTGGTCGTGAGATCACCACGCATGGGGAACGTGGTGTCCGGCAGGAAGATGGTGTCTTTGTAGCTCTTTGTGGGTGTGCTCATACGCGCGGAAGTATATACCTCACGGCTCCTAATGTCAACCTTATTGTGATTTTTCAAGGAGATATGGAGCATTTCCGGGCAAAAATGACACCTTAACAGCCGGTAGCCGACTGTTTCATATCAAATTCCCGCCTATCCTTCCCTGCGGTAAATTATCCGGGGGAAGAAGAAATCATCAGAGCCCCGCCGCGGCGAGGATATCCTTTATTTGCTGCCGGGGGCGTTCAGGCCAATGCTTATTAGCCGCCGGACTGGCCGGGCTGGGGTGGAGAATAGTACCAAGCGTGAACGAGCGGTCGGGCAGCTGAGCGGCCGCGAGTTCGAGCTGTTTGAGGGCATAACCACCCACCCCCACGAGGCACTTGGGCTGCAGGATTTCGATGAGGCTGACAAGGTGGCGCTGGCAGGCGGCATCTATCTGCGCCACCTGCTCTTTGGGCAGCTGAGTGGGGGTGATGTTAGCACCGGTCTCACTCATCCAAATGAGCGGGCAATAGTTCGCCACATACGCATGCTTAAAGAACTCATCCGCAGTGCCGTACATTTCTTCAAAAAGTCCCCACAGGCGGCGCCCACTCACCTCAGAACGCGGGCAGTTGAAGCCCTGCACCGGGCGCTTGGGGTGCGTGGCCGGCGGCTGCCCCACCGGGGCTGTAATGCCCATCCACAGAGTCACAGCAGCAATTTCACCGAAGGGAACACCCGTCTGCGCCATACCAAAGGGGCCGGGATTCATACCAAGATACAGAACATCCTTCGGGCCATCCGCAAAGCGGCGAATGTAGGCCTCATGCCCCGCCCATGCATATGTGAGCGGGTTATAAGTATAAGCCACGGGGGCAGAAAACGAGAGAGCCTCCATCTCCTGACAAAGCCGACGTGCGGCAGCGATGACCTGTTCTGTGTGCATGACATGAGTTTAGCACAATGCGGCCCGTGTGGCAACAATTATCGCTTGATATCAGTTGACGGATACGCTACAATGACGCGCGTGAAAGTCATCGCCATAGCCAACCAGAAGGGTGGTGTGGGCAAAACCACCACCGCCGTAAACCTCTCAGCTGCACTTGCCAAGCGCGGCCGCAGGGTACTGCTCATTGATGTGGACTCTCAGGCAAATGCCTCCTCCGCTCTCGGCGTGGAAGCCACCAGCGAGCAGAGCATTTACCAGGCGCTCATCGGTAACAGGCTCATGGAAGACCTCATCATGCCCGCCAACCGCAGGAACCTCTCTATCATCCCCGCTCACATGGACCTTTCCGGCGTGGAAGTGGAGCTCACCCAGAATGGCACGCACATCACCTGCATGCGTGATGCCATGGAAGGCCTGCGCTGCAGCAACTATTATGATTATGTATTCTTGGACACGCCGCCTTCACTGGGCGTGCTGATGACTTCCTCCCTGTGCGCCTGTGATGAAGTGCTCACTCCCATGCAGTGCGAGTTCCTCAGCTTGGATGGTCTTTCCAAGATTCTCTATGTGGTGGAGCAGATTCGCGAAAGCGGCGCCAATCCAAACCTGAAACACGAGGGCGTAATCATGACGATGTACAGCAATACAAACCTCGCCAATCAGGTTATCGCTCAGGTGAAGGACGTACTGCCGAACAAGATGTACAACACCGTCATCCCCCGCTCCGTCCGCGTGGCTGAGGCCCCCAGCTTCGGCAAGACTATCATTGAGCATGACCCCTACGGTCAGGCCTCTCTGGCATACCAGAACGCCGCCAAGGAGTTCCTGAACCGCCACCGTTAATTCACCCCTGCCCGCACTATGCTCCGCTGGCTCTTTCCCATCACCTGTGAGCTGTGCGGAGAGGAAGCGGAGCGTAGCCTGTGCCCGGATTGCCTAGCATCCTTGCAGCGCATTCCGCGCCCCATCTGCCTGCATTGCGGCAGCCCGATGTACGGCACAGCGGCTCAGGCTGATTGCTGCCCGGCATGTAAAGGTTTGCCGCGCCCATTTGACTTTGCCCGCGCGCCGCTCCTGAACTCTGAGCAGAACATGGAGCTCATCTACCGCCTGAAGTACCACCACGCACCTTACCTAGCCGCAGCTCTAGCCCCGGCCATGGCGGAAGCATGGGAGCAGACGGCTGAAGCCCAGAACTTCAGCGAGGCCGTCATCGTGCCCGTGCCCATTACCCCTGAGCGGCAGGTGAAGCGCGGGTACAATCAGGCGGCTCTTCTCGCCCGTGCACTCGGCAAGCTCCTGCGCCGCCCCGTCGTGAACGCCCTCACCCGCCACACCACTGAGCAGGCCAGCCAAACACGCCTCACCGCCGCACGCCGTCGGAAGAACGCCACACTGGCCTTCAGCGCCTTACCGGCTTTCCTCTCAGGCCGCCGCAAACTCCCCTCACACGTCATCCTCGTAGACGATGTGTTCACCACCGGCTCCACTGCCCGGGCCTGCAGCAAGGCTCTCAAAAACATCCCGGGAGTAGAGGCTGTTGCCGTGCTCACCCTCGTGCACGTGCACAATGATTAAAGGCTAAAACAGCGCTCGCTCTTCCAACATTTCCGGCAAAAAATCATTGACACCGCGTAGGTGATTTGCTAGAAAATACAGCATGTATAAAGCTATTCTTCTTTTACTTGCCGGGGCAGCTGTGGCTGCCGAGGTAAAGCAGCTTCCTCCCCCGGTTGTCACCGGTGGCATGCCCCTCATGGAAGCCATTAACGCCCGCCAATCCGGCCGCCGTTACAACCCTGAACACAAGGTGGATGATCAAACGCTCAGCGAAATTCTCTGGGTGGCATGGGGCGTGAACACTCACGGCAAACGCACCATCCCCACAGCACGCAACCGCCAGAATATGGGCCTCTACGTCATCACTACTGAAGGCTGCTGGCGCTACAATGCTCAGGATAATTGCTTGGAAAAAGTAAGTGATGAAAACCTCATTCCCCTCTGCGAACAGCAGTCCTTCGTGAATAATGCGCCGCTTCACCTGCTCTACACTGCGGTGGATGACCGCTGGGGGCGCTCCCACGTGGGCTCCGCTTATCAGAACGTATACCTGTACGCCACGTCCAAAGGTATGAATACCGTGGTGCGCGGTATGATTGACACCGAGGCTCTCACCGCCGCCCTTCCTCTGCCGGAAGGTCAGGTCGTCATCGCTCACCAGACCATCGGTTACGCGGAATAACACGTCCCCCCATCTCACCAAACAAAAACGCCTGCACTTTCGAGTGCAGGCGTTTTTTATCTATCTGTATGTAGGTATCAGAAATTAATCTCACCGTTTCGGCGCATGTTCTCGTAGTAATCGAGATTACGCTTAATCGTGCGGCCCACGCGGGTGTCAGGAGCAGTGTCATAAGCCTCCTGATAGCAGCGAATCATCTCAGGCAGGAGGCGCATAAAGGCGTAAGTATCACCCAGCGCACGCAGAGCAAGCTGCTTTACCTCAGGCACAAGATCAGGCTGAGCAATGAACTCATTGAGAGTCTTCACATTATCGGCGAGTGCCTCGGGGGAGCGATCATTACGCATTGTCTCGCAGAGGGCAGCAAAGGCCTCCATCTGATTGATACGCGTAAGGCTGACATCCTTCATACCGCGGTAACCAAGGGTGTTTTCGGTATCCAAGGAGTTAATCTCATCAATGATGGCTGTGTATTTGTCACGGCACACCTCAGGAATGGTGCGCAGGGCAGCATCCAGCGCACGAGCGCGCTCCAAACCGGTCAATCCTTCAGCAGCAGCCAGAGCGGCATCACGCGCAGCCAGCTTATCCAGACCAGCCTGAACCAGAGCAAGATAATCAGCCGTTGTACGGCGAGTGCCATGAATCACCTCAAAAGGAAGACCACTGGAATCCATCAGCACCACACCGGGAAGACCTTCAATCTTGTACGAAGTCAGCAGAGCCTCACGGCGACGACGCTCCTCAGGAGAAATCTGGGCCACAAGTTCAGGAGTACGCGGGAAATCCACAGGCACCAGCACAAAACGATTACCCACAGCCGCCTCAAACTCAGGGCTTTCCACAATTCGGGTACGAAGATGAATACAGGCCGTGCACCAGTCCGTACCGGTAAAATCAACGAAGATGCAGCGGTTCTCAGCGCGTGCAGTGGCAACAGCCTCTTCCATGGTGGCCACCTCAGGCAGAGCCATAGCGGGAACTGTCATCAGAAAAGCCAGAGCAAGTTTGGATATCAGTTTCATAGCTAAATAAAACGTGTGTTTATAAGTTATATTTGCAGTATGCCAGATTCCACCCGTTTTGCAAGCATTTTTACCGGATAAAATCTAATTCATGCCATATTTCCCACCAAAATGGCTCGAAATTACCTTTTACCCCACTATATAATATAGCGAAGCCGCCAAAGCAGATTTCATTCAGCGGAGCTCCGAGAGACTTTTTCCGGGGACGGATTCAGGGCAGCAAGCGCATCCTTACCGCTGAATGGCGGCACCAGCCTGCCATCACGGCTGCGCACCTCACGAATCAGCATACGCACAGCCTCCACCACAATGGCAGTACGGGTAACTCCCAGCGCAGAGGCTACTGCATCCACCCGCTGCATCAGACTTACAGGACACCGGAATGCGACCGACTTCGTCTTCATAACCTCCATTTAACACAATCTCTGCCCTGAATCAACAAAAAAAAGCGCGAGTGCTGCCTCATTTCAAAAAACTGCCACAATGCAGGCTTGACGTCACGCGCTAACATGGCACAATAAGGCGGTTAAACTTCAAGCAAACAATAACATGTCCCAGTATCTCACAGCCATAACCGGATCCCCGTTCTTCTACTTTGTAATGGGTATTCTGCTGCTGGTACTCTTCTTCTGGTATCTGGCGGCGGAACATGACAAAACGAAGCGCAATGCCGGTACATTCTTCATCATCGGCATGGCCGCCTTCTCGCTGTTCTCCCTGTTTGTGAACGGCATGCACTATGGTATCGACATCGATGGCGGTGTGGAGCTTACCTTGGAAGTGCAGCCCAAGATGGATGACAACGGCAACACCGTGCCGCCTACTGAGCAGGACATGGAGCAGGCTTGCGCCATCCTCGGCGAGCGTCTGAACTCCACCGGTACCAGCGAAGTGCAGATTCTGCACTCCGGCAGCAAGATTCTCATCCAGATTCCCCGTCAGGACAGCGATGATGCAAGAAATCAGGAGAAAGTGGACGCCATGGTGCAGATGCTCACCAAGATGGCAAGGCTGGAACTACTGCCCGTGTACCCTGATTACCAGACTGTGCTGGCTAACCCTGAGGTACAGCAGCGTATCGAAAACTTCAGAACTCGTTTCCACGAGTATAACAGACAGCTGGCCGCCGGTAATACTGCCGCCCGCCAGCCCCTGCCCCCCCTCATTCCCTCCAGCCTCGGCCTGACTGACTACATGATTCTGCCCCAGCCGCTGGTGGATGAAGATACCGGTTCTCCCATCCTTGACCGTGAGGGCAATCAGGCTCTGAACTTCTACGTGCTGCTGAAGCCCGCCGTGGCCCTGCAGCGTGGCATTTACATCACCGGCGAGCACGTTTCCGCCGCTAACCCGAACTACACCCAGTCCGGCGTCATTAACGTAACCTTGAACCGCGAAGGTGCTGGCCGCATGACCCGCATGACCGGTGCCATGACCCTCGGCCGTGACCTTCTGGCTGTGGTGCTGAATAATCAGGTAAAGTGCGCCCCCGTGGTGCAGGCCGTGCTCAGCAAGGACTTCCAGATTTCCGGTCTGGACGGCAAGGGTGAGCCTGAGGACGTTTCCAAGGCTCTGGCCAACCCGCTCTCCAGTGACCTCGTGGTGGAAGGCCGCAAGGACGTATCCGCCCAGCTCGGTCAGAGCGCCCTGAAGCAGGGTATCATCTCCGGCCTCATCGGTCTGGTGGGTATTTTCATCTTCTGCTACTGGTACTACCGCACCTCCGGTATCGTGGCCATGGTGGGTCTTACCTTCAATGCACTGGCCCTCATCGGCCTGATGAGCCTTTTCGGTTTCGTGCTGACGCTGCCGGGTATCGCCGGTATCGTGCTGACGATGGGTATGGCAGTGGACGCGAACGTGCTCATCAACGAGCGTATGCGTGAAGAGAAGGCACTGGGCAAGCCCTTCATCGTATGCCTGCGCAGCGCATATGAGAAGGCCTTCTCCGCCATTTGGGACTCCAACATCACCTCCCTCATCACTGCTGTGATTCTCTTCTGGCTGGCCAGCGGCTCCATTAAGGGCTTCGCCGTGACTACCAGCGTGGGTATCATCACCTCCCTTATCGGCGCCGTGGTCGTGACCCGCGTGCTGTACTTCTGGATGGAGCGCCTCGGCCTTCTGAAGGACGCCACCTTTGCTAAGGCTCCGCTGGAAGGCAAGGTCTTTGACTTCATGAAATACCGCAAGGTCTGCGCCTTCGCCTCCGTGGCCATCATCGTACTGGCTGCTCTGTACGGCGTATTCGTGCGCGGCGACAAGGCTCTGGGCGTGGACTTCACGGGTGGTACCACCATCACCTATGTGCTGCCCGCTGATTCTACTGTGGATTACCAGAGAGCTGAATCACTCGTGTACAGCATGTCCCTTTCCAAGCAGCCCACCGTTCAGGAGTTCGGTGCTGCTACGGATCGCAACATTAAGATTCGCGTGGCCACCAAGGAGGAGGCCGAGATGATTGACGCAACCCTCCGCCGCGATATTCCCGGCATGCAGGAGCTGCCGCCCGCTTCCATTGAGGACGTGAGTTCCTCCTTGGGTTCCGCCTTCTTCAAGACGGCCTGCTGGGCTCTGCTGGCAGGTATGCTGGGCATCACGCTGTACCTGGCCATCCGCTTCGAATGGAGTTTCGCCATGGGTGCCCTCATCTCCACTTTCCATGACGTCGCCGCTGTCATCGTGCTGGTGGTACTCATGGGCACGGAGCTGAGCATCATCCACATCGGCGCCTTCCTGACGGTGGCCGGTTACTCGATTAACGATACCATCGTTATCTTTGACCGTATCCGCGAGCGTCTGCGCCTTGCAGAGCCCGGCGAGAAGCTGGTGGACATCATGAATGAAGCCATTAACACCACGCTCTCCCGTACCCTGCTTACCTCCGGTTCCACGATTGCAGTGCTTATCTCACTCATCGTACTGGGCGGTCCGGCCATGATGGACTTCTCCGTGGCCATGCTGCTGGGTATCTTCGTTGGTACATATTCCTCCATCTTCATCGCATCTCCCGTGGTGCTGGCCTTCGACAAGAAGCACAGCCTGCGTGACGAGCTGAAGCGCGCAGAGGAAGCCGGCGCCTAATACGCTGCCACACGTTCATAAAATACCTTATACCATTCACGGGCGCGGCACTCAGCCGCGCCCGATTTATAAAGAACCCCGCCCCGCCATGCGCCGCCACCTCATCCCGATTCTGCTGAGCCTCTGTGCCGTGATGTTCCTCACTGCGCTGTGCGGCTCCGTGTACTGCGGACACGCGCTGGCGGCGCCCGCCCTGCCCGTGGAAGAGGCCACTCACCTGCGCCACCTCATCTACTTCCACTTCGGCGTGGCGCAGCTCTCTGTCATTGCCACGGGCCTCATTCTCTTCCTGCGGCACAGGCGCTGGAGACGCTACTACCTCGTAGTGAGCTACAATGAGCGTGGGCTGCAGCTGAATCCTCCGGGCATCCGCATGCCCTCCGCCCGGGTATACCGCAGCCACTTGGGGAATCTGTCCACCAGCGAGCTGCCCCCTGCCGGAGCCCCGGTGCTGGTGTACCCCATGTTCATGCTCAGCGGTCACTCCAGCGGTGCCAAGCTGGAGCATGCCATCAATGAGGCATACGCCTCACGCCATCTTCCCTGCCCCACGCTGTACTACCAGCCCGTGCTGGGCGCCTCCCCTTGGCTCGCAAAAGCAGCCGCTGCCCACATCCGCCCGCTCCTGAATGAAAACTGCGGCGTTCTCGTGGTGGCGCACGGTTCCACGCTTTCCGAAGCTCCGCCGGAGCCCGCACTCTTCTGCCGCCGCCTGCGCGAGCTGCTGCCGGGCACGGAGGTAGCCTGTGGCTACTTCAGCCAGGCACCGGAAGCCTCAGATGTGCTGCACAGCATGCGTTCATCCCACGTGCTGCTGCTGCCTTTCCTGCTGACGGAAGGCATCCACACCACGCGTGATTTACCCACTTCCGAAACCGCAGCAGCCAGCGGCAAAACCCTCACCCGCCTGCCTGTAGTCGCAGCACTTCTGGCAGAACACACCCCCTCCGAACGTTCATGAAACTCGCCCTGAAAGTAACACCCGGTGCCCGTAAAAATGAAATTCTCGGCTGGGAGGATGATTACCCGCAGGTGGGCCGCGTGCTCAAGCTGAAAATCGCAGCTCCTCCCATTGACGGCAAAGCGAACAAGGAAATCGAAGCCTTCCTTGCCAAAACTCTCGGCCTCCCCAAGAGCGGCGTCAGCATTGCGCATGGCGCCTCCGGACGCATTAAACTGGCTGAGCTGCCGGACGGCACGGACCTCAGCCCGCTGGGCTGAACAGGCGCGGCCAAGCATTTTTCCCCTTGCAGGACAGCCGTGGCCGCACTATGCTTGCGCTGTTATGGGATTCAGCACCGCCTTAGCCACCACCGCCGCCATTGCACCCAAAGTTCTGCAGGCCTATGCCTACCACGAGCAGGGCAAAGCCTTGAAATCTGCCGCGGCCCAGCAGCAGCAACTCGCCAACCAGCAGGCTTCCGCCATGGAAGATACCGCCGCCGAAAACCAACGCCGCGCCTCGCGTAATGCTAACAGCCGCCTAGCCTCCGCCCGAGCAGATGCCGCAAGCTCCAACCTTTTGGCTGAGGGTTCCACCGCCGTGCGCGAGCGCGACCTCGCCACACGCCTGCAGGATGAAATCACCGCGAACGCTAACAAAGCCCTCCATGATGCGGATTCCGTCCGCAAGCAGGGAGCCCTGAATGCTTGGCAAACTCGCCAAGCTGCCCGTCAATCCGGCGTTCAGGCCATAGGCGCGGGCCTGTCATCCCTCGGCAGCCTCTTCAGCGGAATTGCCTCCGGGCTGAACGCTGATGAATAGCTTGACATCGCGCGCGTAAGCGTGTAAACTGGCGCTATGCAGCAGAAAAGGCCGAACGAGAAATATAACAACGACCGCAGACCCCGCTACAGCGACCGAAAGCCCCGCCCCGCCGCCTCAGCTCCCCGCGCTTTCAAGAGTGCCGAAGCCCCGGAAGGCAGCGAGAACTGGGTTCGCCCTTGGGTGCAGCTCAAGTATTTCACGTATAATCCGGCAGTTTTCCCCCGTATGCTCGGCGCCGTGAGCCCTGATGCCGTGGCCGGTGGGCTCATCAACGTGTATGATAAAAACGGGGAGCTCTTCGGCGGCGGATTCTGGAATCCGCAGAGCCGCACTCCCCTGCGCATGCTTTACCACGGGCCGGAGGTACTCACGGAAGCCCGACTGGAGGAGTCCCTGCGCCGCGCCGTCAACTGGCGCCGCAAAGATTGCAAGCTGGATGACACCACCTCCGCCTACCGCATCATCCATGGCGATTCGGATGGCCTCGGCGGCCTCATCGCGGACCGCTATGCTGACGTGCTCAGCTTGGAAGTGACCACCCTCGGCGTATGGCAGCGTCTCGGCCGCTGGCTCCCCCTGCTCCACAAGCTCTGCGGCACCACACGCCACGTTATCTCCGTGGATGATTCCATCGCACGCATGGAGGGCATAGACCCCACCACCGCTCCCCCCAGCGAGCCCGTGCACCGCGTCCGCATCGTGGAGAATGATGTAAACTTTGAAGTGGACTTTGCACAGGGGCACAAGACCGGCTTCTTCTGCGACCAGCGAGATAACCGCCTGAAGCTCTCCCGCCTCGTGGAGGGCAAGACCATGCTGGACCTCTGCTGCTACTCCGGCGGCTTCTCCATCCATGCCAAGCTTCATGGCAAGGCTAAAGAAGTCACCGCTGTGGACTTGGATGAAAAGGCCATCCTCATGGCTAAGCGCAATGCCAACATCAACTCCGCCGGTGGCCCGCTGCGCATCGACTTCGTGCACGCGGATGCCTTCGTGTACGCCCGCCAGATGGTGCGCAACGGCAAGCAGTTCGACGTCGTCCTGCTGGACCCGCCCAAGTTCGTGCTCGGCCGTGATGAGGAAAAGGAAGAAGGCCTGAAGAAGTACAATGATTTGAACATGCTCGGCCTGCAGTGCGTGCGCCGTGGTGGCCTCTTCGTGACTTGCTCCTGCTCCGGCCTGCTCAGCCCCGGCGAGTTCGAGAAAACCGTTATCAAAGCAGCTCAGCGCCTCGGCCGCCGCCTCCAGATTCTGGAAATGACCGGCCCCGGTTGGGATCACCCCTTCCTTTCCACTTACCCGGAAGGCCGTTATCTCAAAGTCCTCTGGGCCCGCGTCATGGAGTAATCTGATAATAAAACCAGCTTTATCGCATTCAAGTTTCAACCGCCTTAAATCACCACAAAAATGATAGGAACACTAGCTCTTGGATTAATACTTGCTCTGGTACTGGGCATGGTAGCCCAGCGGATAAAGTTATCACCCTTGGTGGGGTATCTGCTGGCGGGCATGCTGGCAGCCCAGCCGTGGTGGGGGCTGACGGAGGACCCTCACGAGGTGATGCACGAGTTTGCGCACATCGGCGAGGTGCTTCTGCTTTTCGGTGTGGGCCTTCATTTCCACTTCAAAGATTTGCTGGCGGTGCGGAAAGTAGCCGTACCGGGCTCGCTGATATGCATGACGCTGTGGACGGGAAGCGGTGCCCTGATGTACCATTGGCTCACGCCCGGTGCAGACTGGGTGGCAGCCCTGCTCTTCGGCATGTGCGTGTGCGTGAGCAGTACTGTGGTGCTCACCCGCGTGTTGGAGGACAACCGCCTGCTTCACACCCCGAGCGGCCACACAGCTGTGGGCTGGCTGGTGATGGAGGATATCTTCACCATCGTCCTTCTGGTACTGCTGCCGGCGGTCTTCATCCTGCCTGAAGGTGGGGGCAAGGCCGTATTCTGCGCGGATGATTTAGGCTCTGCACTGTGGGGGATGGTATGGAAGCTGGCGCTGATGGTGTTCTGCGTGGCCTTCGTGGGCAAGTACATCATTTCCCGAGTGCTCACCTTCATTGCACGGAACAACTCGAACGAGCTTTTCACCCTTGCCGTGCTCACCATCGCGCTGGGCGTGGCGGTGCTCTCTGCTGAGGTGTTCAATGCCAGCATGGTATTCGGCGCCTTCCTCTCCGGCATGGTGGTGGGGCAGAGCAAGTTTGCCAGCCGAGCCGCCGCGGACGCCCTGCCCATGCGTGATGCCTTTGCCGTGCTCTTCTTCGTATCAGTCGGCATGGGCTTTGATTTCATGGGACTGCTGGAGCACTGGCAGCTGGCGCTGGGTACACTCGCCCTGACTCTTCTCTGGAAACCCATCAGCGCCTACGGCGTCATCCGCCTGCTGCGCCGCCCGGGAAGCCTCGGCGTGGTGGTAGGTACCTCACTCTCCCAGATTGGTGAGTTCTCCTTCATTCTGGCCGCCCTTGTGGCCGGCGAGCGCTTCGGCCTGCTGCCGGAAAGCGCGGTGAACATCATCACGGGCGTGGCTATCATCACCATCACGGTAAATGTGCTGCTCTTCCGCTATGTGCCCGCTCTCATTCACAAGATGGAGGAGCGCGGCATCGGCCAGCGAAAGACGGATTCCTCCGCTGTGCCGGCTCCGACCTCGCAGAAGGACCGCGTCATCGTGGTGGGCTATGGCCCCTGCGGCGAAATCATCACGCGTATTCTGCAGGAGCATGAAATCGAGGTGGTGGTGCTGGAGATGAACATCGACACCGTCTCCCGCCTGACGGGCCAGGGCTTCTACGCCATGCATGGTGATGCCCGCCGCCGCACCATCCTCCAGCTGGCCGGGGTGGAACAGGCACGCGCCATCATCGTGACCGCCGTGGGCGCCCCCGCTCGAGAAATCGCCGCCTCGGCGCGCTCCCTGAATCCGGAAATCGAGGTTCTCGCCCACACCACCTACCTACAGCAGGCTCGCGCCATGCGTAGTGACGGCGCTCAGACTATCGTCTCCGGTGAGGAAGAAGTGGCTCTCACCCTCAGCGCTCTCCTCCTCCGCTCGCTGGATGCCACGGAGGAACAGATTGCGCGTGCCCGCCGCGAATACCGCGAACAGCTCGCCCAAATTAAGAGGTAAATCATTTCATTCAGAGCAAAAAACAAGCCTCTCTCACTCGCACGGAGTCAGAGAGGCTTATCGTATAATAACCTGGTATGAATCAATCCCGGAACGGGAAGGTGCCCTTACGGATGCGGTCGATAGCCTCCAGCCAAGGGATACCATTCATATAAAGCTCGCGGACGACGAGGCCGGAGTTACCGCGGCAGACTAACTCAGCAGATGTCTGCACGCGCCCGGAGGGGAACGGCCCCTCAGAACCGGGAGCTTCCCGCCATGCGCGGAACACATCCCCTTCACCTTCCGGCACGTAATAGCGGAAGGAAGCCGTGCTGTTAGAGTCGCTCACGCAGAGCATAATTCTCACTGAGACTTCCGTCACATAGTCCTCATCACTCTGTTGAGCGGAGAAATGGGAGACCCGGGCTGTGACAGCCGTACGCACCTCACCCTCACGGGCGACGTCCTGAGCGGAGCCTCTATTGGCCAAGCGCACCAGCCGTGCCTCACTCTCGCCGCCGGGAACCCAGAAAGCAGCCATCGGGATGACCTTGTACTCATCATCAGCAGAAATCAGCACGGATTCCGGATTCATAGCAGCGCGGGCCGGAACAGGCTTAATCTGCTCATCCGCATAAATATGCGGAGAAAGATTATCCCAGTGCAACACATCATTGAAAAGCGGGTCCGTGAGGGAATATGAAAAGCCGCAGAGAAAGGTAACATAATCACCACGGAACAAATCTCGCGGATCAGAATCCATGCAGGGCACAATGATGGTGGGAGCAGCCTCCAGCTCTTGCGTGCGCGCATGGTAATTATAACCCAGCCAAGTAAGCTGGCCAAGTACCACGAGCAAAACGAGAATGATAGAAAGATGTTTTTTCATGACTGGGAAGAGATAGCTTCATTCTTAACGGACTTAACCAGCTTGCGGCGCTTTTTCTCAAGCAGCACCACCACAAGCAACATCAGCAGACCACCCACCACGAGAACAAGCCCTGAGAAGGTGTAGCTGTCCAGCACATCAGCCACCAGTGCCACCGCGGCAAACACCACCATGAGCGAGCCGATATTCACCCAGCTCACCCGGCCGCTGCGCGCACCGCAGGACATCATGACGGATGCCATCCCGAAGTAAATGGCGATACCGACGGCATGACTCATCCAGTCAGAAATACCACACCAGCCGACGAGTACAGCGTCCTCCCCCAATTCGCCGACAGCTACAGCGTCCTCGGCCAGCTCACCAAGGTAGCACGACAGCAGGCAAGAGGGCAACAGCAGGCTGATAAGCAAGCTCATGCTGCACCATGAAAGCCAGTTGGAGCCGCGAGGCATCAGCAGCAGGAGCAGCACGGGAACCAGCCCCATCAGCACGCACTCCACCACATCCAGCTTAATCATCTCACCGGGTAAGTACATCATGACCTGCCCCACGCTCACCGCCACCAGCAGCAGCAAAGGCGCCATCCAACCATAGCTCCGCCAGCGC
Organism: Akkermansia sp.; assembly: GCA_045652085.1. Taxonomy (GTDB): domain Bacteria; phylum Verrucomicrobiota; class Verrucomicrobiia; order Verrucomicrobiales; family Akkermansiaceae; genus Akkermansia. The sequence continues at coordinate 37,442 of JAZRTR010000014.1, forward strand.
TCAGAGCACACGCGCCACTTCTCAGCCAGCCCCCACCAGAGAGCCAGCAGCAGAGGGAGAGCGTAGATGATGTACTCAGGCTTCCAGCCTTTTATCCAATTCGCAAAGCTGAAGATACTGTCGTCCTCCACCTCCATGGCTACGAGCTGCACAAAGGATACTACCATCACCAGCCAGATGATGAAGCGCTGCCTGCTCACAAAAGGAAGAAGTACTATACCGGAAAAGAAAAGCGTGCAACCTTCCACAAAGGGATTCTGCAGCTGGAAAATCTGCCCGTACAAAGCAATGCACCCCAGCCACATACCGGCACCGCATAGGCCCCACATCTCCGCCAGCAGTGGCGAGGTCTTCCGCTTCAAGAACCAAAGCACCCAGAAGAATACCAGCAGCTCCATGGCCACCAGCATCTTGCCCAGCGGGCCAATTTCATCCCAGTTTGCGGAAACCAACATCACAAGCCCGGCCACAATGAACACACCGGCAAGCGCAATGAGGCAGTACAGCAACCAGCGGCTCCAGCGGTTCTCATCCAAGCTGAAATGCTTCTTGATGGCCATGCCCTGCTCCGGCGAGATAAGGCCGGCAGCCAGCATGTTGTCGATGTCTTTACTCTTCATGGTATATATATAGACGCATTAAGTGGGCCTAGCGTTTAGGACGAGTGCGATAAATTATTCTACTGCGGCGAATGGAGGTCCAGGGATTAGCAAAAACGCCTCGGAGCTGGCGCTTGCGGCTCTCCTTCTCCTCAGCGGTGATGCGCAGGTCAGCATCTATCATAGCGTACGCCACTTCAGCTGCAGCATACACTTCCTCAGGGGTTTCCACGCCGTGGATTAGGAGGCGGTACTTCAACTCCAACAGCTGGCGGCGGTTCTGCGGCACAGCCTGTGCCAGCGCAGCATCCACGATAAGCAGAGCGGCGGCATCCGTAGGAGCGGCATCTGCGGCGGCCTTGCATTCCTGCAAGCGGCGCTCAGCCTCAGCCGCTGCTCGCAGGCCGCTGATATCCTGCGTATCCAGCGCCGCTATTTCATCACGCAAGGCAGGATTCAGCTCTTTCAGCTCCTCAGGTATGAGCTTCCAAGCCTCCAGTAAGGCATGAAGTTTTGCCTCGCCCTGCGCGCTTTCTGCCTGACGCAAAAGCTCACCGGCACGCACCCCCATCCCCAGAATGCGCTGAACTTCCGCCATATCTCCTTCAAACCCGAAGAGCCCACCGAGAGGACGCCCCTGAGCATCCAGCACCAGCACCGTAGGGAAACCTGTCACTCTGTACTTCTCGCAGAGTGCGCGGTTCTGAGCCATGAGCTCAGCCGGAAAGTCTGCCCGGTGCGGCACATCCACCTCCAGCAACTCAAAATGCTGGGTGGCCCATGAGAGGAACTCAGGACGGTGCAGTACTTGGCTGTGCAGGTTCATGCAGAAACCGCACCAGTCAGAGCCGGTGAAATCAGCCATCACCACGCACCCGCGCTCACCGGCACGGCGGAGAGCCTCTTCATAATTCGTGCCCCACTCCGCAGCAGCCACGGTTGACACCAGAGCTGCCACGGCAGGAAGAGCACTGTACTTAAAGGAGAACATATGGGGTCAGATTCAGTAATTCAGCTCACCGGCCAGCACGCGGCGTTCAAACTCTTTGATATCCACCACCTCTCCGGTACGCCGTGCATGCTCCACGGCAAATGCTATCACATGGGAGTGAGCGCTGGCCTGAATGGGCGTCGTCATGAGGCTCACGTCCTTCACCACGCGCATATCATCATACAGGTGGCTCACAAGCCCCCAGTCACCACCGCCATGGCCGGCATAACCACCGGAGGCTTCCTGCACCTCCACCTTGCGTATCTTCTTAGTGAAGTGCTCCGTAATCGTGATTTCACCGGGGCCATTTTCCTTATAGAAAGCGCCGGCACGCAGTTTGGCCTTTGTGCCATACAGCTCAAGGTGGCGGCCCTCCTCAAAGGCGGTCATGGTGAAAGTACCGGTAATACCGCCGAGATAACGCAGAATAGCCACGAGGTGGTCCGGCTGGTCATTATCACCGCACTGGAAGGCATCACGGCCCCACTGTGAGGTGCGCAGCCACTCCGTAATCTGCTCAGGTGTGGCGTCCTCCGCACCGTCCATCACCATGCGCAGCCAGCGGCGGCAGGAGTCATCCGTAATGTACTTGCGGGCGTCCCACGGGTCCTCGCCGATGGGGCCGGTCCAATCCGTGCAGCGCTCCGGGCGAGGCTCGCTGAGGCTTTCCTTGCGGAAGAAGGAGAGCTCACCGAAGGACGACACCTGTTCGCAGGGGGCATCCAGCAGCCAATGAAGAATATCCATATCATGGCAGCATTTGGCAAGAATCATGGGGGTGGATTTCTCGCTGTTCCCCCAGTGGCCACGCACAAAAGAATGCCCGAAGTGCCAGGCGCCCACACCTTCATTCGCATTGAAGGTCATGATACGGCCAAGCTCACCGCTGCGGATGATATCACGGATGGTGTTATAGAAGGGGGTATAGCGCAGCACGTGGCAAATGGCCACACGGCGGCCGAGCTTCTCCGCCAAATCGCGCAGCTCCAGAGCCTCACGCAGGGTCTTGGCTATCGGCTTCTCCAGCAGCAGGTCATACCCAAGCTCCAGCGCGCGTTTGGCCGGCTCAAAGTGGTAATCATCCTGCGTGCCGATGATGGCCACGTCCGCCAGCCGGGGACGCGAAAGCAGCTCGTCCGCATTCGCAAATATCTCCACCCCAGCACGCTCCTCTTCAGGCGCAAAATCCCGCACCTGCTCCGCACGGCACCGCACCGGATCCGCCGCCGCGACAATGCGGAACTTCTCGGGGTATTCCATGGCCAACTTCATATACGTCCGGGTACGTGACCCGCAGCCGATTCCTGCAAGGGTGATTCTGCTCATATTGTCTGATATTGGGGCTTTTACCTGACGCACAGTCTACACCCTTGCCCATCGCACTGCAAGCTTTTTCACTTTTTTGCCACACTATGAAATATTTTTCAATTTTTTGTGAACAATTTTCCGTCGTGTTACATCCTAATATGCAGAAAGCGATTCATAAATAACATCGCTTACATAAAGCAAGTAAAAACAGGTATTTATACCATATCTGTTTTACTGATTACAAAGGTATTTTCAGGGGTGAAGCATTATTCACCGCATCAATCTCCGGATGGATAGCTGCTCATTATACTTCCGGTAAAACAAACGCCCTGCCGGTGTGGTGGCAGGGCGTTTTATATTAAACTGACAGATACCGAATCTCAGCGCCGCACGGGGCATGCGCCGCGCTCCTCCTCAGGGGTGATGGGAGCATGCGTCGGAGCCAAGCGGAACACTTCCACCGGAACATCCAGATGGAAGCGACAATCATAAGTGATTCCACTTGAGGAAACGAATCGCAGCACCATGGCACCTGCGCCTTCTGTTTCAAAGCGTGTGGCCTCCGGCTTCCAGTTATAGGCACGGGAGAGCACGCGATAAGTACCGGTATGGTGGTACTGCCCATCGCTCAGGCGGTATACGCAGAACTCGCGGATAATGGCTCCACAGCCGGGCTCTCGCAGCAGCACCACGATAGTGCCATCCTCATTCGTAAACCAATCCCCCGGCAGCGCAAAACCACGCGCCAAGTGCATCTTCAGCAAGTTTCCCACCTGAGCAGTTGTCACAGGCCCGGAAAGCTGCATGATGACAGGGTCCGGCGTGCGGCGACACTCAGCCTCGGTCTCGCTCAGCGCGCGTGAGGCCTCATTCTCATACCGCACAAAATCATACCCGGAAGCCGCCATTACAGCGCCCAGAAGCAAAGAAATGGTGCTGAAAAGTTTCATATCAGGAACTGCGTGAGGGAATTAATCGTTTCTGACGCGTGAGCGCGGGGAAAGGACAATCGGCACGCCTGCGGCCTTAATGCGGGAGCGGATGGTGTTACGCAGGTACTGCGCGTAGCTGTCCGTCAGCAGGCGCTTATCATTCACGAAGAGCACATAAGTGGGCACGGGAATGGTGGTGTACTTCTCATTCACGGCGGTGGTGGCATAGAAGAGCTTCAGGCGCTTCTTCAGCACACGGTGCTGACCGGGAGGATTCATCTCCATGGCGCGCTGCAGCAAGCGGTTCAACTCACCGGTGCCGGGCATGTTCAGTGCCTCCTGACGCACGCGGGCAATGGATTTGAAGATACCGGGCATACCCTCACCCAGCTTGGCAGAGACGATGGCGATGGGGGCATAATCCAAGAAGAAAAGGTTCTCCTTAATATGCTCCTTCACAGCGTCCTTACGAGCGGAGAGCGGAGCCTCCGCGCAGTAGAGGTCGAACTTGTTCACCACGATGATACAGGGCTTGCTCTCCTTAGCGATGATGGAGCCGATGCGGCGGTCCTGCTGCGTGACGCCGGCGGACATATCAATGACGAGCAGGCAAATATCCGAGCGGCGGATGGCCTTCTCACTGCGCATGGCGGAGAACACCTCCACAGAGGTATCACGCTTGGAGCGCGGGCGCATACCGGCGGTATCAATCAGCATGTACGGCTGTTCGTCGCGGGTGTAAGGAATATCAATGGCATCACGCGTGGTACCGGCTACGTCCGATACGATGGTGCGCTTGTCATTCAGAATGGCATTCACGAGGGAGGATTTACCGGCATTCGGGCGGCCTACAATAGCCACACGGATGGGGGAATCCTTTGTCACCTCCTCGCGGTCCGGTTCCTCCTCCGGGGTGGCATCCGCCTCAGCGGCAGCCTTCACAGGGGTGGCACCGAGGGACTTCAGGTGGCGGTTCAGCTTATCAGCCAGCTGAGCAAAGCCACGGCCATGAGCGGCGGAGGTGAACACATAATCACTGAAGCCGAGGCCGGCGAACTCACCGAGGTTCAGCTCCTGTTTCTCCGTGTCAGCCTTATTCAGCACAAGCATCACAGGCACATCCGCCTTATGCAGGCGGGCAGCGATAGTTTTATCAATAGGCGTGAGGTGGTCACGGCAATCGCACACGAACATGATGAGGTCCGCGGCGTTCAGCGCGATATCAGCCTCCTCCTGCACGCGGGCAGCAAAGCCATCATCCAGCGTGGAGCCGATACCGCCGGTATCCACCACCAGTGCTTCATAATCCGTAATACGGCAGGGAGCACTAAGACGGTCACGGGTAACACCGGGCTGGTCATGCACGATAGCGATTCTGCGTGCCACCATGCGATTAAAGATGGCGGATTTACCGACGTTCGGTCGGCCAACGATGGCGATGGTGGGGGATGACATATGGATGCTGTAAAAAGGTTAATGGGTTCAGTAAACGAGAGCTCGGAACGGTGCTAATTATTAATCGCGGTCCGGGCGGTCAGATGTGGAGCGAATGACACCCTCTGAGGTGGCCGTGGGGCGCTCATACGGGCGCAGGCCTATCGCACGAATTCCCCCGGAGGCACTCACGAGGTCCACGGGGCCGCCGGTGCGTTTCATGACTTGATAGTGGCGGCGGTTGCCTTGGTTATCCATGATGGAATAGCAGAAGTACTCAGGCGTGGCCTGGCAGAGCACGTGAACATTCTGGCGGCTGTCCAGCACGATGCGGGGCTCCATGAAGTTCAGGTACTGGCCCATGTAGCATGCACCGAGCACCACGCGCGTATCAGCATTAGAAACCTGCCCGAAGAGGCAGTCCTTTCCGCCCACGCGCAGAAGACGCACACTGAGGTTCAGGCGCTCACCGCGTGACTGAACGACGAAGTTACGCATCGTACCCCCATTTGCCAGCTGGAAAGAAGCACGGTTGGAGCTGTAAGTCGTCTGCATATCAGGCATGCGCACGGTGGCCACCACCTTGTAGCTGCCATCACGGTTCAGGTTGTAATAAGGGCGAAGATTAGCCGTCACCACACGGGATGAACCCGGGGGTACCTCCAGGCGGGGGAAGTTCGGAATGGCGCTGGGGCTGATGGGGTGAGCCTCACCGCTGCGGATAACGGTGAAGTGCAGCCAGCTGCGACCGGGGATGTTATTGAAAGTAACGGAGCGGTCCGTGAAGTTCTCAATCTTCACCTGCAGGGAAACGTTTTCGCCCACAAGGAACTCCTTGCGCACAGGCTGTACGCGCACTTCCACCTGAGCAGCGGCCTGACCGGCCAGCAGCAGGCAGCATACTGCAAGAATTAGAGTAATAATGTTTTTCATGATATCAAGGGGATGTGAATTGAAAGTTTTCAGTTTTCTTAACGTGAGGGGGGAAGGGTGATACGGAAACCGCGCTTCACGCTGCGGGTAGCGCGGTTGGGCTCAACGATGGGGTGACTCGCGGGTGATGCGGTAAGAACCACGGTGCCGGCCATATACAGCTTATCGGATGCGGTGACGGTGGTGGTCCATTCCTCCGGCAGATTCTCAGCCTCCACATGCTCACGAACAGCCTCCAGCACAGCGGCGGAAGGAAGAGTAGCCTCCACATAGTTGGCATAAGCAAGGGCATCCCAATACGAGATACCGCGCACAGGGGAGCGGGAGGTAAGCTTCTCACCATGCCATTCCTCGCCACTATCCACAGCACGCAGCTGCTCCTGCCACTCAGCAGGCGTGTGATTAGCGCAGTCCTCCGGTACACCGGCATTTATGCGCTCACGGCGGGCCTCATTCAGCGCGTTAGGATCCTCGTAGCGGTTCAGGAAGCGCTGATACTCGATGATGGAGATAGGACGGCTCAGCACACGGCGGGGCCCCTGCTCCGTCTGAACGTACACGAAGTTTCCTTCACGGGGCGGCAGCGCATCCTGCTCAAAATGCAGCCAGAGCCCACCGGCTACACCCATGCAGATGACCAGCAAAGCAGCCACAGCCAGCAATAGCATGTTGCGGCGATGCTTCCGCTGTTCCTCCTTCTCCTTCACCTGACGAATGACGGTCTGGGAGTTCAGATTTTCCACCGCGGCGCGGGTGAGTACAGGGGCTGTCTGGCGCTGAATCTCCTGAGCTGTTGCGGCAATCGTTTTCCAGTCCAGATACTCCCCTTCAAAGCCTTCCCTTATCCACTGCACCAGCGTGGCCACGCGGCCCTGACCGGCGACATTCCGGGGCATGATGGGTTGAAGGACATCCGCCAAGTTCTGCATGCAAGCCACGCACTGTTCCGGCATGTACTCACCGGGCAACACGGGGGAAAGAATGCTCACCCGGTTTTTCTTATCCACGAAGATGGTGTAAGCTAACGAAGGCTCCAGCGCTATATTCTGCTGCTGAGCCGCAAGGCACATAGCAGCCACGGCAGAAATGACGGCGCAGGCCTGGTTCGTGCTGAGGGTCTGCCCTTCCTCTGCAAACTGAGCCAGATGACGCCCACGCGGACGCTCATGCGCAATGTACCAAACATCCCCCGTCAGGCGTGACTCCAGCACCTGACTGACTCCCGGCAACGTCGCCATACCACGGGCTCTTGCAGCCTGCAGGAAATAATCCACCGCCTCCTGTGAGCTATTGGGGTGCAGCACTTGCAGCACAACGCCTCGCTCCACATGGCTCTGATTGGCCAAGTAGAAGTTCGTGAGATTATCACGCCCCAGCAGCTCCGTGAGCTTGTATACGCCCAGGCGCGTCGGCAGGTTCTCAAAATCTGGTGCAGACATAACTTTGCGGTTTGGGGGTGAAATTATTCAGGATCAAGCTCATTAATGAACTCCTCAAAGGGAGTGGTGCCATCAGGAATGATTGGCAGAGAAGAAGCATCATCAGCCGCAGGAGTGGCCGCCTCCGCGGGAGGCTGAGCCGTGCCATCCATCGGCATCGAGAAATCATCCTCATACTGGGGCACAAGGCCGTCATCCGTAGTGTAACCGGCATCCGGCAGCAGGTTTCCACCGAAACCACTCCGGCGCATGCGCTCAGTAGCCGCGCGAGCATCCATCATCTGCTCATGCAGAATCAGAGCGGAGGGGCTGCTGAGGCAGTCCAGAGGCTCACCGCGGTAGTACAATTTAGCCGTGTAACCGTAGTAGCGGCGGGAGCCATAAACGCCCTGCTCTTCCATAGTGAGCGGAGGAAGCGAGTAGGTCACAATAAGGTTCTCCTCACTGGAGGCGAAAGACTGCGTGGCATTCTCCCAGCGCACTTGGGGAGCGTAAGACTCCGAGAACTCAATCTTTCGGTTATTCACAAGCACAAAGAAACGCACGCGAATAAGGATATCTTCCACCCGCACCTCTTCATCCGGTGCGAGCATGATGGGCAGGCGCATGGTGACGCTGTCACCGGTCTGCTCATCATAAGTATGGCTGATGAGCGGCGGGCCGAAAGAAAGCTTACCACGCATGGCGGAGGGCTGAGCCAGCCCGTATGTTAAGCGGCGAGAGGCGCGTTCAAAGTAGCGCCCGGCGCGGTCTCGCTGGCTGAATACACGGGTATAATAATCACGGGCCCTATCCGGGTTCAGCAGCTTATCATATGCCATACCGTAATAGTACAGCAGGGCCGGGTGCTCCGGGGAAATGGTTTTAGCTTGCTCCAAGCAGAGCACACACAAACGCATATCACCCGCCACCATGGCACTCACGCCCTTGCGGATGAGGCGGTCCAGCTCCTGTGCATCTTCCTCGCTGAGGGGTGCACCCTCTGCATCCGTGGGCACGGTAGCAGTTTCAGCTGCCGCAGGCTGCCCGCTGCTTTCGGAATCAGCGCCTATCTCTTCATCATCCAGAGAGACGCCGGTAACATCAAACACGATGGTGTGCACATCACGCGGCGGCAGGGGCGGAGCACCCCCGGGCTCACCGGTAAACTCAGTTTCCTGCGGGCTCTGGCTGCTATCCGGCGTAGCGCTGATATCCGTAGCACCGCCGAGGCGCTCCTGCATCTGCCGCCCGAAAGCCTCTGCCTCCACGGCCGCCATGTACAGCTCAGCTGCGTGCTCCGTACGGGCTGCGGACATCTCCAAACGCCGCACCACTCCCACACCGAGAACACACAGCTCCAGCGCGATGGCCAGCGAAAGCGCACACAGCACGAAGCGGCGGGAGCTCAGCGCCCTCGCCGTGTCGTGTACCAAGCGTGCCACACGCTTAATTATCTGAGCTGGCAGGTTTTTCCACCTCATACTCGATGACTTCACCCTTATACTGGGCCAGCACGGCTTTCATGAAGGCCTCAGCCGGCTCGCCCTTTTCCTTATTAAATCCACCGTAAGTCATGCCATCCGCCTTAATGCGGCGGCCATTCACCTTAAAGTACGCGCAGCCCTTATAGCCGGGACCCCACTGGCGGAGGTCCAAGCTCTGAATATCCGCCACCTTGAAAGTCTGGCCGGCAGCCGTAATTGTATCCCCCTCCAGAGAGAGCACTCGTCCACGAGTACGCAGGGCAAAGAAGAGCAGCACGCAGCCCATGACAATAAAGATTCCGCCCACAATCCACTGCTCACGAATGGCTCCCAAATCATAGGGATGCTCACCGGCTTCCATCGGGTAATGCATGCGCGCGGTATAATTTTTCCAGCACTCATTCCAGCCGCGATTCATAGCGGCAAAATCCAGCACCTCAGGAGGACAGGAGCGAGCCGCCTCACAGCCTACCGGCAGCGGATACCAGAAATCTTCCAGCTGCACCATAGGCTCACCATCATGCTCCACAGTAGCAATTAGAGGCTTATTTCTAAGCTCAGACCATGATAAGGCATTACTCTCTGATACTCGCTGCCCCAGCTCTGCAAATGCCTTATAGCTGAAGTAGACCTCATTCTTCACGCGATAGCCCACATGACCATCATAGAAAAAATATATAGCGAACCCGAAAATTGCAGCTATGACGATACCAAAACGCACGAATGTATCGGCCGTGGGTTTACATACTATGGAAGACTGACTCATGTGCCTACATTTTAGCATATCACCTGTTACTTGCATAGTCAAAAATGAATGCAGGTGCGGAATATCGCGTCATTATGGGCAGGTCGCCAAGCCATGAATCCTGCGCCGCAATAAGCCTTTACACCACAGAATAAGCATTTTTGCTTGCATTCAGAAGGATGTATGGTATCCTCCCACTCATGAACACTTGGAGAGCAAGAGCCGAGGCAGTATCTCAATCTATATTGATACGGAGCCTGAGCCTGTTAATTATGCTGATGGCAGCACTCATGCTCAGCAGCTGTCGGGATGAGGATAACAGCCTGCCCACCTACACGGTGGCCATGGAAGCAACCTTCCCTCCGTATGAATTTTATCAGGGTACGGAAATCGTCGGCATTGATGTGGATATCCTGAATGAAATCGGCCGCCGTAACAACGTGCGCTTCAAGCTCGAAGATATGGCCTTTGATTCCATCATCACCGCCGTTCAAACCGGTAAGGTGGACATCGTGGCCTCCGGCCTCACCGTGACAGAAGACCGCAGGCGCCAGGTGGATTTCACGCGCAGCTACTCCGGCGCTCGTCAGGTCATTATCGTACCGGAAGGCTCTCCCATCAAAGGCCCGGAGGATTTGGCAAATGTGCGCGTGGGCGTGCAGCACGGCTCCTCCGGTGACACCCACGTCACTGAACACATCTGCAGCAACCCTGAACGCTTCACGAACGGCGCACTGGCCATATCCGCCATGAGCGCCGGTAAGCTGGATGCCGTAGTGCTGGACAACGCCCCGGCTGAAAACCATGTAGCCGGCAGCCGCGGACTGATTATCCTGCCCACACCGGTGGTGGAAGAAGAGTACGCCATGGCTCTCCAGAAGGGGAACACTGAGCTGCTGAACATGATTAACACCACACTGGATGCCATGGAGGCGGATGGCACGCTGGCCGCCATCATCGACAAACGCATGCGCGAGAACACGCCTGAGATGAATCAGGAGGCGGATACCGCATTCGGTCGTCTGATGGATGATTTCCATGTAGACTTCGTGAAGAACGAGCGCTGGCGTTACTTGGCGGAAGGCCTGCTGGTAACAGTGGAGATTGCCCTTGCTGCTGCTGCCATGGGCATTATGCTGGGCTTCCTGATAGCGGTGGTGCGCAGCACGGCTGACCTGACAGGCCGCCTGAAAGTAGCGGATATGTTCTGCCGCCTGTACCTGACGGTGGTGCGAGGCACTCCCGTGGTAGTACAGCTGCTCATCATCTACTTCGTCATCTTCGGCGCTGTGGATATCAGTAAAGTGCTGGTGGCCATCGTGGCCTTCGGACTGAACTCCGCAGCCTATGTGGCAGAAATCATCCGCTCCGGTATCATGTCCGTAGACCGCGGGCAGATGGAGGCCGGCCGCAGCTTAGGCCTGGGCTACGGCACAACGATGCGCAGCGTCATCCTACCGCAGGCATTCAAAAACGTGCTACCGGCTCTGGGCAATGAGTTCATCGTTCTGCTGAAGGAGACGAGTATCTGCGGTTACATCGCCCTGCAGGATTTGACTAAGGGAGGTGACATCATCCGCAGTCAAACCTATGATGCCTTCCTGCCCCTGCTCATGGTAGCCCTCATTTACCTTTCCATGGTCATCCTGCTCAGCCACCTGCTGAAGAAACTCGAACTGCGACTTAAGAAAAATGAAAGATAACAGTATACTGGAAGTACGGAATCTGGTGAAGAATTTCGGCAAGCTGCAGGTCATCAAAGATGTCTCCCTGCAGGTGCACAAGGGTGAAGTTGTATTCTTAGTAGGCCCCTCCGGTGCCGGCAAGAGCACCGTGATGCGCTGCATGAACTTCCTGGAAACGCCGGATGGCGGCAGCGTTCTCTTCCATGGCGAGGAGCCCGGGCGCACAGAGAAGGAGCTGAATACCTACCGCAGCCGCGTGGGCATGGTTTTCCAGCACTTCAACCTCTTCCCTCACCTGAACATTCTGGATAACATCACCCTCGCCCCCGTAAAATGCGGCCGCATGCAGCCGGAAGAAGCCCGGAAGACTGCCCTGCAGCTGCTGGAGAGAATCGGCCTGGCGGACAAAGCTCAGGCATACCCTGCCCAGCTTTCAGGCGGCCAGAAGCAGCGCGTGGCCATCGTGCGCGCCCTCGCCATGAACCCGGAGGTACTGCTCTTTGATGAGCCCACCTCCGCTCTGGACCCTGAGATGGTGGGTGAAGTGCAAGGCCTCATGCGCGAACTGGCCGCGGACGGCATGACGATGATTGTGGTCTCGCATGATATTGCTTTCGCCTGTGAACTGGCGGACCGCATCATCTTCCTGGCGGATGGCTACGTGGTGGAGGATGATACCCCCGCCGAGCTGAAAAACTCTGAAAATGCGCGCATACGCGAGTTCCTCGCCCTGCGCCATATGTAAAGCGTACCCCGCTTTCTCACCGTTACGAAAAAGGCCGCAAACGCGGCCTTTTTTCATTCTTATTGGCGGCGGAACATGCCGCGCAGGTCATTGAAGGAAACTTCCGGAGGCGTATCCAAATCATCCTCGGAGGAAGGAGTAGCCCAGCGGCGTGAGAACTGCATGAAGCCACCGGTATCATTCCCTTCCGTAAAGAAGGGCCCTGACTCGGATTCCTCCATGTCATCATCCGCATCCTCTGAGGATTTCATGGCGGGCATGAGCTCAGGCTGGTGCATCACAGGCTGGCGATTGAAAGCGGGCACAGCGTCCTCAGGCTCTTCCTGTTCCGGCTCCTCCTCAGCCTCCTCCTGTGCAGGCTCCTCTTCATCATAAATCTCCTGCTCTTCCTCCGCAGGCTCAATCAGCTCTTCCTCCTCGGGAGCCTCTGTGGCTTCAGCTTCCACCACTTCGGTGCCCTCCTCGGACTCTTCCTCAAGCTCCTCCTCAGCCACTGCCTCAGGTTCCTCTTCCTCCTGCACGGGCTCAGCGGCAAGCGCTTCCTTGAACTCCTCCGCATCAATGGAGGCTATGAGGGTGACGCGCAGCTCATCCCCCAAATGAGGCTTCACTGTGGTACCGAAGAAAATGTTCACATCTTCACTCGCAAGCGCCTTCCGAATGCGCTCCATGATCGTGCGAATCTCGGTGATGGACATGGAATCACCACCGGCAATGTGCACGATTACGGTGCGAGCGTATGAAAGTGCGCCGTGGTACGCCACCAGCGGGGACTCCAGCACGGCTTGCGCAGCAGCCATGGCGCGGTCCGGCCCGTAACCGCTACCACTGCCGAAGAGGCAGCGTGAATCATTATTCTCAAGAGCGGTAGCCAGCTCATCCAGTCCCAAATTAATAAAGCCCGGGGAGGAAGCCAGCATGGGAACGGAAGCCGTGGCGCGGGCGAGAATGCGGTCCACCTCCTCAAAGACAGCGCGAGCGCCGGGGCGGTTGCGGAAGAGCTCCTCCATGTAATCATTCTCGAAGCAGAAGACGATATCACTCAGGCGTGATACCTCCTCCAGCGCTTCTTCAGCCTGCTGGCGGCGGCGCTTACCTTCGAAACCGAACGGCATCACCAGCACGGACACCAGAAACAAACCGGCCTCACGGGCCTTCGCAGCCAGTACAGGCGCTGCACCGGAACCGGTGCCACCACCCAAACCGGCCACCAGCACCAGCAGGCGCACATCCTTCAGCATGCGGTCAATATCACTCCCGCTTTCCGCAGCAGCCTGCGCACCCACTGAAGGGTCACCGCCGGAGCCCAGACCGTGGTTCAAGCCACCGCCCAGCTGCACGAACTCCACATTGCTCCCGCAGGAGCGGCCCACGCGCTCATCCAGCGACATGGTGTAGAGGTGCACATTATTCGCGCTGGAGCCTGCAAAACACTGCAGGATATTAGCACCGGCACCGCCGATGCCCACGATGGCGATACCGTCTTCCTTCTGCGGTATGGTCTGATAGGGAAGCATAGCTTTGTGAGAGTGTGAGAGGTGTATGAGAGCTGTGCGGCAGGGCTGTCAGGCGCCGGCTCAGCGGCGGCGGAACATGCGCAGGATGCGCTGCACCCACCCGGGAGATACGCCGCGCAGCGCCTCATCATCATAACGCTGAGCAAAGCGGATAAGTCCAATGGCCGTGCAGTAGCGGGGATCTGCCAAGTATGAGTGGTTCTGCCCTTCAGGTTGCGGAGTGGGCTGGTGCACAGGCACGCCGTAAATATGGTGAGCGAGCTGGTCCAGACCGCGCATAAGGCTGGTACCACCGGAGAGGTACACGCTCATACCGTTGCGCTTCCACACATCCTCAGGAATGCGCTTGCCAACTCGCACCAGAATATTTGCCAGACGGTCACGGATGATGCGGTTAAGGTCACCACGGGGGATGGAAACGTCATGCATGCCCAAATCACTCTTGTAATGAGCGCGGGAGACGTCCTTGATATCACCGTACGCATTACCTTCCGTGCACTTGAGCACCTCAGCAGCCTTCTTGTTCACCGGCTGGTCCGTAAGCTTAATGATATCGCTGTTAATCGTGTTACCACCGGCAGGAATGCAACCGCTAGCCACCACATCACCCTCACAGTAACAGATGAAGTCCGACGTACCACCGCCGATATCAATGAGAAGCGCACCGGCTTCCTTCTGCTGGCGGTTCAGCACCATCTGAGCCGTGGCCAGCGGGGCGAACACCAAATCCTCAATCTCCAGCGGCACCTGACGCACGCAGAGCAGAGAGTTCTGCAGGCGGGTACGGATGCCGTGCATCACGTGGCAGTTCACATCCAGCGTGCGGCCGGTAAGGCCCACCGGGTGGCGGGAAGCCTCACGGTTATCAATGGAGAAGTTGCCCAGCTCGCGGTTCACGGCAAAGCGATCCGCCGGAATCTCAGCCTTCTCAGCCTTCTCCTTAGCCAGCTGCACATGCACGTCCTCAATGATATCCTCATCATCAGGCAGGCGGTAGGAGCCCTGGCAATTTTCACCGATAATGTGCTCACCCGTAACAGAGAGGAACACATTCATGATATCCACCTCAGCGTGGTCCTGAGCAATCTGCCATGCGTCACACACGCACTGGCGGGCCATGCTCTGATCCACAATCTCACCTTTCTGCACACCGGCGCTGGGCACCTCACCCACACCGATAATGGTTGCCGTGGCATCCGGGCGGATTTCACCCACCACCATACACGTCTTAGATGTGCCAATTTCAAGGCCTACGAGAATTTTTGACTGAGCCATACTGGAAAATTTCTGAGGTAAAAACTGAAGGGAGAAAGATTGTCTGGAGTTATTTTATCAGATTCTAGTCTGAGCTGCGCGTGAAATACGCGTCATATTAGCGATATTGCTCACATGCTTGTGGCTGCGGCATAATGGAAGGGCGCAGGGTGACGCGCTCCTCCTCATACTCCTCGGACGGAACGAACAAGAACCCGGGCTGGCGATTACGCACCGTAAAGCTCGTGGGGCGGAACAGCGGCAGCACCTGGTTCGTACTGGGATCATATGCATTCTTGCCTGTGTACGAGCCATTAATGATGTATTCCACATTATTATCCGTACCGTACACAGCACCGGGCACAGGGGGCTCCATGCCACGATCCGGCGTGCGACAAATGCGCTCATCCATCATCACCAGCTTCGCCTCACGCCAGCTCTGCCCCGGCTTACGCACATACCCCCAGAAACGAGTATAGGGTATCTCATAACGGCGGCCAATGTAGTAATCCCCGCGCTCCTCCTGTGCAATCTCAGCCTCGCGCTGCCTCAGGGCCTCGCAGTCAGACTTAAGGGAATTGCACTGACACAGCGTCAGGCATGCCATGGCTCCAATGAATATTTTCCTGAACATGAACACTTACTTTCTACATTTTTCCGGCCTTCAGGTCAAGCTATTTTCGTGGCTTAGCGCCCCCATGAAACGGGAGTTGACTGAGGGTACCTTCTTTTCATTATTTATCATCCTTATCATCACCATTCAGCAGGGCCTCAAACTGAGCTGCCTGCCGCGCGCGGCGACGTGACGCACTGATGGCATTCCATATAATGATGAGCAGCAGTACACCCACTCCACCCAGTATGTAGTGCACCACCCTATCTTCCACCTTAATGCCGATGAGGGCCAGAACATTACTGGCGGGCTCAGCTTCCTCAGCAGCAGGCACGCTCACAGGAGTGGATTCAGGGGCGGGAGCGGCAGGCGCAGGGCTCGGCGCTACGGGGCTTGGTGTAGCGGGGCGCGGCTCAGCAGGGCGCGGCGCAGCGGGACGCGGTGTAGCCGGGCGCGGCGTGGGAGTGGGCTGAGCAGTGGCGCTGCCGGATTCCTCCGGAGTTGCAGCAGGTTCATCCTCCATAGCAAGCTCCTGCGGCACCTCCACAGGACGCGGCTGAATTTCACGGCGGCGCTCCTCATCTGCCTTCAGCGAAGAATGCACACCCGTTACGCTTGTGCTACCCAGCGCCGTACGTCCGCTAGTGGCAACAAGACTTCCCACAGCCATGCGGTCCGCCCTCGGCTTGGATGCAAACCAGCAAAGACGGTCACAGTTATTCGCACGCTCAGAGTTGGACTCCCAGAAAATATAGCTACCATCCGTCAGCTCCATGAAGCGGCGGGCTTTCGGAAGCCCCACACGCTGAACTGCCTCGCTGCGGGTATTCACCCAGCGTACACCTTCACTACGCCCGGCCACCAAATGCCGTGCATGCTCCATTGCCACGCTACGGGATACGGCGGGCTCATAATCCACAAACACGCAAATCACCTTCGAGCTGCGAATATCAAAATCCACAATCAGCGTATAGCCATCCACCTTCCACGTACGGCGCACGCTATTATCCTCCAGAAGCCTATATTCATAGTCCTTTGTGAAATGGGCATCCGCATACTCGCGGCTGAATACCTCAGCCGGTATATCCGTAACCTCTAATGCAGCAGCACTGCCGACCATAGCCAGCACACTCAGCGTAGCTCTGAATACATTCTTCATCTTCATATCTGCGTATTTATCACTCCGGGCTCCTTCCCCGCCACATTTTTTTAGCATATTTCTCTCCCTTCCACAAGCAGAAATGCTACTTACTCACATAAAAAGGGCTTGACATCAGGCCGCCTCCCCCTCATAATCACCCCCGCACGCTTCCTAGCAAAGGAGAGATGGCTGAGTTGGTCTAAGGCACTCGACTCGAAATCGAGCGTGGCAGAGATGTCACCGTGGGTTCGAATCCCACTCTCTCCGTACTCGGAATCCTCCGAATAAAACTTTTACACCCCCGCATGAGTCTCTGACTTTTGCGGGGTTTTTGCTGGTAATAATACCATACAGCAACCTATGTGATAGTTTAGCGACAGGTTTTAACGGCCATTGTACTTTTTTACATGATTATCCTTTATGGGTGGAGTTTCGCACGATGGCGACTCCTGTAACGATAAAATATAGCGGTATAACTGTTATTTTGTTGTTATTCCCATCTGTATTATATGCAAATAATACCTGTTTTTTATTTTGTTTGCATAACAACTCTAATCGGGTCAAGCCCAAACATTGTGGAATTTGAATTTTCATATCACGATGTGCCCACATTCAATTAACACTCTTAACCGATAGTTCTGAAAGTTGCGATAGCCATAGGCCCGGCGTTGAATTAATTTCATTTTTCGGTGGA
>JAZRTR010000015.1:0-53460 GCA_045652085.1 Akkermansia sp.
GTACTTCTGCTCGATGTCAGCCCAGGGATTGTCGGAAAGCTGCTTGAGACCCAGGGAGACGCGCTCCTTGTCGCGGTCCACCTCGAGGATAAGCACCTCAAGCTCCTGGCCGATGTGAAGCAGCTCGGAGGGGTGGTTCACGCGGCCCCAGCTCATGTCGGTGATGTGCAGCAGGCCGTCCATGCCGGAGAGGTCCACGAAGGCACCGAAGTCGGTGATGTTCTTCACGGTACCGGTCACGCGGTCACCCACCTTCACCACCTCGAGGAAGCGCTGGCGCTGCTCGCTGCGCTCGGCCTCGATAACCTCGCGGCGGGAGAGCACGATGTTCTTGCGCTCGTCGTTCACCTTAACGATCTTGAACTCGTAAACGTTACCCACGAACTCGTTCAGATCCTTGGGGGGGATGATGTCCACCTGAGAGCCGGGAAGGAAGGCCTCCACGCCGACGTTGACCATAAGGCCACCCTTAACGACGCTCTTCACCTTACCCTTCACGAGGCCGCCATCCTTGTAGACAGCCACGATCTTGTCCCAGTTCTGCTTGTGGGCAGCCTTCTCTTTGGAAAGGACTACGAGACCCTCATCGTTCTCAAGCTTCTCGAGGAGAACCTCGATCTGGTCACCTACCTCAATCTCTTCATCCTCGAACTCGGAGATAGAAATAACACCCTCAGACTTGTAACCGATGTCTACGAGAACAACCTGCGGACGGATCTCAAGGATGGTACCGTTCACGATATCACCCGTACGGAAAGTCGGAAACCCAGCGTTGATAAGGGCTTCCAATTCAGAAATACTCATTGTATATTGTTTTGGTTAATATGTTTACGCGATTTCGCGAGGCCCCAGCACCGGTGGTTATCGGGGCGCCTGTGCACCACCGGCGGAAATAGCGGTGCGGCATTGTACCGCTTCCCAAGCCCTATGGCAAGCCTTTTTTCCTGAAAATCACGGATTTGCAGGATTTTTTGCGCCTACATGCCAACAATTACTCGCCGGAAACGGGGCGAGGAGCATTTGTACCGCCTATCAGCAGTACCATTTCACCCTTGGGCGGGCGGGCGGTAAACTCCGCCGCCAACTCAGCAGCGGTGCCGCGGTGGTAGGTTTCAAAAACCTTGGTAAGCTCCCGCGCCACACAAATGGGCGCGGTGGGGTCCAAGTCAGCTATAGCCTTCACCGTCTTCAAAATACGGTAAGGCGATTCATAGAAAATGCTGGTATAAGAAGCAGCAAGGGCTGCCTGAAGCACCTGCCCTTTCTTGCCGGATTTCACAGGGAGGAAGCCGCCGAAGAAGAAAGCATCACTCGGCAGGCCGGAGCCCACAAGAGCCGTCACCACGGCGGAGGGCCCGGGCAGCACGGTGAAGGAGACACCACGTGCCTTCAGCTCCTGAATGAGGCGGTAACCAGGGTCAGACACGCCGGGCATGCCGGCATCCGTCACCACGGCAAAGCTCTCACCAGCCAGAGCACGGGTGGCCACTTCCGGAGCTCGCACGCTTTCATTATGCTCATGCAGGCTGAGCAGCGGCTTTTTGATACCGTAATGAGAAAGCAGCAGGCCGGTATTACGGGTATCCTCACAGCAAATGCAGTCCACCGAGCCGAGCACTTCCAGCGCACGGCGGGTTATATCCTCCCTGTTACCGATGGGCAGACCAACAAAGCTGACGGGATACTCAATCATGGAATAGTGAGCTGATCCACAATGGCGGAGGCGGCCTGACGCGCGCCGTAGGAAAGAGCGGCAGAGCGGCCCGTAAGGGTGTTACCACCTGTATTGAAGTAAGTGCCATCACCCTGAGCACGGCCCCTTCTGATGACCTCACCGGTACTGCGGCGGACTACCTCATAGGACACATAGACGCGCACTCGGAGCTCGCGGCTCAGGTTGGTATCCTCCCAGTCCACGAGAATACGGCTGATGTTGGCATCCGTTACAGAACCGCGGATAATGACATCAGCTGAGCTAGGGGCTGCCATCTTGAAGGTGCCGTCAGACTGGAGCGCATTACCCACAGCTGAGGTAACAAGCTGAGCGATATCAGGATAAGTAGTATTATTGTCAAACATATTGACAGCAAATGTACTTACACCTTCCATCCGGGGGTGCACCAAGCCACCGGCATGATAACCGCAGGAGGTCACACCGGTGAGCGGGAGAAGACAGAGAGCGAGAAGAAGGAAACGTTTCATGATTGACGAGCAAGGGATGCGGCCTGACGAGCCTTAGCCTGCTGAAGCAAGGTTGCAGCCTCATTGGCAGCCTCAGGATTAATGTTTCGCTGGCGGATAACATTCTCAAAGCAGAATACGGCAGCACCATACTCACGAGAACGTTCCAGATAGTAACGACCGGTCTCCAGCTCCTGCTGCACCAGCAGGCGGCGCATATTGGAAGCCTCACTAAGAGCCTTGCGGGCGTCAGCATGGTTCGGGAAGCGCAGAGAGAAATCCTCATACGCCTCCTGAGCGCGGGTCAGGTTTGCAAGGTTCTGGTTACCGCGGGTGCGGCTGCTGGCCCAGAGCTGAGCCACCATGAGCTGAGCTTCGGGAGCATAACGGCTATCCGGATAATTTTCCACGAGGGATGAGAACACGGCAGCAGCCTCTTCATAACGCTCCTTGCGCACCAGATAGCGGGCGAGAATGGATGTAGCCGTGGCGGCCATATCATTGTAAGGGGCGTTGGAAATCACGCTGCGCAGCCACTTTTCCACAGCAGAGCTTTCCATCTCAGCCTGCCAGAGCCCCAGAACGCTCACCTGCAATGTACCCTCAGCGGCGGACATAGCCATAGCGAGCTGGCGCTCAAGGGCTCTTGTGTAAAGCGGGCTGCTCTGGTAGCGCTTCACGATTTTATCATACTCCTCGAAAGCATCGCGGGGCAGTCCCTGCTTTTCATAAATTTCAGCCAGCAGCATGCGAGCCTCAGGGGCGCAGGGTGCAAGCTCATGATTCAGCACAATGTTACGCAGCTTACGCTTAGCCGCGCTGAGTTCACCGGCAGCCATCAATGCCTTAGCCTCGCTGAGCAGAGCATCAGCCTGCGGATCAGCAGCCTGAATTGTACCGGCCGGCAGAAGCGCATTATTGTTTTGGTGGCACATAGTAAGCGGCAGCACAGCCACCGCACACAATAGCAGATGAAGTCTCATTCTCATGTTGGCTCATATATTACCACGCCACCCCACACAGCGCAAGCGAGAAATGAAGAGCGGCGTGTCTTATTTTCACCGGAGCACCGGAAAAGTGCATTATTCACCTCTGGCGGCCAGATAATCCACCACCGCGGGGTGAAGAGCGGTCTCACCGCTGAACTCCGCATGAATGCGGGCTAGTTCCTCAGGGATATTGATATGCTGAGGGCACTGCTCCACACAGAGCTCACAGTAAATGCAGGCGGAGGCATCATGCTGATTACCGAGGTTACGGTAGGTACTCTCGAACATCCAGCGGTTCCCGGTGGCCTTCAGTTGGTTATGCATCCCGAAAATACGGGGAATGTCCACCCCCTCCGGGCAGGGCATGCAGTAGCGGCACCCCGTGCACGGCACGCCGATGCCGGAGCGATAGGCCACGAGAGCCTCGTTCAGAGTATTGCGCTCAGCGGCACTGAGCGGCTCAAAATCCGTGAAGGTGGTGATATTTTCGGTAAGGTGCTCCATGCAGCTCATGCCGGAAAGCGTCACCAGCACATTAGGCAGAGAACCCACGAAACGGAACGCCCACTGTGCAGGTGTACTGTCCGGAGCAGCGGCTGAGAGGACGTTCCGTCCGGCTTCATTAATGGTAGCGAGCACGCCGCCGCGCAGGGGCTCCATCACAATGACAGGTATACCGGCCTTAGTAAGAATATCATACTGCTCCTCAGAACGGTATATATCCCAGTCCAGATAATTCAGCTGAATCTGTGCAAATTCAAGGCCGTCATCCTTCAGGGTATCCACCACTTCTTGCAGCAGCTCAGGCGTATCATGGAAAGAGAAGCCGATGTGACGCACCTTCCCTTCCGAGCGCAGTTTTTTCATGAACTCCCATACACCGAGCCGCTTGGCGACGTTCCAAGTATGGCGGCTGACGTTGTGCATGAGGTAGAAATCAAAATAACCGGCACGAGTACGGGTAAGCTGTTCATCAAAGATGCGCTGCAAATCCTCCTCTTTCCGCAGGTAGCCCAGAGGCATTTTATCCGCTAAGAAGTAGGAGTCACGGGGATACTTGCTGAGGATATCGCCCACCATGACCTCGCTGTCACCATTGTGATACATGTATGCGGTGTCAAAGTAATTAACGCCGCCTTGCATGGCCGTTTCGATAAGACGGGCGGCCTCATCACGATTAATGACGCTTCCGGCTGCGGAAACGCGAGGCATGCGCATAAGGCCATAGCCCAACAGCGGCAGGGATGTACCATCCGGGAGGGTGCGGCGGGTCACACGTCCGGCAGTGCGGGTTTCCCGGAGTGCCTCCGCCCCGGTAGCAGAGGCGGCCAGCCCACCGAGGGCCAGCAGGGAATTACGGAAAAAATCACGGCGTTTCATGCTTCAGGATCAAGGGTTTTATGTTCAGCGCAAGGTGTTATCTGTAAAGCGCGAGGCTCGGCCGGGCAGACATATGAGCAAGCACCACAGCCGGTGCAGCGGGAAACGTCCACCTTGGGAGCTCGGAGTTTAAGGGCGTCCAGCGCCTGATGGCGCCTGCAAGCAGCAATGCATTCACCGCAAGCTTCACACTTGCTGTAATCAATCACCGCCAAGGGTCTGGGATTACCATTGGCACGCACACGCCCGGGCACCTCCACCATCGTGATGGCACCATGCGGACACTTGCGAGCACAGCGGCGACAACCCACGCATTTTTCAGCGTCCACGGAGGGAGCAATCACTTCCGTAAGCGCACCCGTGGGGCAAGTCACGCCCAGGCATTTTCCGCAGACTTCTCCCCTGCTCCACACGCGGCAATTCTTCTGCGTGAAAAGCACCTCGCCAATTTTCACGAGGCGTTTTTCCGCAAGAGAAAGTGGCAGCAGCGCGCCCTCCGGGCAGACGCTTGAACATGCATTACAGTCAGGAGCACAATAACCGCGGGTGAAATCCATGTACGGCTTCATGATACCGCTAAGCCCATGCGCCAAGAAGGACGGTCGCAGCACATGCGTGGGGCAAGTGGTCATGCAGAGACCGCAGCCAGTGCAGCGGCTCAGCAGGCGTTCCACACTGCCTGCACCCGGAGGCACAGCGGCAGCGGCTGTATTCCCCGCAGTCGGCACCTCCGGCATAGCGGCGGTGGCCAGCCCGGTGATACCCAGCCCGAGGAAGGCACGACGAGAGACGCTTTCCGGCTTATCCTGAACAGCTTCTGCCGACTTGGGCTGTTCCTCCGTCGCTTTCTCTTCCTTCGAAACAGCATCCGTCTTCTTACGGCACAATGACATCGCCCCCTTGGGACAGGAGGACACACAATCATAACAGCCCACGCAGCGAGTGGAATCCACCCGCATATTCTTCAAATCAATGGCATGAGCCTTGCAGCGGCGCATACAGCCAGCACAGCGACCACACTTCCCCGCATCAATAACCGGCACAAAGGGAGCCACGCGGGAAATCAGCCCCAGCAGAGCACCCACAGGACAAATGGTGTTGCAATACAAGCGCCCATACAGAAGAGCCATCACCAGCGGCACCGCAATGCTCAGGCAAATGATGACGATGAGCCAAGGCTCATAGCGCCCCCACTCCCCACTCACGATGGGGTTCACAGCT
Organism: Akkermansia sp.; assembly: GCA_045652085.1. GTDB lineage: Bacteria > Verrucomicrobiota > Verrucomicrobiia > Verrucomicrobiales > Akkermansiaceae > Akkermansia. The sequence continues at coordinate 5,772 of JAZRTR010000015.1, forward strand.
GCAGCAATGAAGCGGGATGAGATGCTGTAGGGGTCCAGCAAAGTAAGCACCATAACACAGCCTACAGCCAGTGGAACAAACACCGCAGAGGCCACCAGAAGGCGCAACACCCAGTGATTGGGCGTGAAGCGCATCTGCGCTCCCTTCAGTTTCTCCGGGCGCGGGCGCACCAAGCGGTTCACAATGTCCTGCATGATACCCAGCGGGCACAGCCATGAGCAATACACTCGCCCGAACAGCAGCGTGAGCAGCAGCAAACACCCCAGAGCCACACAGGCCCAGACACTACCACTCAACGCCCCCAGCAGAGCCGGCGCAAACTGCACCTTCTCCACCCAATACAGCCATCCATACTCTGCAGGCGCCAGCACGCCAAGCAAGCTCACAACAAACAGCAGCAACACGATAGCGGCTACCACCCGCCTTATCCACTTCAAGGAACTTATCATTTTTCAGTTTAGGGTTCGACTCGATACCTACCATCACCCACCCACAATACTTCCACACGAACATTCTCCAGCCCCTTGCGCACAAAGCCCAGCTCCTCCGCCACAGCGGAACTCACATCAATGAGGCGCCCGTGAATGAACGGCCCGCGGTCCGCCACACGAGCCTCACAGCTGCGGCCATTGGACAGGTTCGTAATCCGCACTTGGCAGGGCAGCGGCAGCGTACGATGTGCCGCATAAAACTGACCTTCATACAGGCGCTGGCCTATAGCACCCGGGTCACCATCCGCCTCATAGAAGGAAGCCACGCCTTCCTCACGATAGTGGAGAGCAGTCTGCACATCCATCGGCACATAGCGCTCACCCCGCAGAGTATAGGGAGCACGCTTATAACCACGGTACGGTTCAAACTGTTGCTGCTGACAGGAAGATACAAGCAGCGCAGCAGCTGCCAAACCAACGAGAACGGAACAAAATCTCATACTCATACCCTAACACAAATCTATACTCTTTGAAAGAAAAAAAAGGAATATACCAATATAACAAAGCTGATGCAGCTTAATCCTCAGCCCTCAACTGATTCGGTCCGTCACCCACAGAAATAACCTCCACTCGAACACGCTGAAGACCTTTGCTCAGGAAACCCAACTGCGCAGCGGTCGTCCGGCTGACATCAATGAGGCGATTGTGGGAGAAAGGTCCACGATCCGATATGCGAGCCTCACAGGTGCGCCCGTTACTCAAGTTCGTGATACGTACCTGACATGGCATGGGCAATGTAGTATGCGCGGCATAATTAGTACCGGGACGCAGGATTTCACCCAAAGCCCCGCGAGTGCCGCTGGCATCATAATGTGAAGCAATACCCTCTGCCTTATAATCCAGCGCCTGCAGGACATTCATGGGCACATAGCGCTTTCCACGAACGGTGTAGGGCCGAGTGACCAAACGCGGCATGGCAGAATCCGGAGGGAGAACTCGCTCCGGTTTGCGGGTCTTACAGGAACTTACCAGCCCTGACATCACAACACTAAATACCACCAAGGCCAGAATACGCGCTATCATATATTCCATATCTAGCACACAAACAGTGGGATGAAAAGAAAAAACACTCAGCATGCAGCAAAATCGTTTGCCAAATCAGGTTCCAAATGGTATGCTGGAAGCATGTTTAACAGAGAATTACTGGAGCGATGCAGCAATGCCTGCTCCGTATCAGGTTTCGAAGGGGAGATGCGCGCCATCATACGCCGTGAGTTGAGCAACTGCGGCACCGTTACCGGCTCCGTTTCCGGGAATATCATGTGTGAAAAGAAGGGACCCGGCCCCACGGTGGCCCTCATAGCACACATGGATGAGATAGGCTTCATGGTACAGGGGGTAACGGATGACGGCTTCCTCCTGCTGGTACCGCTTGGCGGCTGGTGGAACCACACTCTGCCGAGCCAGCGCATGCTGGTGCAGACGCGCGATGGCCGCCGCATACCGGGGCAGATTGGCACCAAGCCCCCTCACCTGCTGCCGGAAAGCCAGCGTTCGCAGGTGCTACCGAATGATGCTCTGTTCGTGGATATCGGCGCCTCAAGCCGAGCGGAAGTAGAAGAGCTGGGTATCACCCTCGGCTGCGCCGTGGTGCCGGATGTGAAACTGCAACCGCTGGATATCCCGCACCGCTGGATGGGTAAGGCGTTTGATAACCGTGCGGGCGTTTACTGCATGATTGAGGCCATGCGCCGCCTCGCCTTGGAGGAGCTCTCCTGCACGGTGCGTGCCATTGGCACAGTACAGGAAGAGGTGGGCACCCGTGGTGCACGTGCTCTGAGTGCCGAAATGGTACCGGACCTCGCCATCATTCTGGAAGGGCCTCCGGCGGATGACACCTTCGGGCAGAGCAGTGTATGCCGTCAGGGTGTTCTCGGCCGCGGCGTACAGGTGCGTCTTTTTGACCCCACGAACATCACACCGCCCGCACTCGCAGACTTCGTGCTGGGAATCGCCGCGCAGGAGGGAATTCCCTGCCAACCCACAGTACGCCGCAGCGGCGGCACGGATGCCGCCGCCAGTTACCCGAACTGGCAGGGCGTACCGGCTATCGTTCTGGGGGTACCCACTCGCTATATCCACTCTCACAACGGCATACTGGATGACCGTGATTTAGAAGCCTGTGTGCGCCTCACCTGCGCCGTGATACGCAGAATAAATAACCAGAGCCACACTCTTTACCTGCCAGAATACTGATATGCCGGCCCCCGACACCATGCCCATCCCCGGAAAAACTAGGGTTGAATGGGTAGACAGCGCGCGCTGCCTAGCCATGTTCTTCATCATGTGGCTGCATGTGGGAAGTTCCCCCGCGTGGGTAGCGCGTCCTGTAGGGGGCGGCATATGCCTGTTTTTCGTTCTGGCAGGATACTTCATGTCCTGCGAGCCCGGCAAAGCCATTCGCCGCACACTGAAGCTCGGGCTGGCATGGCTGCTCTGGAGCCTCATCACGCTGGGGCTGAGTCTGGCGCTGGACCCTCACATGGATTGGACTTGGGCGAAGGTTTTCGGCATCGGCCAATCAGCCTATAACACCCCGCTCTGGTTCCTGAAAAACCTGACTTTATACCAGCTCATCATCATCGGGCTGACAGCCGTGCGTATACTGCCGCGCTACAACTGGCTGATACTGGTAATGCTGGCGGGATTCAGCTATATTGACGAACCGGCTCAGCATGAAGGTCTTCGTTTTGACTGGATGATGGTAGTCATGCTCGGTTACTGCCTGAAGTGTGTACCGTTGACGCGCCTTGGAGAATGGTTAGAGAAGAATTTTCTGAGCGTGGCAGCCGTGGCTATCATCATCCTGCTGCAGCGGGACTTGTACCCCTCTATACTGCAGAATGAAGGGCTGCAGTTCTACAAATGCTCCCTGCGAATTTCAACGCTTTGCTATGCCGTGTTGATGTGCCAAGGCGCCATGCTGCTTTCCCGCTACCTGCCCAGAGTAAACAAGTGGCTGGCCGTGGCAGGAAGCTGCATGATGTTCACTTACGCATCCCACCACATTCTTTACGCACCCGTTTACGCCTACGAATTTCCGAAGGAATACGGAGCGCTTTACTCTGCAGCCGGCATAGCTCTGCTTACTGCTTTATATCACCTTCTGGCGCGCTTCTTCCCCCGCAGCATGAAAACTCTCACTGCGGGCTGAAGAAAACAGCTTACCCTCACAGGGTGCGGAGTTCCAATGAGCGGCCGTGGGCATCCAAGCCCTCCACACGGGCAAACACCTGCACATGAGGCAGGGAGCGCTCCGCAGCCTCGCGGCTCATGCGCACGATGCTGGTACGGCGCTGGAACTGGTCCGCGCGAATACCGGAGAAGGACTTACCGGAACCACCCGTAGGCAGCGTGTGGCTGGGGCCTGCCAGAAAATCACCGCAAGCTACTGTGGCGTACGTTCCGGCATAAATGGCACCGGCCGTGCGGATGCGGGAGAGCATTTCTTCCTCACGAGCCTCATCCACCACCAGCACGAGGTGCTCAGGAGCAAAGGCATTCACAAGATCAGCACCGGTGTTCAAATCATTCACCAGCAGGCAATCCGCATTATCCCTGAGCACTTGCTGCAGATACTCAGAGCGAGAAAGTGTGGCTGCCTGAAGAGCAATTTCACGCTCCACCTCCTGCAGCAGCTCCTCGCTGGTAGTCACAAAAGCTATCACGCTATCACCGCCATGCTCAGCCTGAGCCAGCAAATCAGCCGCCACAAAGCGGGCATTCGCCGTGGCATCAGCCAGCACCATCACCTCACTCGGTCCGGGCAGCAAATCAATAGCCACAGCTCCCACAAGCTGGCGCTTGGCCTCCACCACAAAGCGGTTGCCAGGCCCGAAAATTTTCTGTACAGGAGCTATACTCTCCGTACCCAGTGCCAGAGCTGCCACAGCCTGAGCACCGCCCACGCGGTAAATCTCTGTAGCGCCGGCTGCCTGCAGAGCTACCAGCACGGCGGGATTCACTCGGCCATCCGGACCACAGGGGGTCATGGCTACAATTTCAGGCACACCTACGGCACGCGCAAACCCACCCGTCATCAGCGCAGTGGATACCAGCGGTGCCTTACCGCCGGGCACATAGATACCCACACGGTCGTACGGCACAAAGCGCTCTCCTACCTCGCAGCCCTGAGCGTTCGTACCGCTCCAGTTCTCACGCATGCTGCGGCGAGAAAAATACTCAATGTTTGCCAGACTAGCTGCGATAGCGTCCTTCACATCCTGCGGCACCTCAGCCTGAGCGGCTGCAAGCTCTTCCTCCGTCACACGCAGCCCGGCAGGCGTCAGCTCCACGCGATCAAAACGCGCAGCATAATCACACAAAGCAGCATCGCCATGAAGGCGTACCTCGTCTATGATAGCAGCCACACTCTGCCTCACTTCATCACCAGGGATGGCACGGCGGTTCATAGCAGCCACAGCGGCAGCGTATCTAGAATCAGCTTCGCGGTATACATTCATGGGGCGCAATTATACCAACACTTTATGTTTATGTCAACCGCGCTGACTCATTCACAAGAACGCTTCTAACATTAACACACACATTTTTTTATTTTTTTCGTCAATAAGTCTTGCAATAATCTATCTTTTTGTTTAGAATAAACATGTTTTCAAACTTAAGGCACACAAACACTTAGCGGATATGACAGAAAAGATGAAGAACATCACGCGCTACACCCTTGAAAAGACATCATTTCTTGGATGGAGGGTGTGCATCAGCAGAAAGGGAATTATGATTACCAAGTACTTCCCTGATAAGCTCTATGCCGGAGAACAGGGTTCTCTGGAGGCAGCTATATCCATGAGAGATGACATTCTCGGGCGCATAAGCGCAGAACCTGCAAATGCAAAAAAAATCATGCAGGAAATGAAATCTCGTTACTGCGCAAAGAAAAGAAAAAAGCGCAAGTCCTAATTAACTCCATTTCCCATATTCTTTCAGACCTGTCCTGCTCGCAGCGACAGGTTTTATTTTTGTATTCTTGGGCAGATACCCGTAGAATATCAGGCATCCGAAAAATCAAACTTGCGCGGCTTCCTCGCCGGGTACAAATCCCTCCGCCTAGCGTCCCAGAGCAATAATATCATCGCGCCCACCAGCAGCAAGCGCACCCCGGTATCCTGCGGGTAATTCACAATCTCATGCATGGAGCCCATGCAGTTACAGCTAAGTGATAACCCACGAATCCACGCCTGCAGGTACAAAATAAGAAAAACACTCGTCATTACCAGCCCCCATACGGCCCCACCGCGGTACGCTTGGCGACTCACCAGGCAAAACCCTACCACCAATTCCATAGCTATGCCTATACAGGCCAATGGCATAGAGAAAAACTCAGGCAATATATCACTGCGAGTCAAGAAATCCGCAGTCTGCCCTAAATCCCCTATTTTCAGTACGCCGGTCACCAAAAAAAACGTCCCCATACCTATCCTGAGCAGGTTCAGTAGTATATCAATGGCGCGGACGTTCCTCATAGCGCGGCTGATGATACACACGGCCCGTTCATCTGGCAAGCGTTTTTTATGCCCCACAAGTTCACCGCTGCGCCTATATTATCGAAACAGCAGAGCTTTACAGAATATGGCTCTCTCTCCAAGAATAAAAACACATACTTCGTTATTCTTAAATATAATGACACCGTGAGCAGCTTTAAGCTTGACTTGCGCCGCTTCATGAATCAAAATGACGAAGTGATGATAAGATTTGCTACAGCCACATTGCTGGCCGCCCTTCCGGTACTGGCAGAGGCCACAGCCCCTGCACAAGATGCCGCACTCCCCTCTTCCGCCGAACTGCAATCGGCCCAGCCGGAACCCCAGCCGGAACCCCAGCCGGAACCCCAGCCGGAACCCCAGCCGGAACCCCAGCCTGAACCTCAGCCGGAACCTCAGCCGGAACCTCAGCCGGAACCCCAGCCTGAACCTCAGCCTGAATCTCAGCCTGAACCTCAGCCGGAACCACAATCCGATGCTCAGGCAGTCAATTCCGCCTATCGTGGCATCGTCAAAATTGAGGTAGCAGTCCGCAAGCCTGATTATGCCACGCCTTGGCAGACCGGCCGCTATGGCACCGGTAACGGCACCGGTTTTATGGTCGGGCCCGGCCTTTTCATGACGAATGCACACGTAGTGGCAGACGCAGAGCGCATCTATGTTTCTCCGTATGCAGATGCTCGCAAAATACGAGCCCGTGTGAAATACGTGGCACATGATGCTGACTTGGCCCTCATCGAAGTGGAAGACGCCTCAGCCTTTGCAGACGTCCCCTGCCTTCAGTTCAGCGACACCCTTCCGAAGCTGGAAGATGAAGTTCGCGCTGTGGGCTATCCCATCGGCGGCAATCGCCTTTCCGTAACACGCGGTATTGTATCTCGCATTGATACCACCACATACTCCCACCCCCGCAATGAAAGCCACCTGACTGTGCAGGTGGATGCCGCCATCAACCCCGGTAACAGCGGCGGCCCCGTTCTGATGGGAGACCGCGTGGTAGGTGTGGCATTCCAAGGACTGCTGCAGGCAAACTCCACCGGCTATATGATTCCCATGCCTGTCATCAAGCGCTTCCTAAAGGATGTGGAAGATGGCAGCTATGATAGCTATGTGGACCTTGCGGCAGCTTTCATGCCCCTTATCAACCCGGCCATGAGACGCCATTACAATCTCCCTGATAATGCTATGGGCGCTCTGGTAAGCGAGGTTATCAAGGGAGGCAGCAGTGATGGAGCCCTGCAGGTGGGTGACGTGGTGCTGGCAGTAAATGGCCACGCTGTGGACAGTTCCGCCATGATTGAACTGGATGGAGAGCGAGTGATGCTGGAAGAACTTGCTGAGCGAGCCTTCATGGGCGATGTGCTGCACTTCATCGTGCTGCGCAATGGGCAGATGCAGCAGGTAGACGTAGAGCTTGCCCCGCTGACTTCACACCGCATCATGGCTCAGGAATATGATGCCATGCCGCGCTACATCCAATTCGGCGGGCTTGTATTCCAGCCCTTGCACTTTAATGTCATTGCGGCGCATTCTCTGAACCCCACGGACTTCACTCTGGAGCTGGATGCCCATCTTCGCCTCGGCACGTCCTCTGAGAGAGAAGACATCGTCATCGTTACTAAGGTTCTCAGGGATGAAGTGAATGCGCGTTTTGAGGATTACGGGCGCCGCATCATCACCCGAGTGAACGGGGTGGAGGTGAAAGGGCTCGCACACCTGTACTCACTTCTTTACCCTCAGGACGGCAACCGCCCGGCCTTCACTGTTATTGAGTTTGCAGACGCTGCACGCCCGCTGGTGATAGATAACGCTATTATAGATGCAGCTAATGCCCGCATTCACGCCACATACGGCGTGCCCGCCCCCGCATGTCTGGAATAATCAGCCTTTTGACACGACATATGTTCAGAACCATTACCATTCTCGCACTGGCAGCTCTCGGCCTGAGCGCCTGCAAACCTACACCCCGCACGGCACGCACGCGTAACCTGCACCAGACACAAGAAACCCAGCAGCCCGCAGAACCTACGGAGTCCCCCGCGACCACGGAAGAACAGCCCAGCTCCACGCCTGCTCAGCAGGAATCCGCCACGCCGACCCCGGCGGTCCAGCTGGATGAAACCGTGAATGCGGAAAGTGCTCTGCTCACCGTGCAGGTAACCCGTCAAGGCTTCAACCGCCTCACGCCTTGGGAAAAGCAGGCACCTGCTCAGGCTCGGCTCTGCGGCACCTATTTGGGAAACGGGCTTGTGCTGACATACGGCAGGGCGTTGACAAACACAACATACGCAGAACTGAGCCTGCCGGACGGCACACGAACAGTCCCGGCCCGCATCGTCAGCTATGATTATGACCTCGGCCTCGGTTTGCTCACCGTAGCAAATGAAGCAGATGCCTCCATCTTTGATTCACGCACAGCCTGCCCGCTCGGTGAACCGCTGCAAAAAAACAACACGGCAGAACTCTGGTGCACCCTGAATGGCAGTGAATCCCATCGTGTGCCGCTTAGAGCTCAGACCGGCGGCGTAAACGATGGCATGCCCCGCCTCATTCTTCAGGCTGACACCGCTGTACCGGATGGCTTCACTCATGGTGCGCCCATCATGCGCGATGGTAAACTCGCAGGCATGAGCGCAGGGTATGAGCCCGCAGGGCGTAATCTCAGCATCATTAATGCTGAAATACTGCGCAGATTCCTGAACCGCACCCCGGACACTCCCACAGGAGCCCCGGTGCTGGGTATCAGGCTAGCCGCCCTGAATGATCCGGCATTCCGCAGATACCTGAAACTGCAGGAGAACGAAACCGGCGTCTACATCAGTGAGGTGGATTCTGTCAGCGCCGCTGCCGAGGCAGGGCTGCAGGAGGGGGACGTTATCACAGCCATCGAAGGTATGAAAGTGGATGATTTGGGCCGCTGCGACCTGCCCATCTACGGCATGACCCACATCAGCGCAGCCAGCAGATACCTGCGCCCCATCGGAGACAATATCCACCTGACGATTAGCCGAGGCGGTGAATCTCAGGAAATCAACGTACCGCTGAACACAACGGCAAGGGATAACACCCTCATCCCCGAAGAAAACCCGGACACCGCGCCGCGTTACATCGTGTGGGGTGGCATGGTCTTCCAGCCCCTGACGGCCACCTACCTGCAGGCGCTCAAATCTCAGGCACGTGGCAATCTGCCCACTGAGTTCCTCAGAGCGCAGAACGCGGAAAAAGAGCTGAGAGAAATGGGTTACAATGAGCTGACTGCCCTCACTCTCATCATCCCCACCCCCGCTACCCTCGGTTATGATACTCAGGGATTCTGCATAGTGGAGAAGGTGAACGGCCGCATACCGCGCAACTTTGCGGAGTTTGCCAGCCTGCTGGACGAACCCACTCCAAACGGCATCGTGGAGCTTACCATCAATAAAGCCCCTTATACAATCTACCTGGACCGCGCCACCGTGGAAGCAGTAAATGATACCCTGCGCCGCTCAGCCGTTCCCAACCTCAGACGTGTAGAGTAATCCGTCTCACAGGTGAAATTCATAAAGCCGGCGTCCTTCCCGAGGTCGCCGGCTTTGTGCTACTTTCTACCTCATCCTAGCGAGGCGATTACCGGGGGATGAACGCAGAGGGGCCAGCATACCATGCTCAAATGCCTCAGCAAACATGCGTGCAGCATCCGCTGAATGGGACGCCGCATCATGCACCGGAGCCTCACGGCAGGTTCCGCCGCTACCCTCCACCGCGGTGCGATACATCTCCAGGCATGTTACACCCGATGGCTCCGGCTCTCCAGCGGCATTCATTCTCTGAGACAGGGTATCCGGGTGAAACCAACTGCGCTCCAGAAGCTTGCGCAGGGCATTGATACCACGCCACACATCCGGGGTACGCGGCACCACACGCACAGCGTGAATACCACAGCGCGCAAGACTCTCCACATAGGAATGACCATGAGGATCACGATGGGCGGCATCATGCGGTAGAAAGTGAGCACTGATGGGGCCATATCGCTTCTGCCATGCGTGGATATGTGCAGCATAATGCTCCAGCGGGAACTGGTTCGCCGCATAGTGATTCAGCCAGTACACATTCCCGCCGTAATACTGCACGAGCCATATGGCCGTGTGATCACTCAGTCCCAAATCCCACGCTGTATACAGGGCCTCTTCCGGACGATATTCAAAGGGAATACCAATCTGTCCCTGCTCCCGCAACTTTGTTAAACACGCGCCGTATATGGCACCCTCGTTACCCGTGGAAAATGCCTCCTCCGGAGTGCTGGGATATTCCTGACGCATAGCAGATCCCATAGTTCTCGCCATACGAGCATACCACATTTTCTGCTCTTGTGACAAGGTGAGACCGTAATCATGCCCAAGTTTTTCGAAGTACTCAGCCAGCGGGTCCGGCCAGCTACCGCCGCTGCTGAGGGCATAATCAGGATTATCAAACCAGCTAAAAAAGAAGAAGCGAAAATCCAGCGGAGACAATGCTGCTCCGGGAGCATTCTGCATGGCTTGCGAGGTAAGCTCGTAGTTCACCCCAAAACGCCCGCCCTCATGCGTGCTCTCTAAAATGATTCGCCCCTCTGCCGGCACGGTATTAATGGCGCCGGTACGAATCTCGCGAGCCCGCCAAGGAGCATGCACAGAAACATGAGCCAGCTCTGAAACATGAAGCAGCTGCAGAGTACCACCTCGTAGAGTGGTACCTAGGCGGATATCACTTCCATTCACGAATCCCAGGCGCGTACGGGCATCTGCATGAGGGTGCCACTCATGGCGCTTGCAAGAACCGCTGAACTGCTTCACCAGTGAGCCCAAATAAGCCAAAGCTTGCTCACGCTCATCCGCATGCGGCGGCAGGTAATCAAGGTGCTCCCAAGCAAAGCGCAGCTTCTCCAGCTTCTGCTCTGCATCCGGAAGGGTTTTATCTATGATACCTGCGTGAAAGTTCGGCGTGAACAAACATGAATCCAGCATATAAAGTGCCACATAGGTAGAAATGCCTAGCTGGCGCGCTTTCAGCACCACATTCCGTGTCCACAAATTCCGGTGAAGTCGGCTTTGGGCCGCATTCATACGAAAACGCTGCAGACCTCCTCGCTTGTTCTCTATCCAATAAAGATTATTCAGCCTCCAGAAGGGATCATCCAAGCGCCCTCGGAGTGTAGTTTTCATCAGTTGCGGAATCATGGCTGAGAGTCATTCTGCTCCGAGTCAGTCGAAAGTCTGAGTCCTCTGAGCGAGGGTGGGAAATATTTCTCGATAACAGGAGCATGCGCACGAATACGCTCCAGCCTGCTCTTTTTACGAGCGGCCTCTTGCTCTGCCCAACCGGGCTGCGAAATCATTTCATCATACCTAGCGGCAGCTTCCTGAACTCCAGCTAAAAGCTCACGGCGCCATTCATCCGTATATTGCCTCATCCAGTGCAACTCGTCATCCGTATCCTCCGGCGAACTATTTTCCTCAGGAGATTCAGTCTGAATATGATGAGAGGTTACCTCCGGCATCACCGGTGCTGCATGAACGGGTTCCTCCGGTGTCACCGGTACTACTATAGGAACAGGAGGCTCATTCCCCGTCACCAAAGCTTCTGTTAGTTCATCCATATATACAGGATTTCCTCGCAGCATGTCGGACGTCTCCTTCAAGCGGACAAGAGCATCCCCCCGCCCATCAGCGGCCAGCAACTCCGGCGCAGCTATGCAGGAAATCATATCAGAGGCCAATCGCAAAGCCCGGAGGCCCCCAACATTCAACTCTTCCACCGTCGTTCCTAGCAGGCGTTCAGAAAAGCCGGTATCTTCAAACAGACGCAGCATCAACTCAGGCATATAGACGCGCTGATACGCTAAATCAGACATGTAACATGCACCGCTATCCGCCACCTCGAACACCTGCGCCAGATTATCGCGCACAATCCGCCTCCTGAACTCCAACGCGTCCTTTTGGGCCCCCGGTGGAAATAAATAGCTACGCCGAATAAAATCATGTAAAGGCACCAGTGCGCCTTCCGGGACTTTCTCCTCGCTAAAGGAGCCTGTCCCTATATGCACACCGGAGCGAGCGCCAACGACATATGGCAGGCGTGTGTATTCCGAAGCACTCTCTAACATACCCGGCATCAGGCGGTAAGTAGTTCGAGGTGCATACAACGGGGATTCGTATACAGTGATTCTGCTCAGAGCATTGCATTCCAACTCCTCGGCAAAAAGCAGCGGCAGCTGCTGCCCCGCCATGGTGATGGTTGTTTTTCTGCGCCTCACATTATCACGAATCACATCCCAGAGGACATTGCGTAGCCCTCTCAGGCATTCACGAGGCTGCCATTTCTCCAAGCCCTGAGGATGACTCTGGCTCCCACCAAACCTCTTCCCCTGCCACCACACCTCACCGTCCTCACTATACGGCAGATTCACCGGATAAGCACGCAGCAAATCCAAAGTCATCACAGCATAATGAGCTCGGGGAGATTTTAGCAGAAAATCCGGCATCAGCACAGATTGTACATCATAATCCGAACGAATACCTTCATTCTCCATGTGATTGCCTAAGTACACCGTCGTATACTCGGTCTGACGCCGTGGCTCCTTGTAAACAAGTGTATTCACTAGGCCTTCACTATTCCGCCGATAACTGTAATGGTGCAGCTCGGGGTACTCTTGGAGCATATCATTCAGGTTACTAATTGCGGCAAGAACTGGACTCTCCGGCAGGGCTTCCACTCCATCCAGAAGATGAGCGTGCTCCTCGCAAAACGTCTGCATATATTCTTCCAAAACAGTTCTGTGCACGGGGCTGTAAGCCCGCCACCCGTCCATCGGATACTTCAGCAAGTTCCAATACCCTGCATCTACAGCGCAGAAAATCGCGTCCCTACTGAAAAAGTGCCCCCAAGCCTGCTCAGCCCGCAAACCCTCATCCATGGAAAAAGCAGCCGGCATCAAACGGGCTATGAGGTCATCACTTATCTCAGGAGGTAATTCATCACGATAGTAACGCACATGAGGCATCAGCTCCTGCAGACGAATAGAAACTTGGCTATTAATCCATCTCAAAGCATTTGTCTCCCTATCTCTCACCTCGAACTCATAACCACTTGCTTCATTTATAGGGGACGTTTCCTGCCTCTGGAATTCAGGGCTGAAAGCAGCTCCGCCATACCAAGTTCTGAAGGATGATGGCACCGGCATCCGGTCCTGATGAGCCAGGAAATATAGTAGAGTGTAACGGCCCATCTTTTCCGCCATTTCTACGTTAACGCCATAGACATCTCCCGACAAGGTTTCCTTCAACGGACGATTAATACGATGAGACGTTTCCTCCAGCACTCCTGAAGGTAATTCAGAAGCCGGAGCATAGGGACTATCACCAAACACATTATTCAGGTAATTACCGAGGTGTTCTGCGCTGATAATTCCGGAATTAAGCTGCCTCGCCCAATAAATGGTAAAGCGTGCCAGAGCCAGGCCAAGAGGTGTCATGGTGCAGTAATGATCCGCGCCATAATCCATGCTGCCGGGGGTATGGAAAATGATGGGGCGCTCGAGCGAACTCCGATTAAGCGAACGGCCCAAACTTAGCTTATACGAGCGAAACATACCGGGCTGAAGAGTGGAGGCATCCTGCAGCCACGAATAAGCAAGCTCCTGAAGAGCAATAGCACAGAGCTGATCATAACCGGAATACTCCATCGCCCCAGCTGAAGGAAGTGAAAGTACCGAATCCGGACTCTCAAACTCCTGAACAAACAGGGCATCAGCCCGAGTGCCGAGGGGCATAAACATCAGGTCAGCAGATGAGGCTACGGCATTATGAAGTTGCCGCTGCTCCGGATACCATGATGAATAATGACCATCAGGCTTCATGAGCCTAAAATACATATTCCCATCATCACCCGCCACGCTCTCAATGCTGTGGCCGGTCATATCCATGTACAACTGCACACGGCGCGCGTTATTCTCCTCGTAAGCCCTGCGTTGTACAGAGAGGGTGAGTGGCTGCTGATTCTCCGGGAGGAGAGCATCAAGCCCCAGCTCATTTTCCAGAAAGGAGGCAAAAGCCTGTTGCGGTGTTTTACCATTGCTCAATTCCGTCTGAAACTGCTCTGACATGGGGAGAAAATCGCGCAGCACAGCAGCACACACACGAGTGCGGTGTAACAAGCGGTATATGTTACGCATATCCGGGTAGTCATCCATGCGCTTATTATCATAGGTAAGGCAAAGCGAGGTGATATCATTCACAAAATGCTCAGGCGAGCAAAGCAACCACTGAGGCGTGAGCCCCGGTAAGCCGCACCTGCCCTTACGAAAATCCGCCAGCATGGAGCCCATTTCCACTGCAAGTGCATCATATGCTTCATTGTGAGGCCTGCCACCGGCTATATCAAGAACAGTACCGGCTGCCATACCAAGATAACGCCTGCGAGTTTCCTCAGCGTCCTTCTCCACGTCTTCAATGGGCACACCGCTCTCTTGCGTCATCGCATCCTGACTGTAAAGTTGCAGCAGCAAGCGGTACGAGCAACGGCGCAACTCTTCCGAGTATGTATCCAGAATAGCCTGCCGCATCCCCTCTGCCTGAGGAGCATAAATACCGGTATTGTGAAGGAAACTGAACTTCTGCGCCATATTCTCATATGAGAACATATATGACTCACGGTAACGCCCACGGCCATTCATGAGCCCTCGCCTATTTCTGCCATTCTCACTACGAATGACGGCAAGGTCCTGCTCTGCGTCATTCAGGCGAGCCCGCTGCACCCAGCCATCACGGGTCATAAGCCCACGGCGAGCACGCTCAGACGCCGGAGCAGGACGCGGGGCCATCGTTTCTGAACCAGCAAAATCCGAGGACAGTTTCAAAAACTCTGCCACATCACTCCAATGACGGAACACTGGGTTGCCATCAGTATTCAGAAGCTGCATGGCTCTCATAATATCGAAAGAATAACGGCGCGAGGACCAAAGCTCGCTCTCTCGCAAGGCCTCACGCAGCAGCTCATTGCGGCGGTGAACATCTGACTCGGATAATATCGCCTCCACCTTCTCAGCGGGCACTTTCCACTCCAGCAAACGCCTCCCACTACCTAACACGCTGTCCGCCGAGCGGAAATGATGCAAGCTCAAATGCCCGGCCCCGATGAGCAGAAAGGGCAGCGTGGCAGCGGCCTCACGAAGGTTCACCTCAATATCCGTGATATTATCACCGAAGGCCTGCCAATTGATGTTCGAGGCTGTGGATGAAGCCTGAGCAGCGAGCTCGTGTGCTCCTAAATCAGCAGCCTGAGCAGCTTTACCGGCCAGCATCAGCTTCACGCCATCAGCAGTAAATCCACCCGCCGTTCGCAAGGCTTCCAGAGAATACCCCATCACCCCTCTTCCGCGTGCCCGCATAAAGTTGGAAAGGGAGCGCTCAAACATTTTACCGCCAACGCGGTTCAACCCCATGTATATACCGCCCTGCACTACACCGCCTATCACCCCAGCAGCCAGCTGCAGATACTGGGGGCCTTCCGGAGCGCGCCTCCTCGCCTCGGCCACGGACTCGCCCATCCCGGCAAACGAAAGCGCTCCGAAACCGGCACCACCACAGCAGGAAAGAACAGCTGCCGGAATGGCCTGAGCGCCTTCAATGAACATCTCTTCCGCCACACCAGCACCCGGCATGGTGAGTGGAACCACCTCCTGCTGTGCCAAGTGGCGCACATCATTGAGCACACGCATACGGCGGTCCCAAGCGCGAGAATTGCTCCGCATATCCTCGCCCCATTCGCCTCCTAGCTTAGAGCCCAGATTATCCAATGTGGCAATTCCGGTGTGATTCAGCGCCTGCAAGACACCAAACCCCAGTGAGGTAGCGCCTCGGCGTACCGCACGTATACCACGCGAAAGCAGCCCCTGTTCAGCAGGCGTCTCACCACGCTCACGCTGAGCCTGTCGGCTGTGGTACAACGCCAAATACGTCACCGTCTGCCTGTCCTCAGGAGCCATATCCGCCAGAGCATCCACGGCCCTGTACAGGGCAGGAGCATTTCTGAATACACGCGGAGCTGAAAAGGCCTCTTCCTCCACGGCGGCAAAAACATCAATAGCCCCAGTTAACTCCATGGCAAGTGGCAACCAGCGATTCCGCGCCTCCTCTCCTTCATTGAAAGCCATAATAGCCACACGTTCAGCCAGCCCCTGCTCCTCCTGATTCAGTTGAGAGGAAATCGAGCTCAGGTCATAGCGTTCTTCACCATGCAACGCGGCCTTGTATGCAAGCTCATAAACACGCCGCCCCATCTCACGCCGGGGCGCTTCAGCTTCGTGAGCAGAGAGCGCCATAAAAACCTCCCCTTCATCATCTGCCACAGAAAGCTCGGAAGCCAGCTGTGCACGGTGGCGATGCCAGTTTGCTGCGATTTCCTCGCGGGAATGATTTCTGTGGTCAGCTACCCAGGAGCGGTTAATAGCGGAAAAAAGATTATACTCCCGCTGCTCCGGGCTTAAAGAAACATCATTCGCGCCGGAACGTTCGCGAACAGACATCGGCACAGTATCAGCATTCCCCGTCAGCACGGATTGCCAATAGCGCTGCTGAGGAGTTGCCCCATGGTGCTCAGGCTGCTCTACCGCTTCATTCGGAGTCTCATTCCTAGGCTCATCAACCCTAGCTGAGGATTCTGCATGACCAGGCTCAACAGCAGCCGCCTCACTTTGCGTAGTCATTGTTTCAGCCGGCGTTTCTCCAGCATCAGGCATCGCCATCTGCAGAAGCTCCGGCACCTTTGTTTCTTCCCCTTCCGGAGGAGTATTATTCAGCATTGTCATAAAGTATCATTTATTATTTATCAGAAAAACACACCCAGTGAATACCGCCATTGTTTACCTGCTCCATCCACTGAGCAGCGGCTTCGGCACCGCTCTCCGCTAGCAATGGCAAGCCAACACTCTGCAGCTGCTCCAGCCTCTGAAGAGCCATCTCATCCCCAGTACAACCAAACTGCCCATTGCTATACATTTGCCACAGACCACGGGAAAGGGCGAGCCTGTCCTCTTCCGGAACGCGGCCGCACAAGGCAAAGCGTCGCATCAGCTTCTGACGCTGGGCCGGAAGAATCGGCGCCGTCATGATATCCATCTGCAAAGCTTCTCTCTCCGGGCTGTCTGCCGGAGCCTCATCCACTCTACGATTCCACACGCACAGCTCATTCTGCGTAAGAGAACGCGGACTGCACCGAGCTTCTTCTAGCTGGCGCTCACTCAAAAGCTCTGCGCGCCCAGCTAATTCCAGCTCTGCTTCATCATAAGCCTCACCTGCAGAAAGCTGAGCTTCCATGCGCTGAACAAGCGCAGCGCGAGCCACCTGCCGAGAACGCTGCACGGCTGACTGCAGGCGGCGCATGTCCTCTTTCTCCTGAGGAAGAGAATCCACAGGGGCGCCAGCCAGCTCAGCCAGCATTTTCATAGGGCTTTCTTCCAGCCCCCTCATCCAACGGCTTGCTCCGGCACGGCTACGCACTCTGCTGCGCTCTTGCTCCAGCTGTTCATGAGGAAGAAACACACCGGCACCGCTTTGCAGCCAGCGCTCCGCCATAGTAGCATCCCCGGCCTGCACGGCGGACTCCACTCGCTGCTGCCAGTTATCTCTTGCCTTATCAAGCTGCTGCACCTCTCTATCACGGAAAGCCTGCAAGGCCGCACGGCGGCTAAACTCCTCTGCCAGTTGGCGGCCTGCACGGCGAGCATTCGGCGGCAGCTGTGCCACGGCTTCAGAGAATCGCGGAGCACTCATCTGCTCCCATGCATATTCCCAATCCTGCGCTCCATGCCCGGAAAGGCGAGTGCGCACATCATCCGCTATCTCATGCAGCTGCCTGGAAAAAGCAGCCAACTCGCCGGTAGCAGTCACCTGCTCCTTTTCCTTAGCTAGCTCGGTGCTCCCGAGAATCACCGCTGATATACCACCACCAAGAGACTGCGCCACATCGCCCCAGCCCATCACCCCTTGCACCGGGATCTGAACAGAGGGAGACGGCGCTCGGAGCATACCCCATTCCTTCATGCGTATTGCCATGCCACACAGCATGCATTATTCCCTGTTTCCCTTCAATGAAAAGAGAAAACTCCGCCGCAGCCTACCACACACAACACGTTAATAATAAAAACATTCAGCAACCAACGCACTTCTCCCCCATCATAATCGGCTTGTCAATCCATAGCCGAGCTGCTATACTTCCCGCCATGAATCTCCACGGATTATTCCTTGTTCCAGCATCTCTCATCTGTACTATGTCACAGGCAGCGGATGATGCACAAATACACCAAGCCGTGCTTGCCTCTGAATACGTGGTACGAGCTGAGCTTGTGAACTGGCCGGCTGCTCCAGCGCCTATCATGATGCGAATCACACAATTCATCGGCTATTCCTCCCCGAGTGTCGAAAGCGCATACCCGAGATGCAATCAGTACCTCCTGCTTACCGACCTGCCCGCCGCCCCGGAACTCCTCCCCATCCGTCCCACAAACGGGCCGACCTCACAGCAGTACATCATTGCCTTCTCCTCCCTCACACGAGCCGATGCCCATTCGGATTTTATACAAGCCCGTGCTCACGGAATCTTCCCTCTTTCCTCGCTGGCAAGCATCCAAGCAGCTATCGAGCATGCCCATCAGCTGAACATCGTTAAATCCTGTAATGTGCTTGCTCTCGTGCAGCATGGAACTGGCCGTTGCATCAGCCGAAAGCCATTAGGCGAAACTGCTTATGATTTAGAATACCTCATCGAATGCACGGTACAGGAAGCCGTGTGCGGCTGTGAAGTCGGGCAGAAGCTCTACTACATCTTCTCCTGTGCAGAAGAAATGACGGCAGCAGATGATGTGGGGGACATGCGAGATTTTTCTCGTTTAGGCCAGCGTTTCATCGGCTCAAACCGTGAGGAGGAAATCAGCCGCAACGAAGACGGCTCCCCCACCCTGAGATATAACAGGATAGAGCATATCTCCACAGAAACCATCCGCCAGGCAATCCAATAATCCAGCCACAAGCGCGGTTAATACACGAAATAGAAAAAGGCACGGTAGCTCTTGCACCGTGCCTTTTTTATAAATATCAAAGTACGCTTAGAATAACTGCTTTAAGAAGCCGATTTCATCCAGATACAGCTTAGATGAACAGGTGTGCGGAGAAGCCAAGCTGGGGCCGGAAACCACAGCCGTCTCCTCCCCTTCCTGACTGTTCACTCGGAAACAGGGCAGCAGCAATCCGCGGGTACGCGGGCGCACGCCCAACTGAATCGTGCCGTCCGCCAGTTTGAAGACACTATTCACCATGCTCATGGAGATAATAATACCTTCAGAAGTTGCATAGCAAGGACGCCAGCGCATATTTGGCGTGGAAATATCCGGGCCGTTACTAAAGTCGTAGAAAGGCATCTGGCGCGGCGGAATGGCCTTCAACAGAATACGGCGCATGTGCGCACTACCCACAATCTGCGAGATTCCGTTCTCGATAACCTCATCAGCGGATTCGATGAGGTGCACCGGAGTTCGTGTGATGATGGGCCAGAGCACGGAAAGCACCATCTCATGAGGCTCATCATGCCCCACAGAGGTGAGCAGGCGGTGGCGACCCTCCTTCAGAGCATTCACACGACGCACCTGCTCCACATTCAGCATCAGGCGGTGCAGCTGCACCAAATCACGCGTGCCACGGATAAGCAGCTGCAGCCACTTGGCAGCCACCTCCGGACAACCATCCGGAACCTCGCGGCTGATAATGGCACCAGCCACCTGGAAACCGCTCAGTGAGCCACCGCTCCAGTGCACCACAGCGCTGCGCCCGCGGGCCTCCAGCATGCGGATGAGGTCATCACGGCTGCCGCTGCCGGCAGCTTCCAAACAATCTGCAGACAACTCACGGAAAGCACGCAGCACAGCCGCGGAGTTGAAATCCTCATGCATAGGCTCGCCCACTCTCACGGTATAGCCGTATGGCAGGTGGCGAGGAAGCTTGAAGGGCAAAGTATAGAAGAAACGGTTTCTGTAGAAAGAGAAGATACTTCCCCAGAGGCCATCCATGTAAATGGGGATAATGGGAGCATGTGCTCGGCGAGCAATAATCTCCATTCCACGGCGGATGGGAGTCAAGCAGCCTGTGCGGGTAAGCTGCCCCTCAGGGAAAATGCAAATGAGATCCCCATTCTCAATTCCACGAGCAGCCGCCAGAATAGCCTCGCGGGGGTTGTGGCTGGAAATCGGTACGGAGTTGAAAAGCTCCAGCAGCCAGCCAAGCAGCTTGGCTGCCATGAACTCCTTGGCGACCACAAAACGAATCGTGCGCGGGCACACCATCGTCAGGAACAGCGCGTCTGCATACGTCACATGGTTACACACCAGCAGAGCACCGCCCACAGGGGGAATCCTGTCAGCATTCAACACACGCGGACGATAGAAAAACTTCATGCACCAGATGCCAATCATGCGAATAAACTCCTGAGGAATCAAGCGCAGAGAGGTCACCATGATGAAGGCGCTCAGCAGGAAGAGCACAAGGAACTGGTCTCTCGGACCGGCACCGTAATTATTCATCAGCCACATGATAATCACGGCCACAAGGCCCATCAGATTATCAATGAGGTTACCGGCGGCGATGATATTACCACGGTTTGAGGGGTCACAATTATCCTGCAAGTAGGCGTTCAGAGGCACCAAATAAGCTGCACCGAAAGCACCAGTAAGCAGCAGGAAGATATTACTGGCCAAACAATCCACTTCCAGGATAGTCAACATGAAAGTGCTGACAGTAATACCAATAGCGCCAAAGGGAATAAGCCCCAGCTCATTCTTGCCTCGGCAGAGCATGGAGGCCACGGCACCGCCCACCACTACACCGCCACCCAGCCAAGCCATCAGGATACCGCACTGCATCGAGAAATCAATGCTCGGGTCATTCGCGGCCATCTCCTTGGCTATCTGAATCAGAATGAGGAAGAGAGAACCGGCAAGGCTCCAGAAGTACGCAATACCCAACTCACTGAGGCGCAGCTGGCGGTCTTTCCACAGGTACTTCACCTGCACGAAGTGCTCATAGAAAAGGCTCCACGCAAAGGGCTTATTCGGCTTTACTGCGTAGCGAGGCAGCAGGAAGGCACAGGCTGACACCACCGCCGCAATGCCTACAAATGTAATGGTGGGCAGCTTAACCGCACTCCAACCGGCTTCGTCCTCCGCCACTGCAGGCGGCAACTCCGCATTATACGCATCCAGCAGGTAGCTGAACCAGAAGAATACACCAATCTGCGCCAACAGTAGCACAAACACCAAACTGATTTCGATAATGCCCGAGCCGAAGCCAATGTAGCGCGAGCCCAGCAAATCCTTCACAATGCCCTTCTTCGCCGGGCTCAGAATGGTGGCCTGCATGGCAAACACCGCAAACCAGATAATGGCCGCCTCCATATCATGCTGATAAAAGCAGAACAGCATGCAGCTCATCACCAGAATCTGCATGATACTCATCACCTGAATGATGCGCGTCTTGCAGAAGCAGTCCGCCAGCCAGCCTACCAGCGGCGAGAACAAGATGTACGGAAGCACAAAGATGGCACCCAAGAAATATTCCAAATCACTCCCCGCTGTACCCCATAACCAAACACCTAGCGGAATCAGCAAGAACTGCACAGCCTTCTCGTTAAAGGCGTTTACCGCCTGCACTGCCACAAGTGTCCAGAACCCTGCCCATTCCTTCCGGGATGGTTCTTTGTAAAAATTTTCAGCTTCCTCTTGCATAGCTTCTCTGTTCAGTATCTCATACTTCGGGAGATATGCAAGAAAAAAACACTTTTTACTCACGCATTACGCGCGCGAAGTGAAAAAAAAGCCTGCAGCGCATGCGCTGCAGGCGGATAAACTTGTTGTTTCGCGGAGCTTTAGCCCAGAGTGGGCTTCTTGGCGCGGCGAACAGAACCGAAACGCTTCTGGAACTTGTCGATGCGGCCCTCGGTGTCCACGAACTGGTTCTTACCGGTGAAGAAGGGGTGGGAGTCAGAGGTGATACCGCAGGAAATCACATAGTGCTCCACGCCATCAATCTCCTCCTTCTTAGCGGAGGTAGCGGTGGAACGGGTGATGAAGCGGCGGCCCGTGGTGATGTCCACGAACACTACAGGATTGTACTTAGGATGCAGATCAGCTTTCATAGTCTTTCAGGCTGCGTTACCGTCGCAGCGCGCCGCGATTATACAGATATCAGCGGCACAGTCAAGCATAAATGCTCAAAAATTATCGTATTAGGGTCTTTCAGTCGTCACAAGAGACCTTAGGCGCTCTGTAGCGGGGCTTTTTACTGAAAAAGCCTTGCCTCAACGGCTCGTATATGGTATGATGCCGCCACAAGCTAATTTCTCACGCTTATGGCTACACAACTTGAGCAACTGAAGCAGTACACCACCGTGGTGGCAGACACAGGCGACTTCCGCCAGATGGAAGAGTTCTCTCCGCAGGACGCCACAACCAACCCCTCCCTCATCCTTGCCGCTGCCGGCAAGCCTGAATACCGCAGCATCGTGGAGGAAGCCGTGGCTCCCTACAAAGGCCGCGAGATTAGCCCCGAGCTGATGGACGAAATCGTGGACAAGGTGGTCGTTGCCTTCGGCTTGGAGATTCTCAAGCGTGTGCCCGGCCGCGTGTCCTCTGAGGTGGATGCCCGCCTTTCCTTTGACACGGAGGCCACGGTAACCCGCGCCCGCAGTATCATGGGCATGTACGAGGCCGCCGGCATTCCCCGTGAGCGCGTGCTTATCAAGATTGCCTCCACTTGGGAAGGCATTCAGGCAGCCCGCATTCTGGAGCAGGAAGGCATTCACACGAACCTGACCCTCCTTTTCAGCCTTGTGCAGGCTGTGGCTTGCGCCGAGGCAGGCGTGCGCCTCATCTCCCCCTTCGTGGGCCGTATCCTGGACTGGTACAAGGCCAACACCAAGGAAGAGTACACCGCCGAGACCGACCCCGGTGTGGTTTCCGTACGCACCATTTATAACTACTACAAGAAGTTCGGTTACCCGGTGCA
Source organism: Akkermansia sp. (assembly GCA_045652085.1). Taxonomy (GTDB): domain Bacteria; phylum Verrucomicrobiota; class Verrucomicrobiia; order Verrucomicrobiales; family Akkermansiaceae; genus Akkermansia. The sequence continues at coordinate 28,824 of JAZRTR010000015.1, forward strand.
GATTATGGGTGCCTCCTTCCGCAACAAGGGCGAAGTACTTGCACTGGCCGGCTGCGATCTGCTGACCATCTCCCCCAACCTTCTGGCTGAGCTTGCCGCCAGCGAGGAGCCCGTGGCTCCCTGCCTGAATGAGGAAGCTGCTAAGGCCAGCGATATTCAGCGCGTTCCCGCCGATGAGAAGAGCTTCCGCTTCCTCTTCAATGAGGACGCCATGGCTACCGAGAAGACAGCCGATGGCATTCGCCGTTTCGCTGCTGACATCCGCAAGCTGGAGGCCATGCTGGCCGCCATGCTGTAAAGATTTTTTCAAACGCATAAAACCAATAACATCATGAAAGTACTCGTTACAGGCGGTTGCGGCTACATCGGCTCACACACCGTACGTCAGCTGGTGATGGCTGGTGCTGATGTGACCGTGCTCGACAGCATGGTATACGGCCACCCCGCCGCCATTGTTGATAAAGAGGTTAAGCTGATCAAGGGTGACTTGGGCGACCCCGCCGTTGTGTACCCTCTGATGGTAAACGGCAAGTTCGATGCCGTGGTGCACTTCGCCGCCTTCATTCAGGTGGGTGAGTCCGTTACGGATCCCCTCAAGTACTACGAAAACAACATCGCCAAGCCTCTGGTGCTTCTGCGCGCCATGATGCTCGGCGGCTGCAAGCGCTTCGTGTTCTCTTCCACCTGTGCCACCTATGGTGAGCCCACTCAGGTACCGATTCCTGAAACTGAGAAGCAGGATCCCATCAACCCTTACGGCGCTTCCAAGTTCATGCTGGAGAAGGTGTGCAAGGACTGCGAGCGCGCTTACGGCCTGAAGAGCGTATTCCTGCGCTACTTCAACGCTTCCGGCGCCTCCGTGGACGGCCTTATCGGCGAGGACCACGAGCCGGAGTCTCACCTCATCCCGGTGATTCTGCAGGCCATCAAGGGCGAGCGCCCGGGCATCACCGTGTTCGGCACGGACTACGACACCCCGGATGGCACCTGCATCCGCGACTACATCCATGTGGATGACCTGGCAGACGCCCACCTGCGTGCGCTTGATTACCTCATGAAGGGTGGTGACACCAACTGGTTCAACCTCGGCACCGGCAATGGCTTCTCCGTGAAGCAGATTATTGATGCCGCCGAGAAGGTAACCGGCATGAAGGCCCCCGTGGAGTACGGTCCCCGCCGTGAGGGTGACCCGCCCCGCCTCATCGCTGATTCCCGCAAGGCTGCAGAAATTCTGGGCTGGATTCCCAAGTATCAGGATGTGACTCAGATTGTGGAAACCGCTTGGAAGTGGCATAACGGCACCCGCGGCGGTCACTATTAAAGACAGAAATTCAACGCACGAACTTATCAGAGCATGGCGGGCAAAAGCCCGCCTGCTTTTTCTCAACTCATATGCTGGAAATCATCCTCATCGCTCTGGTACTGGCAGTGGATGCCACAGTATACTCATTTTCCTACGGGCTTGTTCTGAGGTGCAGCCGGTGGAAGAACTCGCTGTGGCTGGCGCTGACGGTGGGTGCCTTTCAGGCAGGCATGCCCCTGCTGGGATATCTGGGCGGTGAAAGCGTGAGGGACAGCGTAGCACAGTGGCAGAGCGGCATCGTGGCCTCCGTTTTCTGCGGGCTCGGCGCGTACGTTATCTACGGTGCTTGGAAAGATGATGATGAATGCGAATGCTGCAAAAATTGCAACCCGCTGGGTCTTTTTGCCCTGCTGGTAGTAGGCATAGCCACGGCCATAGACGCACTGGCTGTGGGGGTGGCCATGGCCCTGGGCAATATCGGCGGCACCAACCTCAGCACCTCAGAGCTGCTGGTGAATGTGGGCATTATCGGCGGGGTAACGTTTGTATGTTCACTGGCGGCATTTCACAGCGCCCGACTGCTGCACCACCTGCCCACCCGCTGGCTCGAAACCACAGCCGGCCTGCTACTCGTTGCCCTGGGTATTAAGAGCCTGCTCTGAGTCCAGCACCCTCGTTGCTTGTGGAGGGTGGGCTATCGCCATGAGCAGCATCTCCACCTGCCTGGACTCATCGCGCACATGAAGGAGTGGCAAGCAAGTTATTTTCGATTCCGATTTCTGCTCCGGTAGGAAAAACAGCAGAACACTACCATCTGCAAGTAAATCTTTGGTAAAGGGGTAACAATCAGCTGGCGGACAGGGCTCCCACCCCGCCATATACACTCCACTGCTGCCGATGGCAAAAGAATCCGGAGCACGGCGAAGCCTACGCACATAGGTACGCAACATCAGCACTGCCAAGCCCAACAACAACACAAACACCACCCAACCAAAGCCAGCATACCTCCCCGTCGGCGGCTCAACCAACGCACTCACCGCTACGGATATGCAGAAGACAAACAGCCCCGCAAGGGTGCTCCATTGTCCCCTCGAGGGAGGTTCTGGCACCTCTACCCCTGCCCCGTACAGCACATCCCCAACAGGCAACAAGGGGTGAGTTCCGGCTTGCGGTAACGGTCGGGAAAAAGGCTGATATTCGGCCTGAGCCCGCTCGATGAGGGCCACAAGCTGAGCCGGCGCCGCCACGCCCCGGAACCTCACATCTGCGCCGCACCAACACCCCTCCAGCCTGACATCTCGCCCGTCAGCTACCGCGGTCAGTTTCGGCAGCGGATAACTTGTCAGGCTGATTTGCCCACCTGCACGCTGCATGCAGATAACTCGCTGCGACGTAACTGCCAGGCAGGTCCATTCCCGCAGGCGAGCACCTATATAGCCAAGCAGTCGGCAGAGCAATACCACCAGCACCACAACAAACCAGAACACCAGCAACCCCGGAGCCAGTGGCAGACAGCACCACCCCACCGGGAGCATCAGAAGAAAAAATATCGGCAGCGCACTCTCGAACACATCAGTTACCCAGCGCCGCCACCATTTCCACCCCCATTTCAGCCGGTGCAGGTAGAGCATCTGTTCGCCGGGAAGCAGCTCCCGCTGTATGTATTCATCCGGTATCATAGAGCTTGTTTCATCAGGGTGTAAGGCTTCTCCCACTCATCGGCCGGCAGATAGAGGAAGCCCTCGGGAGAGCGATTCCAGCAAATAGAAATACCGAGCTCCAAGCTGACGGAACCATTCCGATGACGGGTAAAGGCATATACCATGTCAGCATGGCGTCGGAATATCAACACCTGCACACCCCATGGGCGATAACGCAGCACCAACGCCCGCCCATCCGTCAGCACATACAAGGTGCGGCGCTGCCAGCTGCGCCCAACCCAGGGACTCACCAGGGTGAGCACCAGCAAGCCCAGTGCCGGCACCCCGACCAGCGCCTTCACTACGGCCGAAAAACCCTCCTGCCAGGCTCCGAAGGCAAACCAGCCCAACACCAGTGCAGGCAACCAGAGATAGCCCACCATCACACACTGTCGCAAGGTCCACAGCATCGGCTGCGGGCGCCCCAACCACAGCACCCGCTCGCCGCGCAGCAGGGTATTCTGTAGCATTTCGCGCTCGTTGTAGGGTAGTTCGTCGACCGTCATCATTTTTAACCTTTCATAGCAGGCCGTGGTTCGGTGATATCCATCAGCAGCTGCTCCAGGCGGCGAAGTTCGGACAAGTTGAAAAAGCCCATGGGCACCGGATTGGTGTCTTTCTCACTACCGCCTTCGTAGCCGAAGATGAGATCCCCGCTGCCATCAGCACGCAACACGCGCTCCTTCACCATACCGGGAGCAAGCGGCCAGGCTACCGTCTGCCACCCTTTGCGCCCCTCCGGGCGCAGCAACAGTGCCCGACGAGCCGTCAGTACATACACCGTGCGCCGCATACGCCGACGAACCAAGAAAGGAGTCGCAGTCGGTATGGCAATGAAAATCAGCAGAAACGGCATCCCCGACCAACCGGCAAAGGTCACAAACAGCGCCGAAAAAAACACGGCAAACACAGCAAAGAATATAGAGGGTACCGTCAAACGGTTCACCAGCGAAGGAATAGGCTGCGCAATCCACAGGGGCTCCTCCCCGGCTAACATAGCACGAACCACCTGCTCATGCAATTCCTCCGGCAGTGAAGCAAGGGATTTCATAAGGTCTGTTGCAGTACGGCCCGCAGGCACTCCGAGCACCTGCGGGCCGTGTGATTTTTTAGTGAATCTTCTTCAGCAGCCAGGGCAGCAGGTCCTTAATGGCCACGCGCTCCTGCTCCATGGAATCGCGGTGACGGATGGTCACCGTATCCTTCAGCGCAGGATCACCCTCCTCACCCAGCGTCTCGAAGTCCACCGTGATGCAGAAGGGCGTGCCCACCTCGTCCTGACGGCGATAGCGGCGGCCAACAGCGCCGGTTTCATCATAGAACACATTCATGAACGGGCGCAGCTCAGCCTCGATTTCACGGGCGATGCGCACCTGCTCAGCGTTCTTCTTGAGCAGCGGGAAGATGGCAGCCTTGATGGGAGCCATGCGGGGATGGAAGCGCATGACGGTGCGGATGTCGCTCTTGCCGTCCTTGCCCAGCTCTTCCTCGTCGAAGGCCTCACAGATAACGGCCAGCACGGAGCGGTCGCAACCGGCAGAGGGCTCTACCACATGGGGAATAAACTTCTCGCGGGTTACCTCATCAAAGTACTCCATCGGCTTGCCGGAGCCCTCCTGGTGACGGCCCAAGTCATAATCCGTACGGTAGGCGATGCCCATGAGCTCCTGAATACCGAAGGGGAACTCGTACTCGAGGTCATACGTCTTCTTGGAGTAGAAGGCGCGCTCGTCCTCCGGCACATCAAGAATGTGAATCTTATCACGGGAGATACCGATGTTCTCGTAGAACTGCAGGCTCTTCTCCAGCCACTCATCCGTCAGGCGGAAACCATCCTCAGCGCGGCAGAAGTATTCCACCTCCATCTGCTCGAACTCACGAGAACGGAAGGTGAAGTTGCGCGGGTTAATCTCGTTGCGGAAGGACTTACCAATCTGCGCGATACCGAAGGGCACCTTGGTGCGGGAGGAATCAAGAATGTTCTTGTACTGGCAGAAGATACTCTGAGCAGTCTCCGGGCGCAGCCAACCGGTGCTGGAGGGGTCATTCTCATCAGAGGTAGCGCCGATAGTGGTCTTGAACATCAGGTTGAAGGAGCGAGCCTCAGTCACGAGAGAGCCATTAGCGGGGTTGTAACGCACGCTGTCGGTCACGGTCTCGGTGCTCTCCTCAAGCAGCTCAAGCTCTGCCACGGGGATGTTCTTACCGGAAATCTGGCTGTAGTACTGAGCAGCGCTGCGGCGAGCGTTCTTCACCTCCTTCTCGCTACCCTCAGCGGTCAGCATGGAGAACTCCTTCTTGGAGCTCCAGGAACCATCTTTCGTGGTAGCGCCCTTCCACCAGAGTGCCACACCGCTCTGAGCGGGAATCTGGTCGGCACGAAGACGCTCCTTGCTCAGCAAGCAATCACACAGCGGGTCGGAGAAACCACCCACGTGGCCGGAAGCCACCAGCACGGAGTTGTGCGTGAGAATGGAACCATCCATACCCAGAATGTCGGGACGCTCCTGCACGTGAACACGCCACCAGTAATCCTTCAAGTTGCGCTTGAGCTCCACGCCCAAGGGACCGTAGTCCCAGCAACCGTTAAGGCCGCCATATATCTCAGCTGCCTGGAAGATAAAGCCTTTGCGCTTGCAAAGACTGACGATTTTTTCCATTCGAACGGGGTCTGTATAGGTACGGTCTGCCATAACGCGTGTAATTGTACAGTATTTTACACACAATGCAAGACAAAACAAAAAGCGCACACACGATTTTCACTTGCCAAACAAGGCGTTTACAGGTATGCTTGTAGCCGTAAAACATATAACCTTTTATACTATCATGTTGATTGCGCCTTCCATGCTTGCCTGTGATTTCCGCAGTATTGGTGATGAAGCAGCCTGCGCCCTTAGTGCCAGAGGCGATTGGCTGCGACGTCTACGACCTCTTCGTGGAGCAAAAAAATCTCATATAAACTTGCCTGAAAATCAGTTTATTTGAGATGAGCAACCTCTAATCAAGCTCTCAACACAGAAAAAATTATGTTTCAGAAAAATAAACTTCGGCACTTGCTATCTTGCGCGTTACCGTACTGCCTGCGGACAAAGGTAAAGAATTTCTTGGCTTACATGCGCAAAAAGAAGGCTAATAGCATAGAAGAGAGATTGGCGGAATTACGAGAGCTTATTATTTTCAATCATCCCATTACACAAGTTCCTCAGTCTACAGGTAAATTGAGACTACTGCAACATGGCAACAGCGTTCTGCTGGATGTTTTTGCACGTAAATGCGCAGAACATGGCTTACGCTATTGGATGGACTATGGTACTCTGTTAGGTGCAGTTCGCCACAAGGGCTTCATACCTTGGGATGACGACTTAGACGTAGGCATGCTACGCGAGGACTATGATAAACTTCTCAAATTGATTCCCGAACTTTTTCCTGCAAATGAGGGTTTCACATTTCATAGGCATTCCTTTATCCAGATAGGCGTTGCAGGAACTCCACTTAACTTGGACATTTTCCCCTACTATCTACATACGCAAACCTTTACACAGGACAATCATGCAGCCTTACTGCGAAAATTGCTTCATATCAGAAAGGGTATTGTCTTCACACAAGGTTTAGTAAACGTCAACGATGAAGAACTGCAAAAGCTGCTAACTAATAAAGTCTTCGACCACACCAATCCCCTTCCCGAAACAGATTCGCCCTTAGTATTCTTATCACCGACTGCTGCCTTCCTCAGAGATCGTATTTTTCGCTACGATGATATATTTCCCTTAAAAGAAACAGAATTTGAAGGCTTATCATTTTCGGCTCCGCACCACACTCGACAGTACTTGGAAACAATATATGGTGATTACATGACCTATCCCCCAAAAGTGGGTTTCTGGCACCAAAATGTCGCAGAAATGCTCAAAACGATGAAGTTCGAATCTCAGCTCAATATCTTTATCGATCGTTTCGGCAGATAACGCCTCATAACTTACACACGCCTGATTATACGCTGTAACAGTAACAACTGTCTGGCGATTAGCGTTCAAAAAAGTCATTCTCAGCCAGAGAATGACTTTTTCTGTTGCTTGGCTTTGTTTATTATCTTGCGCCTATTTGGTAGGGAAGAGTCAATTTTTACTGGCTTGTATTATTCCTTCAGTCCAGCTGGTGAAATAGTCTAAAATCGGAGTATCAACCCCAATCTCCCTAGCATAATCACATATGGGCTTTGTTCCCCATGCTACATCTTCAGTAAAATAACGAGACTCAAAATCCGGCACCCAGCCTTGGCTAACTTGTTTCATAGGGGAAAGAATACCCTTGAACGCAGTTATTGAGTTGATTTTCTTGGCCAAGGCCTTCACCGCAGAAGATTCGTAATACTCCTTTACCGGAATGATATCTTTCCCAATAGTCATGTCTAGGCATTTTTCACAGGCTTTCAACAATTCTGCATCGGCCTGGATATATAGCTCACTGCTCACATCTGTCCACTCTTCATAAAATAAAAAGTTACGTGGATAGTACACCCCATTCTCATAGTTTCTAAACATGTCAACTAATCGAGATGGATGCAGCAAAGGATTGGAGTTCGTCAGGAGAAATGGATATGCGCTCGACAGCTGAACCAATGGTGTGTCAAACAAATCTTCAAGAAGAGGAGTATAACGTTCCATATCCTCATGTGCATACCAACTCGGTTGACAACCCTGCTACCCAATACCAAAACAGAGTACCATATATTTCCGTTCTTCTGACAAATTTAAAATCTATTTGGCTATCTGCTCATATAAATGGTGAGCAAACACTATGTCATGCAATGCTAAACCTATATTGTAACTGAGAATTTGCTCCTCATCATTTTGTCTACCTTGGATAGTTCCGTCCAACACATCAGGCAATTCTGCAAATGATTTAAAACGATTAAAATATTTAAACCCGTCTACATGTGAAGTATCATCTGCAAATACCCGGTCAAACGTCAAGTCACAATTTTGAAAGCCTCGCGTATGAACCGGCACAACAAGACAACCGGGACGATAGGCCTCGACAGGAGCAATCAAATCACCAGCGTACGTAATACATGAGATAACAACATCACTAGCGCGAACCATCTCCTCCGGAGTTTCGGATACTACAATATTCCAACAGGTATTGTCTCGTATCCAACCATCAATTCTCTCAACATGATCTTTGTATTTCAATAAATTGAGAGTTATCTTTCGTTCAGAATAAATGGCAGCCAGACATTTGATGGTTGCCACACCGGTAGAGCCCAGCCCCATAACACCGATGCTCTCAAAATCCGATTTAGCCAAAGTTTCTACCGCGACAGCCGCCACCGCACCGGTGCGGAATGTCGTAATATGGTATGCATCCATCAGGCTCAATAACTCACCATCAGAATAGCGATACAACAACAACTCACCATCCACAGATGGCACTCTATTCGAGTATCTGGTTACTATCTTTGCACCAAATACGTTCAATGAAGGAACCATGCACGGCATGGTATTCATGAAATTCAGTTCTTCGAACGGAATACTAATCTTATGCGGCAATTTAGATTTCTTTTTAAGGGAAAAGGACTCCTTTACCCAAGTTACAGCCTTCGCATAAGACAACTGAGCTTCAACCTGTTCGTTAGTAATGATTTTCATAATTGGATTGATTAAATGTTTTTCATTGCCTCAGTCAAAGCATTATTATCCTTTTCATCTCGTACCGCGATACGGATGAAGTTGCGCCCCTTCATGGCATTTTTTCCACTGCAATCTTTAATGAGGATATCATGCTTCTCTAGAAGGGTCTCAGTAAGCTGGCGAGAGGTATAAGGCGGCAGCACTTCACAGAGGAAGTAATTCGCCTGACTGGGTAAAACACGAAGGAATGGAACGGCTGAGAGTTCATTCATAAAACGCCTGCGCTCATTCATAAACTGAACACAAGCCTGCTGATAATTTTTCTCATACTTGCCGAAAATCTGCATGTAGAACTCACCCAGAGAATTGATATTCCAGATAGCAACGTCTTTCTTGAGCCAACTGATAAATTGCTCATCACCGCTTGCCATGATACCGAGTCTCAACCCAGGTACACCATAGGACTTGGAGATACTCTTAACCACTACAAGGTGGGGATAACTCTCAAGCACTTCGTTGGTCAAAAGTGTGTTGTTCGGAGTACCTTCAGAGAAGTCAACAAAAGACTCATCAATGATAAGCTTAATCCCCTTCTTACGGCTCCATGCACACAGGCGCAGCACATCTGCCCTAGGTATAAAATTACCGCTAGGATTATCAGGGTTAACCACCAAGAGTGTGTTGATATCTTTATCATCAAAATACTCCATCAGCATATCTGCCGTGTAGGCAAAATCATGCTCCACAGTTTCATAACAGACCAGCCGATCTTTGCTCAGTCTGTTAGGATATTCCTCGAAGGTAGGCAGCACCACGCCCAGCTTACCCTCGAGAGACTCCATAAGGCCCTTGATAAGTTCGGCAGCACCATTACCCACACATACATAATTGTGCTTAATGCCAAAATATTTGCCAGCAAGTAGGCTATTAACTCTCATACCTGAGGGATAATTGCACACCAAGCGGTCAAAATTAGCTTTCAGCTCCGACATCAAGCGAGCATTCGGGAAATAGGGATTGACCAGATAGCAGAAGTCCAAAATGCGGGGATAACGCCAATAGCCACCGTAGCGGCCTTCCATTTTTTTAAGTTTCTCTTCCGGTTTGCAGAACATGGATTCCGCAATATCGAGATCCTGAATATCGTCAATCTCATACCAAGCTTCACCGGTCAAACGCAAAGCCTTAATTTCCGGTTTATCCAGCAGTGCGATAACACGCAATACTTGTTCATAATATTCGTTATTACCCAGAGCTTTGCTGTAAGCAGCAAGGAACGGCACATAGTGGGAGGTTGAGAACTCTTTGCTGAACTTATAGATGTTGACCGTTTTGTAATAATCCTCTGTAGCCTCGTGTGAGAATTTGCTGCCGGGGATAAAGCTCTTGATATTATCCTCATCGTCCAATGTAACAACGGTACCGTCCATCCAGCTCTCAAACTTATCCACCAGAGCCAAACTGGGATAGGGATTCTGCACAATACGCTCAATCACAGAATCCTCCATAATCAGATCAGATTCAAACAAGAGGGTATCTTCCCTCATCAGGTAATCCTTTGCAAGATAAAGAGAATAGATATTATTTGTCGTGGCGTAGATAGGATTGTCCACATACTCAATAGGACACTTTATGCCCAGAGTGTCCACATACTCTCTGAGTTTACGCCCCTCATAACCGGTAACAATAACGATTCGCGAAAGAGGCTCAGGGCATTTCGCGTTCTCTAACTGGCATAACAGACGCTCAATGAGGGTTACACCATTGACCTTTACCATACACTTGGTATTGTTTTGGGTAAGTTCACCCAAGCGTTTACCCATACCAGCAGCCAGAATGATAGCTTGCATAATTTTGAAATTTTATGGATTAAGTAAATCTAATATAATATTCTACACAAAGAATCCCCAATAGGGACGAAAATTATGAGTTAAGGCCCACTGCTTGTCGGACTTAAAATACAGTCCGGTTCCCCTGAACAATTATATCAACACATTCTCCAGTTCTTCCCTTTCGAAAGCATTCCAATGCCTGCAGGATGGTTAAATTAATAAGTATTTAGCTTCCGATTTCTCAATGTTCATACACGGCTTAGTCATCTGCAAAATATCCCTATCAGAGCCTCGTTAACGCAGGCATTATATTCAATTTTAACATTTCGGTCAAGTAATTTGTACTCTGCGTTGCATTTCGGTGCTCTTTTTCAGATTGGCTGATATAAAGGGGATTAATCTTAGCCTACGGAATGGGTACCAGAAGAAAAGGGATTACCTCAATTTGTTATAACAAGGTAGGTACAGCCACCAAATCCGCATTAGCGATGCACAATGTTCTTCTGTTTTTTGGGTTCACTGTCATTATGCCATCTACAACACCGGAAAGCACACTTTTTATTTCATCGTTGCCACAAGGAGGAAGGACTCATTGTCGTCCTCCCCCCCTATCCTGCTAGGGCAGATTGGGCTCCTTTGGCGACTTTTAGGCATTGTATTTGATTTTACAACATGCAAACACCGAGTAGGGAGCTCTTTTATCTTGCAAAACGGCAGTTTTGCAGGTATGCTGATGTCCGCAAATATAACTATTACTTTCAGATTATGCTCATTGCCCCTTCCATGCTTGCCTGTGATTTCCGTAGCATCGGATCGGAGGCAGCCCGCGCCCTGACTGCCGGGGCCGATTGGCTGCACCTCGATGTCATGGATGGTTCCTTTGTGGACAACATCTCCTTCGGGCCGGATATCTGCTCGGCCATCCGTAACAGTGTGCCGGCTAATGCCTATTTGGACGCTCACCTCATGATTGACGCGCCCGACCACTACCTGCCCCGCTTCCTGAAAGCCGGCATGAACATGATTACCATTCACGTGGAGCGCGAGGGGCACGTGGATCTGCACGCCACCCTAGCAGCCATTCGCGAAGGCGGCGCCCATGCCGGTCTGGCGGTGAACCCTGCCACCCCCGTAGAGAAAGTCATGCCCTACCTCGCTGAGCTGGACATGGTGCTGGTGATGAGCGTAGTACCGGGCTTCGGCGGCCAGAGCTTCATGGGTGAAGTTCTGGAAAAAGTACGTGTACTGGACGCCGCCCGCAAGGAGCAAGGGCTGAAGTTCCTCATTCAGATGGACGGCGGCATCGGCACCGCACAGGCCCCCCTCTGTGCAGAAGCCGGCGCGGACTGCCTCGTGGCTGGCAGCAGCACTTTCCGCGCAGCTGATATGGCAGCCGCTATCGCAAGCATGAAATAAGAAGGTCACCATGGACAAAGCGACCAAGAGCCTTCTGAACGTCCTGCTGAGCGTTCTCGCCCCTGTTCTCATTCTGGATAACTGCTCCGCCACCGGTGATAAGTTCTGGCATCTGGGAACCACTTGGGCCATGGTGGTGGCACTTGCCCTGCCCATAGGCTGCGGCATCTACAGCCTCATCACGGAGCGAAAAATCGAAGCTATGACGGCCTTCGGTCTGCTGGGCACCATTCTGACCGGTGTGGTCACCATCTACGCCAATACAGGTGAAGAGCTCGCCATCCGCCCGGACACTCCTTGGTGGTACGCCGCGAAGGAAGCCATCATCGCCCTGCTGCTGGCCGGCGCCATGCTAGTGAGCGGCGGCAAGGAGGGTTCCCTGCTGCGCGCCTGCGTGTATTCTGATGCCATTTTTGACATCCGCCGCATCGAGAGCACTGTGGAAAAGAAAAACCTGCAGAGTGGCTATGACAGCGTGCTGAAGCGCGCCGCACTCATGACATCCGGCTCCCTCTTTTTCTCAGCCCTACTGAACTTCGCCCTTGCCCTCTACTTCCTGCTGCCTGTCCCTGATATGCCCGCAGCAGAACAGGCTGAACAGTACAATTACGCCGTCGGCAAAATGACTTGGATGGGTTACCTCATCATCGGCGTACCCCTCCTGACCACGCTCATCCTCGTCATGCGCTACCTCGGCAAAGCACTCATGAAGCTTACCGGAATGCCGGATGAAAAGCTTTACATGAAGTAAAGTACTGTCTTCTCATTTATTATTCCATTCATATCATCGAAATCAAAATGAGTGCATTTTCTTTCCTTAGACATAAGATAACCTGCATCCTTCCGTACCATCTTCGTAAACTGGTACAAGGTTTTCTGGCATATAGAAGGAAGAAAAAAGATTTATCCGTTGAAGGACGTCTTAACGACATTCGTAATATACTCATTGCTCAGTTTCCTATAGACCGAGTTCCCCAAGCTACCGGTAAGCTCAGGCTTCTACAAGACGGCAATACTGTCCTACTTAAATTATTTGCAAAACGATGCGAAGAACAAGGCTTGCGCTATTGGATGGACTACGGCACCTTGCTGGGAGCAGTAAGGCACAAGGGCTTTATCCCCTGGGATGATGACTTGGATGTAAGCATGTTGCGCTCGGATTACGAAAAGCTGGCAGAAAAGCTCCCACAGCTCTTCCCGAAAGAAGAAGGCTTCACATGGACGCAACACGCCTTTCTCCAGATAGGCTACGAGGGAACCCCTCTGAATATAGACGTGTATCCCTATCACCTGTATTTCGAACCTATCACTGAAACGAATAAAGCGGCCATCGAGCGCAAACTTACCCAGTACAAGAAGGCCATCGTTTTCCAACCCCCGTACCTGAATTACACGGATGAACAGGTACAAAAGAAAATTTGGACCAAAATTCTGGATAAAAATTCTCCAGCAGAGGAAAGTGACAGTCCCGGCATCTTCCTCTCCCCCGCCATAACGTTCACAAAAAACACAGCTCTATCATACGACACTATCTTTCCGCTGAGAAAGCTATACTTCGAAGGGGTCGAGTTGAACGCCCCGAATAAATCACATGCCTATCTGCAGTTCTTTTACGGAGATTATATGGCATATCCTCCTACCATCGGATTCGCACATCCTACAGTAGAACAGATGGTGAAGAAAGTTCCCTTTGAAGAGGCTGTAAACAAGTTTATTGACACTTACAGCCTGTAATCTAGTAGCACATACGCCCCCCTCCACCTACGTTACACCCCGGGTATACACCTCGGGTAGTGCCATTATTAATCAAACAGGTTCATCCCGCTCATGGCGGCGTAATCACGGGCCGAGCGTCCCTCTGAATCCTTTGCGTCCGGATCCGCACCGGCACGCAGCAAATCACGAGCGATATGCACCCTCCCTGCTTTTACGGCAACGGCCAGCGGAGGATTCTCATTGAAACATTCACCACGCAAATCTGTACCGGCGGCAATAAAATCACGCACCATACTCCGATTACCCTTAGTGATAGCCATGATGAGGGGCAAACCATTCATGCCATCCGGGTTAAAATTTTGGGCTCGGTAAGCAGGAAGAAGAGCTCGCACCGTATCAGCATTATTCGCCCAGACAGCATCATGCAATGGCGTGACTCTGTTACTACCGGCCGCCATAGGATTCGCCCCCGCAGCCAACAAGCGGCGCACAATGGGGCCTCCGGCATCCGTAGCGGCGATATGAAGCACGCTCTTTGACTGCGGATTCACATAGTTCGGATCCGCACCATTTTCCAAAAGCACCCGCACCATCCAGATTCGGCGTGCTTTCACGGCTTGCATCAGAACGGACATCTGATTATCCGGCGTCAGAGCATTCGCACTCACCCCTTGTGCAAGCAGCCTGCGCGCCTCAGGAAGATTTCCGGACGCTACTGCCTCACTGAGCTGCAACTCCAAATTTCGTGCGTCCAGAGCCGCCTGTAAAACCTCCAAAACCTCCGGCGTAGTAACAAGCGACATTGTACGCATCGTAGGAGAAGCACCATTTGCAATCAGAAAAGCCACGGCCTCTGCATGCCCGGCTGCCACCGCAATATCAAGAGGAGTACGCCCCTGCTCGTCCGGCGCATTAGTATCAGCCTTATCCTCCACAATAGCGCGCAAAGCCTGCATATTGCCGCTCTCTGCCGCCTCGTAGACGGATGGCACATCTGCCCCAAGCGGAAGCTCAGCAGCATATACCATGGCTGAAAAAAGCAGACTGCAACCTGCCGGGAGTAAATAATCAGATTTCCTCATTTCTCCATCTTAACGCTTTCTTTTCACAATGACAAGATTATTTTTACCTGCTATGCAAAAAATCAATCGGCCCGGCTTCCATAATGGAAACCGGGCCGGAAAATGTTGAGGTTACAAACTCAGGCGGGATTACTCCTCGATACCCACGGAGATGGACTCCTCAGCAGCGGAGAAATCATCCTCATCATCCTCCCAGCGAGCGCGGGGAATGGGGGTAGCACCGGGAGCAGCCTCCACCACGATGTTGCGGTACTTGTCGAAACCGGTACCGGCAGGAATGAGGTGACCGAGAATCACGTTCTCCTTGAAGCCCTCCAGCATATCAATCTTGCCCAGGGTTGCGGCCTCAGTGAGCACGCGGGTGGTATCCTGGAAGGATGCAGCGGAGATGAAGGAATCCGTCTTCAGAGAGGCCTTGGTGATACCCAGAAGGATGGGTTCACTGTCAGCCGGGCGGCCATTCATGTTCATGGTCTCGCGGTTGATGCGAGCGAGTGTGGTACGATCCACCTCGTCACCCCAGAGCAGGCCGGTGTCACCCGGGTCCTTCACGCGCACCTTGCGCAGCATCTGAGAAACGATGATTTCAACGTGCTTGTCGTTAATCTCCACACCCTGCACACGGTACACCTGCTGTACCTTGTTCACGAGGTGCTCCTGAAGGGCCTCCTTACCGCAGATGCGAAGGATTTCATCAGAAGCCTCAGAACCGTCAGAGAGGGGCTCACCGGCGCGCACGAAGTCACCATCATGCACGATGATGTGGCGGTCCATGGGCACAAGGTGCTTAATGGAGATAGCGCCTTCGTTCTCATCATGATTCTCCAGCTTGGAAGAACGGCGACGGCTCTTGCCGGCTGCCTCCTTAGCCTCAGCATCACGATAGATAGTCACCACCTTCTTACCGCGAATCATGGCGTCATCAATACCGACGATACCGTCCATCTCAGCCAGCGTGCAGGTATCCTTCGGGCGGCGAGCTTCAAAGAGCTCAGCCACACGGGGAAGACCACCGGTAATATCGTTTGTCTTCTGCACCTTACGGGGAGTCTTAGCCACGGGAGTACCGGCAGAAATCTTCTGCTTGTTGCTCACGGCAAGGTAAGCGCCGGTGGGAATGGAGTACACGCGGGGCTGGTCCTTAGCGCTGCCGGGCTTAGCGGTGTGCACGATGATGCGGGGAGCGAGGTCCTGACGGTGATCGATGATAACGGTGGTACCCTTACCGGATTCGGTATGACCGGACTCGGTGCGGCAGGTAATACCTTCAATCATGTCAGCGAACTCCACGGTACCGCCGATTTCGGAGATAACCGGAATGGCGAAGGGATCCCACTCAGCGATGAGGGTCTTAGCGGTGATGTTCTCACCATCCTTCACGTGCAGCACGGCACCCATGGTAAGCTGGTAAGATTCCTGCTCCTTGCCCTCGGCGTCGTAAACCTTTACGCAGCCGTTCTTGCAGAGCACCACGTTGTTACCGTTCTCGTCCTGTACGCAGCGGCCACGGAGGTTCTCGTCATAGATAACCATACCATCAGTCTTAGCCACGTATTCGGGACGGCTGGCGGAGGCAGAAGCGGTACCACCCACGTGGAAGGTACGCATGGTAAGCTGAGTACCGGGCTCACCGATGGACTGAGCGGCAATGATACCCACAGCCTCACCCACCTTCACGCCCTTGCCGGTGGCAAGGTTCAGGCCGTAGCACTTGGCGCAGCAGCCCTTGGTGAGTTCACAGGTCAGCACGGAGCGAACCTTCACCTTCTCGATACCCACGTTCTCGATGCGCTTGGCAGCCTCATCCGTGATGATTTCGTTCTTAGCCACGATGAGCTCATGGCTGGTCGGGTCATAGATATCATCACAGGTCACGCGGCCGTAAATACGCATGGAAAGGCTGGCGATTTCATCATCACCGTCGTAAATAGCGGTCATGGTGATACCATTATCGGTACCGCAGTCCTCATCACGTACGATAACGTCCTGAGCCACGTCCACGAGCTTACGGGTCATGTAACCGGAGTCAGCCGTCTTAAGAGCAGTATCAGCCAGACCCTTACGGGCACCGTGAGTGGAGATGAAGTACTCCAGCACGCTCAGACCTTCACGGAAGTTGGAGGTAATGGGGCGCTCGATAATTTCACCACTGGGCTTGGCCATAAGACCACGCATACCGGAGAGCTGCTTAATCTGAGCCTTGTTACCACGAGCACCGGAGTCCACCATCATGTAGAGGGGGTTAGCCACGGCGGAACCGTCGTTATACTCCAGCTTGGTGTAGAGCTCCTTCTGGATGGCGTCCGTTGTGGAGGACCAGATGTTAACCACCTTTTCATAGCGCTCGCCGTTCGTGATAAGACCTTCCTCATACTGCTCGGTCACCTTGGTCACCTCGTCATAGGCAGCGGCAATGAGCTCATTCTTGTGCTCAGGCACCACCATGTCCACGATACCGATGGAGCAACCGGAGCGAGTAGCCTCCTTATAACCGAGGGACTTCAGGGCGTCCAGAGTCTCCACAGTCTTGGCCTGACCGCAGGTCTGATAGCAGCGCCAGATGATTTCACCGAGCTGCTTCTTACCGACGTTACGGTTGATGTAACCAATCTCGTTCGGCCAGATTTCGTTGAAACGCACACGGCCTGCAGTGGTAACGATGGTCTTGCGACCCACGTTCTCCTGGTTGAAGGAAAGGCGGTCAAACTCGCGACCGGTCTTGCCGTAATCCGGGTTCTTCAGGCGAATCCACTCGTGATAGCCAATCTTGCGGGCAGCAATAGCGAACTCCACTTCAGAGATGGACTCGAAGAGGGGCAGCAGGTTGGCGTGGTCCTGCATCTCCTTCACTTCCTTGGCACGGGTGTGCGTGAGGTAGTAGGAACCCAGAATGATATCCTGAGAGGGAGTGCAGATGGGCTTACCGGAAGCCGGGGAGAAGATGTTGTTGGGAGCCAGCATGAGGAGGCGGGCCTCCAGCTGGGCTTCCACGCTCAGGGGAACGTGCACAGCCATCTGGTCACCGTCGAAGTCAGCGTTGTAACCGGTACACACGAGCGGGTGCAGACGGATAGCGGAACCTTCGATAAGCACAGGCTCGAAAGCCTGGATGGAAAGGCGGTGCAGCGTAGGAGCACGGTTCAGGAACACGGGGTGGCCCTTGGTCACCTCTTCCAGGATATCCCACACGATGGGCTCCTTGCGGTCAATCATCTTCTTGGCGGAGCGCACGGTGTGCACGCAACCCATCTCCTTGAGGCGGTGGATGATGAAGGGTTCGAACAGGCTCAGGGCCATCTTCTTGGGAAGACCGCACTGGTTCATCTTCAGGTTCGGACCAATCACAATCACGGAACGGCCGGAGTAGTCCACACGCTTACCGAGCAGGTTCTGACGGAAGCGGCCGCTCTTGCCCTTCAGCATGTCGGAGAGGGACTTCAGCGGGCGGTTGCCGGCGCCGGTCACGTGGCGGCCATGGCGGCCGTTGTCGAACAGGGCGTCCACAGCCTCCTGGAGCATGCGCATTTCGTTGCGCTTAATCACCTCGGGGGTCTGGAGAGCGGCGAGCTCTCGAAGACGGTTGTTACGGTTGATGACGCGGCGGTACAGGTCGTTCAGGTCGCTGGTGGCGAAACGGCCACCGGGCAGCGGAACGAGGGGACGCAGGTCCGGGGGAATCACGGGCAGCGTGGTGAGCACCATCCACTCGGGCTTGCAGCCGCTGGTGCGGAAGCCCTGAACAAGCTGCAGGCGCTTGGCCAGCTTGCGCTTATTCTGCTTGGAGTTGGTCTTCTCCATCTCCTGGCGCAGGGTGTCTACCAGAGCATCGAGGTCGATGGTGGCAAGCAGGCGCTGAATGGCAGCTGCACCCATGCCGGCCTCGGGGGCGTCATCGCCGTAGTCCTCCATGAGCTCATCGTACTCCTCCTCGGTCAGAATCTGGCCACGCTCAATGCCGGCCACATCCTTGGGATCGATGACGATGTAGTCCTCGTAGTAAATCACGCGCTCCAGGTCGCGGGCGGTGAGGTCGAGCATGAGGCCGATGCGGCTGGGCATGCACTTGTAGAACCAGATATGGGTCACCGGCACGGCCAGGTTGATGTGGCCCATGCGCTCGCGGCGCACACGGGAGGTGGTCACCTCCACGCCGCAGCGGTCACAGATCATGCCCTTGTTCTTGGCGCGCTTATAGCGGCCGCAGGAGCACTCCATGTCGCGGGTCGGGCCGAAGATACGCTCGCAGAACAGACCACCCTTCTCGGGCTTGAACGTGCGGTAGTTAATCGTCTCGGGGTTCTTGACCTCGCCGCTGGACCAGCTCAGGATATCATCCGGGCTGGCCACGGTGATGCAAACCTGATCGAAGTTCTTGGGCTTCTCGTTATTAAGGTCGTTAAAAGACATATTAGTAGATATTTGAGAGGTTTGGGAATGCCACCCGGCCCGGCATGCCAGCCCGGGTGGCGGTTACAGGTTTACATATCGGAATCGTCTTCGTCCTCGTCGTCGGAACCGGCGTAGTCGTCGGAGTCCATGTCGGAGAAGTCACCATCGAAATCGTCGTCGTCATCGGAATCGAAGCCATCCTCGTCATCCATACCGTCGCCGGCAAGCAGAGCGAAGAGGTCGTCCGTGGTCTGCGGAGCGTTCTCGCGGTCGCGCTTCTCGGTGGGCTGCACGTTGAGGCAGAGAGCCTGCATTTCCTTGATGAGCACGTTGAAGGACTCGGGAGTGCCGGCCTCGAGCGAGTTGTCGCCCTTGACGATGTTCTCGTAAATGCGGGTACGGCCCTGCACGTCGTCGGACTTGACGGTGAGCAGCTCCTGCAGAGTATAGGCTGCGCCGTATGCCTCCATGGCCCACACTTCCATTTCACCGAAACGCTGGCCACCGTGCTGAGCCTTACCGCCCAGGGGCTGCTGCGTGACGAGGGAGTAGGTACCCACGGCACGGGCGTGCACCTTATCGGCCACGAGGTGGTTCAGCTTGAGCATGTAGGTGTAGCCCACCACCACGGGATAGTGGAAGTATTCACCGGTGAGACCGTCGATAAGGCGGCTCTTACCAGCCACGGAGCCATCCTTGCCATCGCCCACCCAGGTGAATCCGGGCTGCTGCTTGGCCTGGCTCATGAAGTCCCAAATCTGAGATTCCTGGATACCGTCGAATACGGGGGTGGCCACCTTGAAGCCCAGAGCCTTGGCGGCAACGCCGAGGTGAGCTTCGAGCACCTGACCCACGTTCATTCGGGAAGGCACGCCCAGGGGGTTCAGGATGATGTCCACGGGGGTACCATCTTCCAGGTAGGGCATATCCTCTACGGGCAGTACGCGGGAGCACACACCCTTGTTACCGTGACGACCGGCCATCTTATCACCCACACCCAGCTTACGCTTGGTGGCGATGTAGACCTTAACCTCGGTCACCACGCCCGGGTCCATCTCGGCTCCGGCTTCGATCTGGTCGAGCTTGCGGTCGCGCTCTTCGTCGAGGTCGGCGAAGCGGGGCTCGTAGCTGTTGATGATTTCGAAAATCTGGTTGCGCACCGGGCTTTCGTTCATCTCAATCTGGTCGTGGCACACGGCCAGCTTGCGAAGCAGGGTCTTGGTAATCTTGCGGTTGGCAGGGATGATGAGCTCGTTGGTGCCCACGCGGGTCACTTCCAGCGGAATCTTCTCGCCGAGCAGGCGGTCGGAAAGCTTGCTGGTGAGCTGCTCGATGAGGGCATCGCGATCGCGCTCGTACTCAGCGTCCACCTTCTTGCGCTGCTTCTGGGCTTCCTTCTCCACGTCCACGGCGGGAGCACCGGGAGCGGTGGAACGCACCACGCGCACGTCCATCACCACACCTGTGGTGCCCGGGGGCACGCGCAGAGAGGTATCCTTCACGTCGGCGGCCTTCTCACCGAAAATGGCGCGCAGGAGGCGCTCCTCGGGAGCCAGGTCGGTCTCGCTCTTGGGAGTAATCTTACCCACGAGGATGTCGCCGGGCTTCACCTCGGCACCGATGCGGACCACGCCGTCGCTGCCCAGGTTCTTGAGGGCGTCATCGCCCACGTTGGGGATATCACGGGTGATTTCTTCCGGGCCGAGCTTGGTGTCGCGGGCCTTCTCCTCGAACTCCTCGATGTGGATGGAGGTGTAGGCATCTTCCTGCACCAGACGCTCGGAGATGATGATGGCGTCTTCGAAGTTGTAACCATACCAGGACATGTAGGCCACCAGCACGTTGCGACCCAGAGCCAGCTCACCGCCATCGGTACAGGGACCGTCGGCCAGCACATCGCCGGGCTTCACCACATCGCCACGGGAGACGATGGGCTTCTGGTTGATGCAGGTGGAGGCGTTGGAGCGCATGAACTTGCGCAGCTGGTACACGTAGATACCCTTGTCGGCATCGGTCTTGATGCTCTCGGGGTCGCTCAGCCAGGTATTCGGAGATACGGGGAGCTCACCATCGGGGGTGGTCACCACGTACACAGCCGTGGCAGAAGCCACCATGCCGGGAGCCACGGCGCAGACCACGGCGCAACTATCGCGTGCGCACTTGGCTTCGATACCGGTACCCACGAGCGGGGCCTGGTTCACCATCAACGGCACACCCTGGCGCTGCATGTTTGCACCCATGAGTGCACGGTTAGCGTCGTCGTGCTCAAGGAAGGGAATGAGACCGGCGGCGATGGAGATAATCTGCTTGGGAGACACGTCCATGAACTCAACCTTGGAGGGGTCGACTTCGATGAATTCGCCGTGCTCACGAGCCGTCACGCGCTTGCCGGTGAAGTGGCCGCTGCCGTTGTCGTTGTCGATGGGGTTGTTGGCCTGGGCAATCAGGTGGTACTCTTCCTTATCGGCAGTGAGGTACACAACCTCGTTGGTCACCACAGACTCAGTGCCCACCACTTCGCCCTTGGCGTTCTTCTTCTCCACCTGCTTCACGCGGCGGAACGGCGTCTCGATGAAGCCGTACTCGTCGATGCGGGCATAGGTGCAGAGGGAGTTGATAAGACCGATATTCGGACCTTCGGGGGTCTCAATGGGGCAGATACGGCCATAGTGGGAGGGATGCACGTCTCGCACCTCGAAGCCGGCGCGGTCGCGGTTCAGACCACCCGGGCCCAGAGCGGAAAGACGGCGCTTGTGCGTCAGCTCGGCGAGCGGGTTAATCTGGTCCATGAACTGGGACAGCTGGCTGCGGCCGAAGAAGTCGCGCACCACGGCGCTGAGAGCCTTCGGGTTGATGAGCTTGCTGGGGGTGATATCGGTGCGGGTGGTATCGCACAGGGTCATGCGCTCCTTGACCAGACGCTCGGTGCGGGCAAGGCCCACGCGGCACTGGTTGGAAATGAGTTCACCCACGGCACGCACGCGGCGGTTGCCGAGGTGGTCGATATCATCCACCTGCCCTTCACCGTGCGTAAGACGCAGCAGGTACTTGAGGGAGGCCAGGAAGTCGATGGGCTGAATCAGGCGGCAATCCTCAGAAACGTCGAGACCGAGCTTCTGGTTGATCTTGTAGCGACCCACGCGGGTGAGGTCGTAGCGCTTCTCGTCCTTGAACAGGCGGTCGAGAGCGGTGGCAGCCTGCTGCACGGAGGAGGGATCGCCGGGACGGAACTTGCGGAAGATTTCCTTGAGGGCGGACTCGCGGTCGTGGGCGAGGTCCTTCTTGAGGGTCTTCACCAGCGTCTCTTCTTCGCGCTGGTCGATAACCTCAATCTCCTCGATGCCGAGCTCCTGCATCTTGCGGATAGTAGCCAGGCTGAGGGGTTCGTAGGCCTTGGCAATGATGGTAGCCTTGCGGCCGTCCTGCTCGTCGCCGAACTTCACGTCCTCGAAGGGCACCAGGTATTCCAGCTCGGGGCCGGCCACAGCGCTGAGGTGCAGCTTCTCGATGGTGTAGAACTGCTCCACAATCTGGCGGTCGGTCTCATAGCCGAGGTAGCGCAGGAAGGTGGTGGCAAGGAACTTGCGGCGGCGGCGACGGCGGTCGAGGAACACGTACATGAGGTCGTTCGTGTCGAACTGAACCTCAAGCCAGGAACCGCGGTCGGGGATAATACGGAAAGAGTAGATGTCCTTACCGTTGCTGTGCTGAGTCTTCTCGAAGCACAGACCGGGGGAACGATGCAGCTGAGCCACAATCACGCGCTCGGCACCGTTGATGACGAAGGTACCACGATCGGTAATCATGGGAATCTCGCCCATGTACACGTCTTCCTCGCTCGTGTAGTCACCGCACTTGAGGCTGAACTTCACATACAGAGCTGCGCTGTACGTCTCGCCGCAGCGGATGGCGGCAAAGTCAGAGGTCTTGGGGGCTTCAATACGGTAGGACACGAAATCCAGGCGAATTGCGCCGTCGTAGCTCTCAATCGGGAAGTGCTCAGACAAAACGGCCTGCAGACCCATCTTGAGTCTTTGGTCGGGAGCGGTGAAACGCTGAAGGAATTCCTCGTAGGACTTAGTCTGAATCTCAATCAAGTTAGGCGGGTCAATGACCTCCTTGATCTTGCCGAAACTGATTCGCTCTTGCTTGGGCTTGGACATGGAGTTGGCGGAGATGAAGTTGTGCACCTGACCAGGTGCCGGTCGGTTCCTTTGGTAAAACCGACCCGGATCATGCGGCGGGCTGCCTGCCCCGGGTCGATCTCACGCGCATACATGCGCGGGAACGAAGTTTTTAATTAACTAAGCGTAAATACAGTGCAAACATTTCCGAATATATCCGGAAACGGAGGGACGCGAAGGCAGGAGAGGACAATAATCCCCTCCTGCTTCGCGTAAAAAGAAAGCTTACTTGATGGTAACCTTGGCACCAGCCTTCTCGAGCTCGGCCTTGGCCTTCTCGGCTTCCTCCTTGGAAACACCTTCAAGGAGAACGGCGGGAGCGCTTTCAACGATCTTCTTGGCGTCAGCCAGACCCAGACCGGGCTTGACGGTACGCACAACCTTAATCACGTTGATCTTGCTGGCACCGGCGTCGGTCAGCTCAACGTCGAAGTCGGTCTTCTCCTCAGCAGCCTCAGCAGCGGCGGGAGCAGCAGCAGCGGCAACGGGAGCAGCGGCGGAAACGCCCCACTTCTCTTCCAGCATCTTCACAAGCTCAGCAGCCTCCAGGATGGTAAGCTTGCCAAGTTCCTCAGCGATAGTATTGATATCAGCCATTGTAGTATTTTTTCTGTTTTAATTGGTTCTTGTCGCGGATGGGGGCTCCCCATCCATTTCAGTTCTCACCGGCCGGAGAGCCGACAGAGAGCCTAATTTTTTCAGGCGGCGGGCAGTTGATACCACACCGCCGCCATCTGTTCAAGTCTTTTTTTACTCTGCAGCGGAAGTTTCTTCCGTTGCACCACCATTTTCCTTGTCGACGTAGGCCTGGATGACGCGGGCCAGAGCAGCACCGGCACCATTGATGGTACCAAGCAGGGTGGCCAGCAATACTTCGCGGCTGGGCAGGTCGCCCAGGGCCTTGATCTTGTCGGCAGACAGCTCAGCGCCGTCGAGGATACCGGCCTTCCAGGCAGCCTTCTTGGACTTCTTGGCGAAGGTGTTCACAGCCTTGGCGGCGGCGCACACATCGCTGTTGCCCATGATGTAGGCAGTCTGGCCCTTGAGGGAAGCGGAGATATCCGGCAGACCGGCAGAGGCGATAGCCTTGGCCATGAAGGTATTCTTGGCCACTTCGCACTTGGCACCGGCAGCGGCCAGAGCGGCACGCAGTTCGGTGAACTCCGGCACCGTCACGCCAGTGTAATCGAACACCAGCACGAAGGGAGAAGCGTTAACCTTGGCCACGAGGCTATCGATGATAACGCCCTTGTGAGGATTGAGTTTCTTTTCGTTGCTCATAATAGTTCTTGTGGTTCAGATTAGTTCTTGGAGTACTCCACGGGGCTGATGGACAGACCGGGATTCATGGAGCTGGACATAGTTACACCGGCGATGTAAGCACCCTT